>USJG01000108.1 GCA_900554925.1 uncultured Lachnospiraceae bacterium
ACAGGTAAAGCACCAGCAGATGTGCCGGATAAAAGATATAAAAGAAATATTTTAATTTCATTCCCCGCTTACCGTTATAAAGAGCAATAAAAATAAACGCCAGAGGCGCTGTAATTTCCCATAAAAATGCCACGCAGCCCGCAATGATCTGTTCTGTCTTATTTTTGCGGAACAAAAATAAAAGGGCTATTGCAATCATGCCGTAAACGCCATAATCACAATTAATCTTTTCCGATAAAACTGCCGCCGCCAAAAAGACCAGTGCCCACCCGGTCAGCTTAGGCAGCAGAGATTTCCACCGCTTTTCCACTCCCTCCATAACCCATATCATCAATAATCCGATAAAGAGAGTAAAAAAAACATTTTGATAAGGACTGTAAAATACTTTTCCGCTAAATGCAAGATTAAAAGGTATTTCTGAAATCAGCGCAAAAAGAAAGAGCCTTCCCGCATATTTTTTTCTGTTTCCGGTTTTCTCAAATCCTTCTATTAATAAGAAGCAATAGACAGGAAAAGCCAGCCTCCCCAATATCCTGCGCATTATTTGATAAGCCAGATAAACCCAGCCTATAGGATCTGCCTGTATCAGTTCCTTTATATAGGAAAAGGAAATATCCTCCACGGAGTATATTCCGCTTTTAATCAGCATATACCCCAAAAGCACTGCCGCCGTATGGTCAAGCAGCATACAAACCACCGCTATTATTTTTAATGTACTTCCGCTTATTCCAATTTTTTTCTGCATAATTTCTTTCCCTCTTTCCGCTTTGCTATCGTACACCAATTCCCTCTGTATCGCAAGTATAACTCCATTTCCTGTGAGAATAATCTGTAAACTGGTATGGTTAAAAAGTTATGATTTGGCACTTTTAACAGTGCCACTTCTGTGTATAATAAGGTACAACAACAATTTGAGGAGGATTTACTTATGAAAAATCAAACAGCGCAAAAAATAGCTTTAACCGGCCTGATGGCGGCCTTATCCTACGTAGTATTTACTTTTTTACAAATTAAGATACCTCTTCCCGGCGGAGACGCAACCTCCATTCATCTGGGAAATGCCGTCTGCGTGCTTGGCGCCCTGCTGCTTGGCGGCTTTTATGGCGGCCTTGGCGGTGCCATCGGCATGACCATCGGAGATCTGCTTGATCCGGTCTATATTGTATATGCGCCCAAAACCTTTATATTAAAGCTCTGCATCGGACTGATCACCGGCCTGATCGCGCATAAAATCGGCAGGATTACTCTGGAAACTGAGCAGAAGAAGGTAGCGCTCTGGTCCACGCTTGCCGCTGTGGGAGGTCTTTTATTCAATGTTATTTTTGATCCCCTCGTGGGATATTTCTACAAACTGATTATTTTAGGAAAACCTGCCGCTGAGCTGACACTTGCATGGAATGTGGCTTCTACCTCTATCAATGCAGTTACTTCCACTATTGTTTCTGTTCTGGTTTATCTGGCGCTCAGACCAGCCCTTAAGAAAGCCGGATTGTTTTTTACCTTAAGCAATAAGAAAAATTAACAGAAATTTAAGTAAGCTATACCTGATTTAATGACCAGGTATAGCTTATTTTTATATCAGGGACTATTGCTCTGTTCCCTTTAAGGTTCTGTGTATTGATGGTACACTGTGGGCAAAATACACTTTATTCGCTGTAAAAAGTGTGATTATCCATCTAAAACTCGTTGTATTTTTTGTAATTATGTGCCATACTATATTTACATTATAATAACGGAGGCGCATGTATGTACCGAATCGCAATCGAAAAATTAATAAAATGGAAACAAAATAAGCGTCGTAAGCCTTTAATCATCGAAGGGGCACGTCAGGTCGGCAAGACCTGGCTAATGAAAGAATTTGGCAGGCAGGCGTACGCGGATACGGTATATATCAATTTTGACTCCAATTCCAGAATGGCAAAATTGTTTGACTCCGATTTGGATACCGACCGCTTAATTATGGGACTGGAGCTCTATGCAGGCCACAAAATTGATCCAAATAATTCTTTGCTGATTTTTGACGAAGTGCAGGAAGTTCCCAGAGCGCTTTCGTCTCTTAAATATTTCTATGAAAATGCACCGCAGTATCATATTATATGTGCTGGCTCCCTGCTCGGTATTGCTTTGCACCAGGGCACATCTTTCCCTGTTGGCAAGGTGGATTTTCTGAAACTCTATCCTCTTTCTTTCAAAGAATTTTTGATGGCCACCGATAAGGAGCGTTTTGCTAAGCTTCTTGATGAGCGAGACTTTGAGATGATCACAAGTTTTAAGCAAACCTATATCGATTCCTTAAAGCATTACTATTTTGTTGGCGGCATGCCCGAAGCTGTGCAAAGCTTTGTGGAGAACAAAGACTTTAACGAAGTTCGTGAAATTCAAAAACGAATCCTTGCTGCCTATGAACAGGATTTCTCCAAGCATGCTCCAAACGAAATTGTTCCGAGACTTCGTATTCTGTGGAACAGTATTCCTTCCCAGCTTGCCAAAGAAAACAAAAAGTTTATCTATGGTCTTATTCGTGAAGGGGCTCGTGCGAAAGAGTATGAAACTGCGATTATGTGGCTTAGTGACTGCGGTCTTGTCCATAAAGTGAGCCGGGTTAATAAAGCAGGAATCCCTTTGCTAGCGTATGAGGACCTGAAAGCATTTAAGCTGTTTGTGGTAGACGTTGGCCTTCTGGGATGTATGGCAGGACTTCGTCAGCGCACTTTGCTTGACGGCAATGACCTTTTCGTTGAGTTCAAAGGTGCGCTTACAGAACAGTACGTTTGTCAGCAGCTTAAAACCATTGAAGACTTGGACATTTACTATTACACTAACGACAGAGGTTCCTGCGAGATTGATTTTGTCGTTGATACGGGCGAGCAGATCGTTCCCGTTGAAGTAAAGGCAGAAGTAAATCTCAGGGCCAAGAGTCTGAAAACCTATCGGGAAAAGTACTCGCCCGAAGTGTCTGTCCGCGCTTCCATGGCAGACTATAAAAAGGAAGAATGGCTCGTCAATCTGCCTCTGTATGCGATAGATCAGATTGACAGGATATAGCAGACGAAGGCCCTCTGCTGACCACCCCTTTCTAATTTTCAAAGGAAATCGTTATATTTCCCATATTACAGGAAATGTCAAAGGTACCTCTGGCACCATTATTGATCTTTTTTTCGGCTGCCAGCGCAGTAAAGGAATAACCGCCTACCTCTATGTTACCCATAGCGCACTCAATTTCATAATTGTGCTCTTTTTCTGTTCCACTTAAATAAAATTCCATATTGCCCATATCACATTCCGCGTCCAGATTTTCCTGGATAGTTCCCCTGTAGACACATTCTCCCATACTGACGGTAATGTCGGCATCCCTGGCATTTACATTTTCAGCATTTAGCTCTCCTGCTCCTATTTCTGATGAAAGCCCCCCTGTTTCTATATTCTTCAGGAAAAGCTCTCCTGCTCCCACATTGGCATCAAGTTCTTTCGCCTTAAGATCATAAACCTCCATGACCCCTGCTCCTACTTCCATGTCCACCTCATCAAAATCCATATCTTCCGGAATCACTAAGGTAATGGTATTTTTTGAAATATCACTGCCAATTACTTTAATCTCTTTAAATCCCTCTACATAAAGGGTACCGTTTTTCACATGGTAATCACATCGGCCTGCGCCCTCAATATAAATATCAATGATTCCGTCACCAGCTTCCTTTTCTTTGATAATGAAAGTACCCGCCCCAAGTGACAGGTCAAGATTCCTGACTTCCTCCGCCCTGACAGTTCCTTCTGACATAGCCGTTCCTCCGTTCAAATCTGTTGTACTGCCACTAACATGATCATTTACCGTAAGCTCGCCGGAGTTCTTATTTTCTCCCAAGTCAACTGTAATATCATTATCTCTCCATACGAGGTGCCAGCTTCCTATATGAATTTTTGAAAGTGCATTTTCCAGTTTTTCACCCACTTGTTCCAGTTTTTCTTCTGCATAATCATCATTTTGTATCCAGTACACCGCGCTTTTTCCTCCTGCCAAAGCACCGATCATACAAAAGATACATCCCAGAGCTGCCAATATCCCTGCCGCAATCAAACTGCCCTTTACAAATTTACTCATGCTTTTGCACCTCCTTTTTTACCAAAAATTTTCTTGAAAATATAACTGATTCCCTGACAAATACCTGGAATACATTTCCCTGTCAGAAATACCAGAAGCAGCATAAACAAAATCCCCAGTGCCGCGCAGAGGCATCCGCCGCCAATAAGTCCTATGCCTGTTATAGGATGAGAAATTATTGTTCCAATTCCTGCTGCCACCAGTGCGAAAGCTACAATATATAAAATGAGCATGGCGCAGAAGATACCAACAATCACACTAAGCAGCGCTGCAAACACACTTACAATTACCCCAAGTAAAGCTCCTGCCAGCCCCAGAATAACCGGTGATAAAAAAATGCATCCGATTACGATAAGCACAATGGCCCATGCCGGCATATTCTTTTTTGCTGTGTTCTGACTTCCTGTCTGGCCATTGCCTTGTGCAGGATCGACATTTCCAGCATCAGAGCTACTTCCTGCATTTCTTTTTATGATGGCATTTTGCAAGTTGCCGCTGTCATTTGAAAATCCATGTTCTGTAAATTCCCCTCGGTTTCCATTCTCACCAAGCCCATCTCTTACGATCCTGGCCACCTGCTCAGGCGAACCTAATGCTTTTATTACTTCCTCTTCATTTTCCCTGCCAGCGTCGTTAAAATAATCATTATAATATTGAAGGGCCTCCTCCCGCTCGCTGGGTGAGATGTCTAAGAGCAATTCCTCTAATTGCCTCATAAATTCCCATCTACTCATTTGTCATTCCTCCCTCGAATATACTGTTGATCTTTGCAGAATATTTTCTCCATTCACTTTCATATAAATTTAGCTGCAACCGTCCCTTTTCCGTGGCCTTGTAATATCTTCTGTTTCTTCCCGCGCACTCTCTGTCATAAACCTCAAGGCATTCGTCCTTCTGCAGCCTTCTGAGCACCGGATACAACGTAGACTCGGAAAGTTCTATTACCAGCCGGACGTCCTGGGTGATCTTATACCCATAGGCGCCTTCCGGTTCTCTGGATACCACTGCCAGCACGATTGCATCCAACAATGCTGCCCCTGTGTTAAAAACCATATCCTCCGCCCCTTTCTTTTTGAACATCGTGGTTTTAATTTTTATAATATTATATGCCATATAGTATTGTTACTGATATATAACTATATGGCATATAATATTATTTGTCAACAACTATTTTGTTACAATTTTTGCGTTGGGATAAATCCGTTCCATTCGTTCATCATCAAAATGCGCGTCCAAAAATTCGTCAAGTACGTTTACCGTCTGCTGCTTCCCTTCCTGCCCTGTTTGCCTTTCCTCATATCTGGCCAGCGCAGCTACTGAAAGAAGAATGTCAAAAGCCATAAAAACAATTAAAAGGTTACATAAAATCTTACCAGCCCTCACAGGTATTTTTTCGATCCATCCAGAGAGCTTCGGATACAAAAATTTCATCCAGACAACCGCCGCTATTCCCCAAAAGAAACAGTAAAGCAGATTGATCCTTCCTCCCAGATTAAACCGGAACCCACTGTAATCCCAGAATACCGTGCCAAACACAAGCTCTGTAAAAACACTGCACACATATTCATAGGCTCCCCCAAGCAACGTTCCAGCTGCAAAAATATAGGAATCACTCTTATTCTTTATTCGATACAGAATTGCAGTCAGCAGCGCACACCCAAGCCCCCACACAATGCTAAAGGGCCCGTAAACAACACTGCTCCGGCTCATAAGATGCCCTGTTGTGGCCAGACAAAATACCGTTTCCGTAATATCCCCCAAAAAAGCCCCTGCAAAAAACAGACTCACCAGCTTATAAAAGCTGCACCCTTTTGCAAACACCGTGGGTTTTTCCCTGGCAGCGGGCTGCGCCTTTAAATTCCTGGCCTCCAGGGCCGGAAAGGCTTTCTCCATACGCTTTGTAATTCTTCTGGTAATGGCATTCTCCAGAATTTTGGACACCTGCCCTATGCCTTCTGTCAACTGCGAAAGCTGCTGGAGCCTCTTTTGCATTCCTCTTATGGCAAGCGCACTTCCAATCACATCACAAAGCAAAAAAACGCTCAGCATCCAAAGAAGGATAATTCCCACTGTTTCTGGCAAAAGCGTTATTACAGATGCGAGAAAGGGATTTACAAAATAAATAAGAAGAACTGCGAAAAATCCCCAGAGCAGGGAATATCTAAGACAAATATATCCTTCAAAGTTAAAACGCAGATTCGAATAATCCCACCATTTTTTGTGAAACACTTTTTCCATAAGTGCGCCTGTTACAAATTCAATAAAGGAAGCTAAAATGACGCCTCCCAGAAACAGGAAAAAAATATTCCCCCTAAGTTCAGGCAAAAATATGGTAAAGGCTGCCGCTCCTGCCCCGTAAATGGGACATACAGGGCCGCTCACAAACCCCCGGTTTATAAATTTTCTCTTTTGAATGGCCGCTACACAGACCTCGCCGCACCAGCCAATAAAAGAATAAATGAAATAGAACCAGCAAAGCCCGTAAAATGAAATTACCATGATAACCGTTCTCCTCTTTTGTAAAACAGAGTTCCAGCTATCATGGTAACATAAATAGTTAAGCTGTCATAGACGCAAATACTTAAAGAAAAATAAAATCTTTTACATTTTTTTCTTAAAAAAAGCAAATGCCGCAACATAAGAAAATAAAAACACATCCAGTATAAATATTAACGCTTTTATCATCATTGGCTCATAAATACCGGCAATAAGACCAACCGCTGTTACGGCCAGCAGCATGACCTTTATGGCGGTCAAAGCGGCTTTGTTTGAAATTTCCATCAATCTTTCATCTGAATTTTCCAATCTGCTTTGCTTTAGCTTATCCTCATTTTTCATTAATATTAAATTGCGCACAAATAGAAGGATTCCGGCTATTGCAAGCCCTGTGCCAAACCCGCAATATACGCCCAAAATATACTCAGGAAGCGCTGCCTTTCCGCTTTGTCCCGTTGCCAGCGCTGCGCCTGCAATTAAGGCTCCCGCTGTGGCAAGCGCCGCCATCCACAGATTCCTTCTTTTTAAAACCTTTCTGTATTCCTCATTGGTTACTGCCATCGTCCCGCAAAAAAGTCCTTTGATTTTCATAAATTCTCATCCTCCCTGTCAAAAATAAACATTTCTTCAATTGTTACGCCAAAAAACTGGGCTATCTTGTGGGCCAGCACTAACGACGCCTTATACTTTCCGTTTTCCAACGCAATAATGGTCTGCCTGGTGACATTGACTTTATCTGCCAATTCTTCCTGGGTAACCTTTCTCTCCTTTCTGTACTGCAAAATCCTGGTCTGCATATTATCAGTCCTCCTATTGATGCCGCAGATTTAAGGAAGCACTTCCTTCCAAATATCAGCGGATTAAATGTATAGCATGCTTTACATTTCAAAGTATAGTACGCTTTACATTTTCTGTCAAGTGTACTTTACATTCTTTTATGATTTTTTTCATATAACGATTTGGGTGACAAAAGGTGCCTGGTAAATTTGGAAATTGGCAGATTGCTCAAAAGGAATTGCTAAGCTGTCATTGCAAAGGAAAATGAGATTTTCTTAATGGCCTTAAGTAGCGCAGCAATTTCGGGACATGGA
>USJG01000109.1 GCA_900554925.1 uncultured Lachnospiraceae bacterium
CTGACAAAGTAAAATGCTTTTTTGCATGCGCATCCGCTCGCGCGCGAAGTGTCGCTTGCGACACTTTATTCTAACGAATTCTAGTGTCAAAAGGTGCTTGGTAAATTTGTGCCATCTGCCAGATCACTTTTTTAAAAGCACCTTTTGACATCCGAATCATAACAGGAAATTCTTTGTTCTTTATTTCCAGAGATTCCCTGTTTATTTCTAGTTGATGTTATGTTAACATGTGAATGTAACAAAAACGTAATAATTACGTAATAAAAAAGAAACAATTTATTTTTTTGTATGTAATTGTTTCATGTAAAATGGGGAAGTTTGAAAGGAGAAAAAAATGAAAAAATTAACATTATTAACATTAACAGCAGCAACAGCAATGACGATGGCATCTTCACCGCTTTCTGTGTTGGCGAGCGAAGGAAATTCAGTTTTGGAAAAGCTTGAGAAGAATGGATATGCAGTCATTGTGGAAAAGATTGACTGTGAGGATAGTATCGAAAATATTATAGGCAGGCTGGAAGAGGAATTAGGGAAAGTTGATTGGGATAACTGCTGGCCTGAAGTAAACCTTCCTGAAAGTAATCCACCTTCAGCACCGGATACAGATGATCCCGGCACACCTGATACACCTGAAAGCAATCTTCCAGATACACCGGAGATAGATGCACCGGGAACTGGTACACCTGATTTGCCAGAAACAGAGAATCCGGGAGAAAATGAATCAGATACTCCCGAAACAGACACAGAAGAATTGACTTTTGCACAGCAGGTAGTTAAGCTGGTAAATGAGGAGCGGGCAAAAGCAGGATTAAGTGAATTGACATTAGATACAAATGTAGAAGCCGCAGCCCAGGTTCGTGCAGGAGAAATCAGGCAGTTATTTTCCCATACCAGACCTGATGGAAGCAAATTCAGCACTGCCTTACAGGAGCAGGGAGTAAATTATAAAGGTGCAGGCGAAAACATTGCCTGGGGACAGAAAACTCCTGAGGCTGTTATGCAGGCATGGATGAACAGCGATGGCCACAGAGCCAATATTCTAAATGCCAGATTTACTAAAATAGGCGTAGGCTATTATCAGGATGCAAATGGCACTAACTATTGGACACAGTTGTTTACCCATTAAAACAGCTCCAGATACCTTCGAGCAAATACCTTCAAGGCTCTGCCAAGGCAGGGCCTTAATCAGTCCACAGTCTTCTGAAAATGCTGATAATCCTTACAGGAGTTCCAATCTCCACCCCAGATAAAACCATGCTCTTTAAATAATTTGTAACACAGATCGTTTTCATCAATCTTATATGGGAAATTTTGGGAACGGTCAGCGTATGGTTCGCTTCCTTCCGGGGAGATATAGGTTTCACCACTTCCATCTTTATTATAGACAACATATGGATTATAAAAAGGATTAATATCGACAGCGCAGCCCAGGGCGTGTTTGGAAAGGCTGGAAGTGCCATCTACCACTCTGTAATTAAAGCAGGAGGTGTTGTTATCCAGCATGGAGGCGGTGTCATCTCCATTATATTCATCAATGAGTCTGATTTTTTCTATCTGGTATTCATTTAAGTAAAGCTCGTAAAAAATTTCCACCAGATCCTGGGCAATATCTTTATTGCAGATCAACTCTCCCGTCTGAATTTCTCCGTTAAAATCATAGTGAAGAACGTTTAAATAGCACAAATCATCATAAGAAACAGCAAGCATGTCAGCTTCCTGGTCAGAAACAATATTAGTTGCTGACAGTGCCAGCGCAGGGGCGATGGTTTCGGACACTGGAAAAGAAATCCCTGTAATCTTCGCAATGACAGCATCATTTAGCGGCTGATAAAAGAAGCCATCTTTATAATGAACGCTTTCGGGCGACTCCAAAGCGGTAGGAGACGCGGCCGGCTTTGAAGGCATTTCCCCCATATCAGGAGAAGGCGTAGGGGCAGGCGATGGCAGTAAAGAGGCTGTTGGGAAAGGACTTGGCTCCGGGGTCTTATCTGGCGTTGCATATGCAATTTCCGGATGATTGTCAGCATAATCTGAAAGCGTTTCCCCTCTTGTCAGTAAACGCACTGTAACAGAACAAATCAATATAATTAAAATTAAAGTGCCCAAAGGCCTAATCCATTTATTCATACTCAACTCCTGAATCCTGGTTAGTATATTTATCAAGTAACCAGCTCTTCTTGTCATTCGTAAGTATCATACGACAAAACACAATCTATTGCAAATGAAAACAATATCCTGTACAATATAGGGCGGAAATAAATTTGTTTCGCCATGCGTGCGGAAAGGGAAAAATGGGAATCGTAGAGGCTAAAAATCTCGTATTTGAATATATAAGAAGAGATGAAGAAGGAAATGTAGAAGGAATTACACGAGCAGTGGATGAGGTGAACCTGAATGTTAAGCAGGGGGACTTTGTGGCAATTCTCGGTCATAACGGTTCCGGAAAATCTACTCTTGCCAAACATATCAATGCGATCCTTTATCCCACGGAAGGGACTGTCTGGGTAGATGGAATGGACACCTCCGATGACGCTAACCTTTGGAATATCAGGCAGAAAGCAGGCATGGTATTTCAAAATCCGGACAATCAGATTATTGGACAGGTAGTGGAAGAGGATGTTGGATTCGGGCCGGAAAATCTGGGCGTGCCTACTGCTGAGATCTGGGCGAGAGTTGAGGAGAGCCTTAAGGCTGTTGGAATGTATGAGTTTCGCAAGCATTCTCCCAACAAGCTTTCAGGGGGACAAAAGCAGCGTGTTTCCATTGCCGGAGTGATCGCAATGCACCCTAAATGTATTGTGCTTGATGAACCCACCGCCATGCTGGACCCCAATGGGCGTAAAGAAGTTATCCGTGCAGTGAGAGCCTTAAATGACGTGGAAGGAATTACAGTCATATTGATCACACATTACATGGAAGAAATTATTCATGCAAACAAGGTATTTGTTATGGATAAGGGAAAGATTGCCATGGAGGGAACTCCCAGGGAAATCTTCAGTCAGGTAAATAAACTGAAATCCCTGAGACTGGATGTTCCGCAGGTAACGCTGCTGGCACATGAACTCAGGGAAAGCGGCCTTGCCATACCCGAAGGAATACTGACCTGCAAGGAGCTGGTGGAAGCACTGGGATTGCAAGGCAGGACGCCAGCTAAAGCGTAAATCTGAAGGGGCTTAAGCCGGCTGTGGTATCAGGAATTAAGGTGCGCGAAGCAGCACAGAAATGAAGGAAGAAATGTCAATTATTTTGGATCATGTTAACTATATATACGAGGCAGGCACTGCCATGGAATATGCAGCCCTTAAGGATATTAATCTGGTGATACCGGATGGACAGTTTATTGGCCTGATCGGGCATACAGGATCAGGAAAGTCTACACTGGTACAGCATTTAAACGGACTGTTAAAGCCTACCAGCGGCAGCGTTTATTATAATGGTGCTGATATTCATGACAGTGATTACAATAAAAAGGAACTGCGAAGCAAGGTGGGTTTGGTCTTTCAATATCCTGAGCATCAATTGTTTGAAATTGACGTGTTTTCGGACGTATGCTTCGGACCCAAGAATCTGGGACTTGATAAAAAGGAAGTAGAATTGCGGGCATATAATGCATTGAAGCAGGTAGGCCTTGAGGACGAGTACTTTTATCAATCTCCCTTTGATCTGTCAGGGGGGCAAAAGCGCCGGGCCGCCATTGCCGGCGTACTTGCCATGAAACCGGAGGTGCTTATTTTAGATGAACCCACAGCAGGGCTTGATCCCAAAGGCAGGGATGAGATCCTTGATCAGATAGCCAGGCTGCGCAGGGAAACCGGAATGACAGTGATATTGGTTTCCCATAGTATGGAGGATGTGGCCAGGTACGTAGACAGGATCATTGTTATGAACCGTGGACAGGTGATGCTTGATAACGAGCCTAAAGAAGTATTCCGGCATTACGAAAAGCTGGAGCAGGTAGGGCTGGCGGCCCCCCAGGTAACTTATATCATGCAGGCTTTAAAACAAAGCGGACTGGATGTAGATACGGATATTACTACGATTGAAGAGGCCAAAACCGCAGTGCTGAAGGCCTTGAACAGATAATTGGAAAAAAGGCATATGATGCGCCCGGATTTAAGAAGGGCATAGGTATAAAGATGTTAAGAGATATTACACTGGGACAATATTATCAGACAGATTCCGTAATACACAGACTTGATCCAAGGGTTAAGCTGGTAACTACGATTTGCTATATAATTTCCCTTTTTATTGTAGACAACTTGATAGGTTATCTTATGGCCGGAATCTTCCTGGCAGTGATAATCAGAATGTCCAGGGTTCCCCTTAAATTTATGATCAGGGGAATGAAGTCTATTGTGTTTTTGCTGATCATAGCTGTGGTGTTTAACCTGTTTTTGACACCGGGAGAGGTGGTAGTGGCCTTTTGGAAAGTCCAGATCACCAGAGAAGGCATCAGAACAGCAGTATTTATGGCAATCCGGCTGGTTTTTCTGATCATGGGTTCCTCCGTAATGACACTGACTACAACACCCAACAATCTTACGGATGGTATGGAAAAGCTTTTGGGTCCCCTTAAAATATTTAAGGTGCCGGTCCATGAAATTGCAATGATGATGTCCATTGCCCTGCGTTTTATCCCAATTTTACTGGAAGAGACAGACAAGATCATGAAGGCGCAGATTGCCAGAGGAGCTGATTTTGAAAGCGGCAATCTGATTAAAAAGGCAAAAAGTCTGGTACCCCTTCTGGTACCTCTGTTTATATCAGCCTTCAGACGGGCCAATGATCTGGCCATGGCGATGGAGGCAAGATGCTACAGGGGCGGGGACCACCGCACCAAAATGAAGCCCCTTATTTATAAAAAGCGGGATTGGCTCGCCTATATGACGGTAGCTTGTTACCTGATACTTTGCATCGTATTCGGAAAGATACTAAATTTTAATGATTTGACAGGGTAAAAATAAGGAATAATATGAGAGTAAAGCTTATCGTGGCCTATGATGGAACTGCTTATCATGGATGGCAGATTCAGCCGGGAGCGCCTACCATTGAAGGAGAACTGAATCAATGCTTAAGTGAGCTTCTAAAGGAGAAGATACAGGTGATTGGCGCCAGCAGAACGGATTCCGGGGTTCATGCCCTTTGCAATGTAGCGGTATTTGATACCAGTACCCATATTCCCCCGGAGAAAATATCTTATGCGCTGAATCAAAGACTGCCCCAGGACATCAGGATCCAGAGCTCAGAGGAAGTGGCGGCAGATTTTCATCCCAGACATTGCGGCAGTCGTAAAACTTATGAATACCGGATATTGAACAGGCCTTTTCCGCTGCCTACCAAAAGGCTGTATGCCTATTTTACCTATGTTCCCCTTGATGTGGATAAAATGAGGCAGGCCGCTGCCTGGCTCATAGGAGAACATGATTTTAAGAGTTTTTGTTCCCCGGCAGCAGCAGTGGAATCTACCGTAAGAACCATCTATGACCTGACAGTGGAAAAGGAACAGGAGGAAATTGTCATCCGGGTGTGCGGCAATGGTTTTCTTTATAATATGGTAAGGATCATTGCAGGAACTCTGATGGAAGCAGGGCGGGGAAATATTGATCCCCGGAAGGTAAAGGAGATTATTGCTGCCAGGGACAGGCAGGCAGCGGGGCCAACAGCGCCGGCATGCGGGCTGACGCTTGTAAAATATGAGTTTCTTTGAGTTTTCCCTGATTTTTCTAAAAATGTGGTTGACACGCACGGAAGCGTATAATATAATTATTCAGTATTGCGAGGTTTGGTAGCACTTTGTCTGATGCAGTTTTTCAGCATTTGAGCTGTGAAAGGGCATCAATCCCTAGATAAGGTGTTATGCATAGATACTTGAAAATATCCGGAAAGCTTTCGTCGGCCCGGACATCCGGCGTGGATTTAAGGATATTGGAAGAACCAATTTCAAATGGAGGAAATATCATGAAAACATTTATGGCTAGTCCTGCTACCATCGAAAGAAAATGGTACGTAGTAGACGCTACAAATATGACACTTGGACGTTTGGCTTCAGAAGTGGCTAAAGTTTTAAGAGGTAAGAACAAGGCAATCTTCACACCTCACATTGATACAGGCGATTATGTGATCGTTGTAAATGCAGATAAAGTGAAAGTAACAGGTAAGAAATTAGAACAGAAGGTATACTATCATCATTCAGATTACGTTGGTGGCATGAAGGAAGCTACTTTACGTGAAATGATGGCTAAGAAGCCTGAAAAGGTAGTAGAACTTGCAGTGAAAGGCATGCTTCCCAAGGGACCTTTAGGAAGACAGATGTATACCAAGCTTCATGTATATGCAGGTCCTGAGCATAACCATGCAGCTCAGAAACCCGAAGCATTAACATTTTAAGAGGGACTGAAAGGAGAAAATTAAAATGGCTAAATCAGCAAGATTCTACGGAACAGGCAGAAGAAAAAAATCAATTGCCAGAGTATATTTAATGCCCGGTAAAGGTGAAATTACAATCAATAAGAGACCTATAGATGAATATTTTGGACTTGAAACCTTAAAGGTTATCGTTCGTCAGCCTTTAGCTGCTACAGAGACAGTTGACAAGTATGATGTACTTGTAAATGTTCATGGCGGCGGTTATACAGGCCAGGCTGGTGCCATCAGACATGGCATCGCAAGAGCGCTGCTTCAGGCAGACGCTGATTACAGACCGGTTCTTAAGAAAGCAGGTTACTTAACAAGAGATCCTCGTATGAAAGAAAGAAAGAAATACGGTCTCAAGGCTGCACGTCGTGCACCTCAGTTCTCAAAGAGATAATGTGGGCGAATATCGAAAAAGAGAGACAGACCCCGAAAACACTGTGTTTTCGGGGTTTTCCTTATATTCCGGAAATCCATGCGACACCCTCAAAACACACGAAAATCTAACGGTAACTAACAAGGGAATGTGTATGATAAGATAAAAGTAGAAAAGTGTTTTTTATTGTCATAATTAATGATGTATAATAGTAAAAAGCATAAAGAGGAAATTTTATGAAATTACTAAAAACAAGTGATGAATTGATAGCACATATGAAAATAAAAGGTATAAGATTTGATATAGTAAAGGAAGAAGATGCAAAAATATTTCTTCAAAACAATAATTATTATATGAAGTTGGCTTCTTATAGATCGAATTATGACAAAAGAAAAAGTAATGGTGAATACATAAATCTTGACTTTGCTTATTTACAGGAATTGTCAACAATTGATATGCATTTAAGATATTTGATATTGAACATGCCATAAAACGAAATTTTTGAAAGATATAGAAGAGAATGCAGAAGAAGATGGCTATGATATTATAAGAAGATTTGTCACAAAGTATGAGAGAAGTTGTCAAAATATGCAGAAACATAAATCTAGTGAATATTGCAGAGACTTGATTGAAAAGTATTATCCATATTTCCCTGCATGGGTATTTGTGGAACTGATATCTTTTGGAGATATGGTTAAACTATATGAGTATTATACAGAGAGATATCCAGGACGTTTAAGAGATGGTGAATTGTTGTATTCTATTAGAGATTTGAGAAATGCATCTGCCCACAGTAATTGCCTGATTAATAAATTGCAAAAAGGAACTAATAAACCGTCGGTTAAAATT
>USJG01000110.1 GCA_900554925.1 uncultured Lachnospiraceae bacterium
GGTTAATATCCGCAAGGAAGCCAGCACTGACAGCGAGGTGGTGGGCAGCACCACAAAAGACAAGACAATTGATATTCTGGAGGCTGTGAAAGACAGTTCGGGAACGGTATGGTATAAAGTTTCCGTTGCCGGCGGGGGATATGGCTATATCAGAAGTGATTTTGTACAAACCAGTGAAACCATTGAGGTTAGCTCAGGTTCTGCTTCAAATTCCAATACTGACAGCGGAACCAAACCGGCTGAAACAGTGCCTACCTCCATTGGAGAACAGCAGGCTGTGATCAAATCCGATAAAAATGTTAATATTCGTTCCGGCGCCTCCACCCAGCATGATCTTGTAACGGCTCTGCCTGATGGAACTTCCATCACACTGATCGGGGAAGCCAATGACAGCGCGGGAAATAAATGGTATCAGATGACCTGCAGCTACAACGGAAAGACAATAGAGGGGTACGTGCGGTCAGACCTGATAACAATCGGCACAGCGCAGAGCACTGGTTCGGAAAATGCTGAAAATGCTGAAACTACTGAAAATACTGAAAATACCGAAGGAAGTCCTGAAGAAGGGACGGACACAGAAGGCATAGAAGGTGAAAATACGGAAAACACCCCGGAAGCTGGTCAGGAGGATGCTTCCCAGCAGGAGCCGGTAGAAGAGCACAAGGATTATGAGGTTGTCTATGCCCAGAATTCGGCAGGCGAGTATGGGTATTATCTGGTTGATTATGTGGCAGGACACCAGCTTTCAATCAATGAACTTAATAAGCTTTTGGAGGTAGTGGATTCTGTGGAAGCCGCCAACCGGCTGCAAACCCAGATCCAAAATGAAAAGATCGTCATTATTATTCTGGCAGCAGTTATCGTTCTTCTGTTTATTGTTCTTACAGTTCTTTTGTTCAAGCTAAGAGATCTTAGCTATGACTATGAAGAAGAGGAGGAAGAGGAAGAGGAGGAAGAACCTGTTCCGGTTAAGAAGCGTTTAAGGAAGCGTGCAGTGGAGGAGGAAGAGGAAGAAGAACCTGTTCCGGTTAAAAAGAAAAGGACGGCTCCTTCCAAAGCGGAAGAAAGACCGGCAAAAGCAGGCAGGAATCAGGCGAGAGTAAAAGAGGACAGAGAGCTGTATGCAGCGGAAGCAAAAGAACCTGTAAAGAAGCCTGTTCCAAGGAAACCTCAAAACTTTCTGATAGATGACGACGAATTTGAGTTTGAATTTCTGAACATGGATGATAAAGATCTGTAAAACACAAAAGAGGAATAGCAATCGCTATTCCTCTTGCCTCCTAAGTATAAAACGCCATTTTTAAGGTGTATGATATAAGAGGAAGGATGTTATATGATTATTGAGATAGACTTTAACAGTGAAGAAGCCCTTTATCTGCAATTACGCAACCAGATTATACTTGGAATTGCAACTTCGAAGATTCAGGAGGGAGATACACTGCCCTCTGTAAGGCAGCTGGCAGACGATATTGGCATTAACATGCATACTGTCAATAAAGCCTATACAGTATTAAAGCAGGAAGGCTTTGTGAAGGTGGATAGGAGAAAAGGCGCTGTGATAGCGCTTGATATCGATAAATTGCGGACTCTGGAAGAAATGAATGAAGAGCTGCGGGTGATTTTGGCAAGGGGTATCTGTAAGGGCATTTCCAGGGAAGAAGTGTACCGTATCATAGATGAAGTATATAAAGAATTTGGAGGAGCGTAAAATGCGGTCAGATAGTTTTACAGATAAAGCAAACGCGGCACTGACGCTGGCAGAAAAGACAGCGTCCAGAATGCATGCTGGTTATGTGGGCACGGAGCATATTCTGGTGGGGCTGCTGAAGGAAAATACCGGAGTGGCAGCCAGGGTATTGAAAGAAAATGGCGCTGACGAAGACAAGATCATTGAAATGATCAGGGAACTGATCGTGCCGGAAGCAGCGGTGACACTGAAAGAGCGGGAGGGGTATTCCCCCAGAGCCCTGACGATCCTGGAGGAGGCACACAGACAGGCAGACCGCTTCGGCGCAGAGAAGACGGGAACGGAGCATATTTTTCTGGCACTTTTAAGGGAAGGGGAAAATGTAGCGGTACGTCTGCTCAATACCCTGGGAATGTCCGTTCAAAAGCTGTATATGGATACCCTGATCGCTATGGGTGAAAACGGCAACCTGTACAAAGAAGATTTGGGAAAGAAGCAGAACAGGAAAAGCAAACAGACCTCTGTTCTTGAACAGTACAGCCGGGATCTGACAGCTCTTGCTGAGGCAGGCAGGCTTGACCCCGTGATAGGAAGAGAAAATGAGATTAAGCGTGTCATAGAAATATTAAGCCGCAGAACGAAAAATAATCCCTGCCTGATCGGGGAACCGGGAGTAGGCAAGACCGCCGTAGTGGAAGGGCTTGCCCTGCGTATCGCGGCAGGCGAAGTGCCCTTTACGGTGCAGAACAAAAGGCTGCTCACTCTGGATTTGTCAGGAATGGTAGCAGGGTCCAAGTATCGGGGTGAATTTGAGGAGAGGATCAAAAAGGTCATCCGCGAGGTTCAGGAGGATGGCAATGTAATTCTGTTTTTGGATGAAATGCACACCATCATTGGAGCCGGCGGCGCAGAAGGCGCAATCGACGCCTCCAATATTTTAAAGCCCTCTCTTGCAAGGGGAGAGCTTCAGCTCATTGGGGCTACTACAGTGGCGGAATACCATAAATATGTGGAAAAGGACGCCGCCCTGGAGAGACGTTTCCAGTCTGTTTATGTGGAAGAGCCCTCTGCTTCGGAGGCAGTTGAAATTTTAAGAGGCGTGGCTCCTAAATATGAAGAGCATCATAAGGTTGTCATTACAGAAGAAGCGATTCAGGCAGCAGTACAGTTATCACAGAGATATATTAACGACAGAAATCTGCCGGATAAAGCCATTGATCTGATTGATGAAGCAGCGGCGGCGGTCAGGCTGAAAAATATGCAGGTACCTGAAAATGTAAAGGAAATCCTGGCGCGTATATCAGAAATTGATGATGAAATAGGGCAGTGCCTGAAGGAACAGGATTTGGAAAAAGCTGCTTCCCTAAGGAAGGAACAGGAAACCCTTATCAGGAAATATGAACGCATCAGAGAGAAGAAGAGAAAACAGCAGGCGCAGAGCAGCTATTCCATAGGAGAAAATGAAATTGCAGAGGTAGTGGCTTCCTGGACAAAGATACCGGTAAAGAAGCTGACAGAAAAAGAAAGCGAAAGACTTCTTAAACTGGAAAAAATCCTTCATGGACGGGTGATTGGACAGGATAATGCAGTTTCGGCAGTATCACGGGCAATCCGCAGAGGCAGAGTGGGCCTTCAGGACCCCAACAGACCTATTGGCTCCTTTTTGTTTTTGGGGCCCACCGGCGTAGGAAAAACGGAGCTTAGCAAAGCCCTTGCCGAAGCCATGTTCGGCTCTGAAAGCGCTCTGATCCGCGTAGATATGTCAGAGTATATGGAAGGACATTCCGTGTCCAAGATGATCGGCTCCCCTCCCGGCTATGTGGGCTTTGAGGAAGGAGGACAGTTAAGTGAGAAAATCCGCAAAAATCCTTACTCAGTAGTTTTGTTTGACGAGATTGAAAAAGCGCATCCCGATGTGTTCAACGTGCTTTTGCAGGTGCTGGATGATGGTCATATTACTGATTCCAAGGGAAGAAAGGTAAGCTTTAAAAATACAATACTGATCATGACCTCTAATGCCGGCGCCCAGAGAATTATTTCCCCTAAAAATCTTGGATTTTTTACGGAAACCACCAAAGAGCAGGATTATGAAAAGATGAAAGCCGGAGTCATGGAAGAGGTTAAACGCCTGTTTAAACCGGAGTTTATTAACCGTATTGATGAAATTATGGTATTCCAGCCTTTGGATAAAAAGGAAATGCATGAAATCATTGATCTGCTTGGGAAAAATCTGGCCAGGAGATGTGAGGGGCAGATGCAGATCAAGCTTTCCCTAAGCAGTGCCTTAAAAGATCACATTGTAAATAAGTACTCGGACGAAAAGATGGGCGCAAGACCCTTAAAGAGAGCCCTCCAGAATGTGGTAGAGGATAAGCTGGCAGAGGAGATACTGGAGGGAAGAATCAAGCGGGGAGATAAGGTGACCGTTGGATTCAGAGACGAAAAAGTTACCTTTACAGTGAAAAATCCGAAAGAAGGGAAAAAATAAAATATTTTGTAGAAAAACAGTGAGATTTATATTATACTGTAGCTACAAACTATCAGGAGGACAGACAGATGGCAGTAGTAGAAGAATTGCTCCGAAGCGAATCAGACGGTGCAATCAGCTTCGGCAATCATAAGCTGGAGAAAAAGGCAAAGGTAGAAGATTTTGAGCATGAAGGGGATATGCTTAAGGTTAAGACCTACAATGAAATGACTAAGCTTGAAAAGAACGGAATGTTCCTGTATGAATCCGTACCGGGAACCAGCGTGCTTAAGTTCCATGAAAATGAAAAGGGCGTGGAATTTATTGCAGAAGGCGATGAGGATGCGCAGATTACGGTGGGGCTTATGGAGGACACGGAATATGAAGTGTTTGTGGGTGGTGAAAGCATAGGCACCATGAAGACAGGACTTGGCGGAAAGCTCAGCCTTAGCGTAGAGCTGGAGGGCGTGGGAGAAGTGCCGGTAAAAATCCGGCAGATCTGATCAGGTCAGAAAATTCGTAAAGGGAAACCAAATGCCAGATGGCAAAGACATTTAGTAAAATAGAAAGGCGCCGGGGATTTTTCTCCGGTGCTTTATATATAAAGTGGAGAAGAAAAATGGCAAAGGGAAAGTTGACTACGGTATTTTACTGTCAAAGCTGCGGATATGAATCCAGCAAATGGATGGGGCAGTGTCCGGGATGCAGGCAGTGGAATACCTTTGTGGAGGAAACATTAAACAGTACCGAACATAAAAATGCAGCAGGACGGCTAAAGCAGATAAAGGAGAAGGCAGAGCCATGCATTCTGTCCGAAATTACCATACGGGAGGATAATAAGATCCTTACCGGTATCGGGGAATTAGACAGAGTGCTTGGGGGCGGTATTGTACAGGGCTCCCTTACTCTGGTAGGAGGTGATCCCGGAATCGGCAAATCCACGCTGCTTTTGCAGGTATGCAGAAATCTGGCTGATGCCGGGCACAAGGTGCTGTATATCTCAGGAGAGGAATCGGGAGTACAGATTAAAATGCGTGCAGACCGTATTGGCAGTTTTTCCGAACATATGCTGCTTTTATGTGAGACCAGGCTGGATGCCATAGAAGAAGCTATCAGGAGACAGGAGCCGGAGGTAGTGGTAATTGATTCCATTCAGACCATGTACAGTGATGCGGTTTCCGCAGCGCCGGGAAGCGTATCCCAGGTCAGGGAATCCACCGGTATTTTCCTTCAGCTTGCAAAAGGCCTTGGGGTTTCCATTTTTATTGTGGGACATGTGACTAAGGAGGGAACCGTGGCAGGCCCCAGAGTGCTTGAGCATATGGTGGATGCAGTTCTTTATTTTGAAGGAGACAGACATGCTTCCTATCGGATACTGCGAGGGGTCAAGAACAGATTTGGTTCTACCAATGAAATCGGTGTCTTTGAAATGGAGGCCGAGGGCCTTAAAGAAGTGATGAATCCTTCTGAATTTATGTTAAGCGGCAAGCCGGAGGAAGCAAGCGGCTCCGTGGTGGTCTGCTCCATGGAGGGAACCCGCCCCATGCTGATTGAAATACAGGCGCTGGTGTGCCATACAAGCTTTGGCATTCCCAGAAGACAGGCCATTGGAACTGACTTTAACAGAGTGAATCTTCTGATTGCGGTTTTGGAGAAACGGTTGGGAATGCAGCTTGGCAACTGCGATGCTTATGTAAATATTGCAGGCGGGATCAAGATTACGGAACCGGCAATTGATCTTGGCATCGCCATGGCAATCGTATCCAGCTTTAAAAACAGGAGCATTGACAATAAAATGATTGTTCTTGGCGAAGTGGGATTAAGCGGCGAGGTAAGGGCTGTTGGCCAGATCCAGGCAAGAGTTCAGGAAGCAAAGAAGCTGGGATTTACCACCTGTGTGATTCCTTTTGTATGCATGGACAGCGTAAGGGAAATAAGCGGAATTAAAATCATAGGCGCAAAGAGCGTTGGAGATGCCATGGACCTCCTTTAAAATCTTATGAATGTCATGGCTGAATTTTACGAAAATATGACAAAAAACTAAAATAAAGTATTCAAATGTGACATTTTGTGGTAAGATATATCAGAACTTTGCTTAAAAAGAAAGCTGAAGGAGAGCGGTATGGAAAAGAAAAAATGGGTTAAGCATCTCCCATTGTTTATTTTAGAGCTGGTTTTGCTGGCGGCGGCAGCCTGCGTTTTATATGTTACCCTGCGGGCCACTGACAAAGAAAGCGGCGCGGTAAAGGATAATCTCCAGGAAGAAAATATTGCGGTTAACGAAGAAGTTAAGGAAAAGATCAAAGAGACGGAGGAGACGGGAGAAACCGCCAAATATACAGGAATTATCAACGTGGCGTTTTTTGGTGTAGACGCAAGGGACGGCAGCCTTGGAAAAGGAAACAGAAGCGACACGGTCATGGTTTGCTCCGTTAATATGGATACCCATGAGGTCAGGCTGATCTCTATTTTCAGAGATACTTATCTGAATCTGGGAAATGACGCTTATGGAAAGTGCAACAAATCTTATGCCCTGGGAGGACCGGAGCAGGCGATCGGCATGATCAATATGAATACCGACTTGTATATAACAGATTACGTAACAGTGGGATTTGAAGGGCTGATGCAGGCTGTGGACGCCCTGGGCGGCATAGAAATTGATGTGCAGGAGTCTGAGGTCAGGCATCTGAATAATTATCAGATCAGCATGGTTGGTGAAACCAGCGATGGAGTTACTTTTACGGCGGAGGAAGGAGTCGATTATATTCCTGTGACAGAAGCGGGGCTGCAAACTTTAAATGGACTTCAGACA
Source organism: uncultured Lachnospiraceae bacterium (assembly GCA_900554925.1). Taxonomy (GTDB): domain Bacteria; phylum Bacillota; class Clostridia; order Lachnospirales; family Lachnospiraceae; genus Suilimivivens. Next base: position 6,967 of record USJG01000110.1, read on the forward strand.
ACGGCTTACTGCAGGATCCGCTATGTGGGAGATGATTTTAAGCGCGCCGAAAGGCAGAGGGATGTGCTTACTGCCATGATGAAAAAGGCACAGAAAGCTTCCTTAAGCGAACTGACAGAGGCTATGAACGCGGTGCTTCCAAGCATCCGCACGTCTCTGGATATTTCTGATTTTATTTCCATGCTTGGCATGGTGGCTGATTTTAATGTGACAGTAAGTGATGGATTTCCCTTTGAGGGCATGAGAAATGGTGGTACGATTGGAACGAACGGTTCCTGTGTGGTGCCTACTTCTTTAGAAGATAACGTTGTCAGGCTGCATGAGCTGCTTTATGATGAGAAAGATTATGAGCCCTCCAAAGAGGTTAAGGAATTTAGCAAAATTATTGAAACAGATACAAAAGATTATCTACAGTATTAAAAGAAATCTGTTGACAGATAAATACATTATGGGATATAATGTGCTTCGGTGGTTTTAATGCCACTGATACAGGGGCATAGTTCAAAGGTAGAACAGCGGTCTCCAAAACCGTCGATGTGGGTTCGATTCCTACTGCCCCTGCTAAAATAAAAAGTACCGGAAAGCCGGTACTTTTTTTGTATAACAGGAAATTCCTCCGGATTTTCCTGTTATACAAAAGCCCTCCGG
>USJG01000111.1 GCA_900554925.1 uncultured Lachnospiraceae bacterium
CTCTTTATCCCCGGTAAAGGGATATTCTACATGGGTGGTAACTGTGCGAAGGACACGCCCCGCTGCGGCAATACAGACTTCGTGAAGTTTACGCCCGGTGGCATCTTCCAGCTGCTGCTTTACATCAGCTATTGTTTCTCCCACCTTCTGAATATCGTGAATCTGTCCATCAAGCATGGCTCTGGTTTCATGCTCTTTTACCCGCTGTGCCAGCACGATAAACTGACTGCCGCTTCGATAGCCCACAGTTCCTACGATACTTCTGGTTCCTATATCAAGCCCAAACACCAGCTGTCCACTGTATCTTTTTCCTTCCATTACAGATATTCCCCCAATTTCATATCTATTTGCTGACAGGCCTCTTTAAGGCTCTTGCTGTTATCTATTATAAATGCGCAGTGCTTTCTGAATTCTTCTTCCGTAAGCTGAGATTTCATAATGGCATCTATCTTTTCATCGGAGTAATTCCTGGATGTTTTAAGGCGCATCCGCCGCACCTCTTCTCTGGCATAAATATACCACATTTCGTCTACGATGTTCAAATATCCGTCTTCTATGAGAAGGGCCGCTTCCAAAAACAAAAAATCAAGTATTTTCTCAATTCTGGCATCGGCAATCTCCCTCAATATTGCTTCTTTTACTGCCGGATGAATAATCTTATTTACCTTTCCCAGCAGTTCCTCCGATTCAAATATCTTAGCTGCCATCCTGCCCTTATGTATGGTGCCATCTGCATTCAAAATATCAGATGACATCAGTTCTACCAGCTTTTCATAACAGGGCTGCCCCGGCTCTTTAACTCTGTGTGCTACTTCATCTGCCAGTATAATTTTACAGTTGTAATTCTGAGCAATATAATGAAGCAAAGCAGATTTGCCAGATCCTACGCCTCCTGTAATTCCAATCACTCTCATAAAAAACCATGCCTTTTCTTTTTACGTACCGTTACTTGGCTTCATACCAGTCGTTCCCCTCGTGCAGATCAATTTCCAAATGCACAGAAAGGGCCGCCGCACGACTCATTTCTTCTTCTAATATAGTTCTTACCTGCTCTGCTTCTTCTAAGGCAGTTTCCACCAGCAATTCATCATGCACCTGTAAGATCAGCTTTGATTTAAGGCTCTCTTTTTTCAGCCTTCGGTATACATTGATCATAGCAATCTTAATAATATCCGCCGCTGTTCCCTGTATGGGAGAATTCATGGCGACTCTTTCTCCAAAAGACCTTTGCATGAAGTTGCTGGAGGATAATTCCGGCACTGGCCTTCTTCTCCCGAATAAGGTAGTAACATAACCTTTTTCTTTGGCATCTGCTACTGATTTGTCCAGAAAATCCTTTACTCCCGGATAGGTTTTAAAATATTGCTCTATATACTCTGAGGCTTCCTTTCTCGTGATACTTAAATCCTGACTTAAGCCAAAAGAACTGATTCCGTACACAATGCCAAAGTTTACCGCCTTTGCATTGCGGCGCTGTAAATCCGTCACCTCATCAAAGGGAATATGAAACACCTGGGAGGCGGTGATTCTGTGTATATCCGCATGCATCCTGTATGCTTCAATCAACTGTTCGTCACAGGACATATGGGCCAGAATCCTAAGCTCGATCTGGGAATAATCCGCATCTGTAAAAATATATCCCTCCGCCGGAACAAATACCTTTCTGATCTTCCTTCCCAGTTCCATACGCATGGGAATATTCTGCAAATTGGGATCTGCTGAACTGATTCGGCCTGTTGCTGTGATCGTCTGATTAAAGGTAGAGTGGATACGGTCATCCTCCCCAATAAAAGCCGCAAGACCGTCTGCATAGGTGGATTTCAACTTGGCAAGCCCACGGTATTCCAACACATCTGCCACTATGGGATGCTCTCCTGCCAGCTTTTCCAATACATCCGCCGCAGTGGAATAGCCTGTCTTTGTTTTTTTGCCTCCGGGAAGGGACAGCTTTTCAAACAGAATTTCTCCCAACTGTTTGGGGGAATTAATATTAAACTCTGTTCCCGCCCCGTCATAAATCTTCTGCTCAAGTTCACTGATGCGTCCCGTCAGAGCTTCTCCATAGGCCTTAAGCTCTGCCGGCTTTACCAGGATGCCTTCCTTCTCCATATCATAGAGCACATAAGTAAGAGGCATCTCTATTTCCCTCATCAGTTTCAGCATTCCTGTCTCTTCCAGCTTCTTTGTAAGAACCGGTGCGGCAGCCATGCTGACATAAGCAAGAAAACAGGCATATTCTGTAAACTCTCCTGGTTTAGCGCAGAGGGCCTTAAGCAGTGATTCTTTTCCAAAACACTGTGCCCGTTCCGGTATCATCAATCCCAGATATTCATTGGCAATATCCGCGATGGTATAATCATTTTTTAAGGGGTTTAACAGATAGGCGGCCAGAATCACATCAAAAAAACCTTCTGTTTCCTCCTTGGCAAGATAATCATAGGCGTTCTTTATGTTTCCGCAGGAAAGCCTGCCTCTCTCTGCCAGCTGCGCCATTTTATCCTTCAGATACTCTTCCGTAAGGAAACCGGTACAGCGGATAAAACTGCATTGCCCATCCGAAAATGCCAGCGAAATTCCTGCCAGTTTCTCCCCTTGATCTCTCAATATAGCAAATCCCAGGGTTTCCTTACTGGAACATGCTTTTTCAAATATTTCCTCTGCCTGATCCAGCTCTTCTATCAGGTCAAAACCGGCAGCGATATTATCATTGGAAACTCCTTTTTCAAACCGGGATAAAAGATTTTTAAATTCCAGTTTTTTAAAGATCACATAAGCATCCTCTGTATAATAATCCCCCACCCTGGCTTCCTCAAAAGAAAACTCTAAGGGGCTGTCCACATTGATAGTGGCCAGAGTCTTGCTAAGATACGCTAATTCCCTGTTATTGTTTAAGGACTCCCTGATGGCATTTTTAGTTACTTCTTCCAGATGCTCGTAAATAGAATCAAGAGAGCCGAACTTTACCATTAGCTCCGCAGCTGTCTTTTCTCCCACCTTAGGAACACCGGGAATATTGTCAGCTGTATCTCCCATAAGCGCTTTCAGATCAATGAACTGAAGGGGAGTCACCTGATATTTTGCCTTAACATCAGCGGCATAATAATCTTCTATCTCCGTCTTTCCACCCCTGGTCCTGGGAATCCTGATCTTGATCCGGTCTGTGGCAACCTGAAGCAGATCCCTGTCACCGGAAACAAGAGAAACTGCCATCCCCTGTTTTTCTGCCTTCTTCGCCAGGGTACCCAGAATATCATCTGCTTCCAGACCTGGCTGCTCCATCATTTTGATTCCCATTGCGGAGAGAACCTTTTTCATTACCGGCACCTGCTCCCGCAGTTCCTCCGGCATAGGCTTTCTGGTCCCTTTGTATTCCCTGTATATTTCATGCCGGAAGGTGGGAGCTTTTACATCAAAAGCCACCGTCAGATAATCAGGATTTTCTTCTTCCAGTATTTTAAACAAAATATTTAAAAATCCATATACCGCATTGGTATGAAGTCCTGCGCTGTTAGTAAGGTCAGGGACTCCGTAAAATGCTCTGTTCAATATACTATGTCCATCTATTAAAACAAGTTTTTCCATGCTTCCTCCCGATAAAATTAAAGCGCAAACAGAAGCGCAATGACCGTGATTACCGCAACTACTATAAGTCCGTCTAATGCATACAAAAGCCACTGCATACTTTCACGCAGTTTTAAAATATGCCCGGCTTCCTCCATTCGGAATTTCAGTTCACTCTGAAGATCAAATACATTGCCCGACTCCAGCCTGGCCAAACCCTCCAACACCAGAAATTGAATGGAAAGCTCTTCCCTGCACTCCTGACATCTATCTATATGTTCCATAAATTCCCGCAGATCCTCTGTGTCCAAATCATCCTTAAGAAATAACGGAATCAGTTTTTCAGCTTCTTTACATGTCATAACAGTTCCTCACTGTAATGCTCAGTTTTACCTTACTCTAATTAAATATACACTAAAAATACCTTAAAGTAAATCACTAAAGGCTCTGCCATCTACAGGTATCTTTCTTTCCTGGCGTTCCACTGCTATTTTAGAATTTTTCCGCCATAAATACAAGAGGAATACGGCATTTCTACCCTATTCCTCATGAAAACTAATTTATAATTTATTACTTCATTAATGATAATGCTGCCTCATCAGCCACAATCGTCACATCATTGTGCAGCTGCAGTACTGAGGCCTGTACCTTTGGTGTAATCGGGCCGGTAAGCACCTCCTTTAAGATGGAAGCCTTATCCTCCCCACTGACTACCACTAATATTTTCTTTGCCTGCATAATTGTCTTAATTCCCATAGTATATGCCTGCTTCGGCACGTCATCCGCACTTTCAAAGAAGCGCTGATTTGCTTTCATAGTGGACTCTGTTAAATTTACACAGTGGGTTTCTGCTTCAAAAGCCATTCCCGGCTCATTAAATCCAATGTGTCCATTATGTCCGAGCCCAAGAAGCTGTAAATCTACCCCTCCTACACTGGCGATAATCCTGTTATAATCCGAACATGCCTTGTCGCTGTCCGGTTCCATACCATCTGGCAAAAATGTGCGTTCCAGTTTAATATTCACCTTACTGAACAAATTATCATTCATAAAATAATAATAGCTCTGTTCATTTTCTCTGGTAAGGCCCTTATATTCATCCAGATTCACTGTAGTTACTTCCGAAAAATCCAAATCTCCTTTCCGGTACCATTCCACCAGTTGCGCATAAGTGCCAATGGGTGTAGAACCGGTAGCAAGTCCAAGCACACAGTTCGGTTTCATAATTACCTGTGCAGATATAATATTAGCTGCTTTTCTGCTCATATCATTATAATCTTTTGCTCTGATAATCTTCATTTTATATTTCTCCCATCATTGTATAATTTTTCTGTTTTCCAACATAATGTTTAAAATGCCGGAAGTCCCGAAGGGCCTCCGACATAGTAGGGGTTTCGGTATTTTGTTTTCGTTTTTACAGACTGCTCTTAAGGAATTCCTCCACAGCCTTTGCAGCTTCTTCCTCATCGGGTCCTTCTACCTTAACTGTAATTTCGGTGCCCTTTGTAGCCCCTAAGCCCATTAATGCCATAATCCGTTTAGCATTTGCTTCTTTTCCATCCTTTGAGACTACAATTTCACTCTGATAACCACCTGCCAATTTTACCAGAAGTCCGGCAGGTCTGGCATGCATACCCAGTTCGTCATTAATTACGTGTTTGATCGTCTTCACAAGCATTCCTCCTATATCTCTCTTATTTTTTTTCTAAGTGACAATACACAGGCAGGAGAAACAGATAATTCATCCACTCCCATATCTACAAAGGTTTTGGTAAGGCTTAAATCACCTGCCAATTCCCCGCAAATACCTACCCATATATTTTCCTTATGTCCATTTTCTACAGTCATCCGTATCAGCCTGAGCACAGCTTCGTGATGTGTATCACAAATTTGCTCCAGCTTTTGATTCTGTCTGTCAATTGCCAATGTGTACTGCGTCAAATCATTCGTTCCGATACTGAAAAATTCTACTTCTTTTGCCAGTTCATCACTTATGATGGCGGCAGCCGGTGTTTCTATCATAATGCCCAGTTCCACTTCTCCTATCTGAATGTCCTGAGCAATCAATTCTTTCTTTACATCTTCAACTATTTCCCTAATTTGTCTTATTTCACTTACCGAAATAATCATAGGAAACATAATGGATGCTTTGCCAAAAGCGCTGGCTCTGTATATTGCTCTAAGCTGGGTGCGGAAAACTTCCGGTCTGTCCAGACAGATACGAATAGCCCTGTATCCCATCGCCGGATTTTCTTCGGGATCCAATCCGAAATAATCTGCTTTTTTATCTGCACCTATATCCAGCGTTCTTATAATTACTTTTTTACCATTCATCTTTTCCAGAACAGCCTTATAACTCTGGAACTGCTCTTCCTCGGTAGGATAAGTATCTCTGCCCAGATAAAGGAATTCGCTTCTGAACAGCCCAATTCCACCGCCATCTGCCTGCAATACTCTTTCTACGTCTTCTACATTTCCTATGTTACAGTAGACATTTACTTTTCGTCCATCGGTGGTAATATTTTCCTGTCCAATAAGCTGCTTCAAAGCTTCTGTCTCAGCTATCCACTCATCTCTTCTGGCAATCATATCCTGTAAAAGTTCGTTTTCCGGATCTATGATGAATTCTCCTGAAAACCCATCTACTACAGCTGTTTTTCCATGATATTCCTCCAATATCTTCATATTTGTATTTACGATGGAAGGAAGATTCATGCTTCTTGCCAGAATAGCTGTATGAGAATTAGCAGACCCGTGAACAGTGACAAATGCAAGGATTTTACTTTTATCCATTTGAATCGTTTCACTGGGTGTCAGATCATCTGCCAGTAAAATTACCGGTTCTTCTGAGTCAATAACAGCATTTCCAATCCCTACTAAGACCTGAATAACTCTGTCAGAAACATCAAGCACATCCACGCTTCTGGCCTTCATATATTCATCATCCATACTGGCAAAAATCCGTGAATAATTATTTCCAGTTTCCCTGACTGCATATTCTGCATTGCAGTTATCTGCAATCATATTCTGAATATCTTCCAGATATCCTTCATCCTCCAGCATCATCTTATGAACATCAAAAATCATTGCCTGTTCTTCTCCGACACTGTTAAGAGCATTTTGGTAGAGCACTTCCAACTGTTTTTTTGCTTCGTCAACTGCCCGTATAAACCTCTCCTGTTCCTTTTCTACATCATCAATCTTTTTCAATTCTAATGTAACTTCTTTTTTTCTGTAAACGTATATCTTACCAACTGCAATTCCCTTTAAAACACTTTTTCCCGTGCATTTTAACATGCTGCTCCTCCTATTTCACACAGGTAATAATTTCGTCCCCCACATTAACTGTTTCTTCTGTTTTACATTCTGTTTTGAATAAACCAGAACTGTTGCAAACAATCACAGGAGTTGTCGTATCATACCCGGTATTATTTATATTTTCTATATCTGTCTTTCGAGTTCAACCTCCGTAAATATCTCTGGTTCTAAACATTTAAAATGAAAAACCAAATTCTATAAATTAACCTGCCAGCATAAAACCTAGTGGTTAATTTATAAAATCTGGTTTTGCCTGCATTGCAGTAACAATCCATTAATATTTAATTTAAACATATATTAGCAATTCATACAACCTTTGTCAAGTTCAATTGATATATTTATTGTTATTTTGTTTATTTTTGTGGTATTATCTACTTATATATTGTGCATTTAGGACATATTAAGCACAAAAAAGAATGCAGTCTTTTCTGCATATACTTTTCCCACGATATATTATAATAGAAACTATCAAAAACTTTGGGAAGGAGCTGTCTGAAACAATATGAGAATTTTACTTGCCGAGGACGAACGGGATTTAAATAATATTATCGCACAAAAGCTGACGACGGACGGCTACAGCGTCGACTGCTGCTTCGACGGGCAGGAAGCAATTGACATTCTCTCCTACACTGATTATGACGCGGTGATTCTTGATATTATGATGCCAAAAGCCGACGGGTACGCCGTGCTCGCCAGCCTGCGGAATGCGGGGAAGGCGACGCCG
>USJG01000112.1 GCA_900554925.1 uncultured Lachnospiraceae bacterium
GTGGAGAATGGATTTTAAAAGTGCCTTCCGAACATACCAGCATGAGACTTGATGATTTTTGGCCGGATGGATTGTGGAGAGAAGGAGAAGAGTATTTTATCACGCAGCAAAACACTTTATATCATTATTTTCTGGCGGCAGATAAACAGGAAAATGCTGCGGAACTTAAGATTTTTTCGGCGGCAGAGAATGCATTTTTGAAAAAAGCAGTGATGGAGTATCAGGTAATTCATCCTGATGTGAAAATCACGTATGAGTTTATGGATCAAAAATCTCCGGAAAACAGCCAGGAGATGGATGCTTTGTTAAAACGGGTAAATACGGAGATAATATCTGAGCAGGCAGCAGATATTTATGTGCTTGACGAGCTGCCATGGGAAAGCTATGCAAAAAAGGGATTTCTCATGGATATTGATGAAGCGGTAAGGCCTTTGATTGGCACAGGAGAGTATTTTGACGGAGTGCTGAAAGGGTACCATAGCGAAGAAGGAACCTTTGCTATGCCGCTGTTTTTCCGGGCAGATTATATTGTGTGTAAAAAAGAAATGTCACCTTATGTGGGAAGCCTTGCCAGCCTGTCAGAATATCTGGAGAAACATCCAGAGGCTTCCGGTCTTGTTCCGTACCATTATAAGAAAAATGTAAAAGGGATGTTTCTTCCTATGTTATATCAGTATTATGGAGATGAACTTTATGAGAATGGGAAGGTAACAAGAGAAAGGCTGGAGATATTTCTTATACAAGCCAGGGTTCTGTATGATCGTCTGATAAATGATGCAGAAGCTGATTCTGCTGGATATACAATGAAATATGTACCCAGTGGCGCCTATGTGGAAGCAGAACTCTGGCAGCTGCTTGGATGCGGAAATGGCAGTGTGGGTTTGGTGGTCATTATGGAAGGAAGTATATACTCTGTTGCGCAAATATATCATTATGATGATTTTGAGATTATTTCCACCGGAAAATTTCATCCTGGTATGCTTATTGGAGTGCACAGCCAGACACAGTATCCGGAACAAGCCTGTGATTTTCTGCAATTTTTGGCTTCTTATACAGGTACTTACACTGACATGGCGAGAACGATTCCCGGAATTGCAATAAACAGAACGACGATAGATATTTGGCTTACGAGTTTTGAAAAATCTTATAGAGAGCGCTATGGACTTGATCAGGGATTTTATTACGATACTCTGTATGGAGAAAATTATCCGCTTTATTTACCAGAAGAAGGAGATAGTGCAAAGCTATTGGAACTTCTGGATCAGGTCTCTGTTCCAAAAGGGTATGCAGATCCTCTGACAGATGCAGTCTATGGGATTTTGGAACAGGGAATTAATGGTTATTTTGAGGGAGAGAAGTCACTGAAAAGTACTGTTGATGAACTGTACGGCAAGATAAGCTTAAAGCAAAGTGAAGAATGGTAAATGAAAAGTAACTGCCATTCTTGTTTACAAGAGTGGCAGTGCTTTCAGATGCAGACTGATCAACTTACCATTCCGCCCAGCATTCCGCTTCCGGCGCAGAGCATGAGCACAGTAAAGAAGTTTCCGGAAACAGCGTCTATTCCGTGGTTTACGATCAGTGAAACCACTATCAATATGACAAAGTATAAGCTGCCCATTAAAAGTCCCCACAGAAATTTTCGGCTTCCCTCTCGTTTCCCGGCAAGAAATCCCGCTAAAAAAGTTACAATTATGTATATGGCAATGATACAAATTGATACTACTTTTTCAGACAGATCAAATCGATACAGCATAAGAGCCAGGAGTAAAAGCAGGCCGGTGGTGATCAGGTAGGATATGAGCAGACACTTCAATATGAATGTGAGTCTTGAGCTTAAGTTGAATTTTTTTAACATGACGCCTCCTGTTTGCTACATTGGATAACTTATATACTATTCATATGACTGAACTTGACAGAGAATACCCTTATATTGTAATATTTGCATAAGCTGTTGAAGGAAACAGCAATATTATAATAATAAGGAGTGATTTTAACTTGGATACCGATGGTGTCATACAATTGTTTGCGTTATTGATTCTGGTAATTTTATCTGCATTTTTTTCATCTGCGGAGACTTCTCTTACGACGGTCAACAGAGTCAGATTAAAGGCTCTGGCGGATGAGGGAGACAAGCGTGCCCGGACAGCGCTTGAGGTACTTGATAAGTACGGAAAAATGCTGAGTGCCATATTGATAGGAAATAATATCGTTAATCTTTCGGCTTCTGCACTGGCAACGACCCTGGCGATTAAAATTAATTTTACAGTGGGGATAGCGACCGGTATTTTAACAGTAGTGATTTTGCTGTTCGGAGAGATTATGCCTAAGAATGTGGCAATGGTTTATTCTGAGAAGCTGGCGCTGTTTTATGCATCAGCGATTGCGGGCATTATGAAGATAATGACTCCTGTGATTTTCCTGATCGATAAGCTGGCTGGCGGCTTAATGAAGCTGTTACATATCGATACCAGCAAGAGGACCGCTATGACAGAGACGGAGCTGCGTACCTACGTGGAGGTCAGTCATGAGGATGGCGTCATTGAATCAGAAGAAAGAGAAATGATCTACAATGTGTTTGATTTCAGTGATGCAGTTGCCAAGGATATTATGATACCGCGAATAGATATGGCTACGGTCAGTGAGAATGCTGATTATAATGAGGTCATGGAGCTGTTTGAAGAGTGTATGTATACCAGAATCCCTGTTTATCGGGAAGATAAGGACAATATTATAGGTCTTATCAACATTAAGGACTTTATTCTGGTAAAAGACAAAGAACAGTTTAAGATCAGCGATATTATGAGAGAGACTTATTATACCTATGAGTTCAAAAAGACGGCCGATCTTCTGATTGAAATGCGTGAAAAGTGTGTGAATGTTTCCATTGTCCTTAATGAGTATGGCGCGGCTGTAGGTATGATTACTTTAGAAGATCTGCTGGAGGAAATCGTAGGCGAGATCCGTGATGAGTATGATGAGGACGAAGAAGAGTTCATTCAGCAGATAGATAACAGGGTTTATCTGGTAGAAGGCGGCATGAAGTTAAGTGATATTAATGATGAACTGGGGACGGAACTTAAATCTGAGGATTATGATTCCGTCGGAGGCTTGATCATAGAAAATCTGGACAGACTGCCGGAGGATGGGGAAACCATTATTACCGACCAGAATATTAAGCTTCAGGTACAGGGAGTAAATCAAAACAGGATCGTGAAGGTTCTGATGACACTTCCGGAGAGCGTACCAGGCGAAGAGGAAACAGAGGCAGAAAGCGCGGCCTTAGAAGAAACAGATGAAGGGATGAGCCGGTCGCCGGAGAAGGAAAATGCAGAAAATTAACAAAATGCTTTTCCAAAACCGGCAACTATGCTATACTATACAAATACAGGAACAGCAAAAGGAGATGTGATTATGAAACGTATTAAGACATTAGCTACAAGAGATTTAAAAGAATCCATGAAAAAGGGCGGCTGCGGCGAATGCCAGACCTCCTGCCAGTCAGCATGCAAGACTTCCTGTACTGTAGGAAATCAGAGCTGCGAAAAGGTAAAATAAGCATTTGACATTCACAGATAAGCTTAATTTTTACGAAAAATAGGATAATGAATGTAAGCAGCGACTTTTGTCGCTGCTTATTATGTGTTAAAGCAGTGTTACAACAATAGGGAAGGATTGGTAAAGTGATACATCAGTATAAAAATAACGGTTATAATATTGTGCTTGATGTGAACAGCGGCTCTGTTCACGTGGTGGACGAGGTGGTATATGATGTGATTCCTCTTGTTGAGGAAGCGCTTGCGGATAACTGTGATCAAAAGGAAATAAAGGACAGAGTTTTATCGAATCTTAAGGATAAATATGCGTCAGAGGATATTGAGGACGCTCTTTTACAGGTTTTGGAGCTTAAGGAAGCGGGAATGCTTTACGCGCCTGATATTTACGAGAACTACATTGTAGATTTTAAAAAGAGGGAAACAGTAGTTAAGGCATTGTGCCTTCATATTGCCCATGACTGTAATCTGGCATGTAAATACTGCTTTGCGCAGGAAGGGGAGTATCATGGCAGACGTGCACTTATGAGTTTTGAGGTTGGAAAAAAGGCCCTGGATTTTCTGGTAAAAAATTCGGGGAACCGTGTGAACCTTGAAGTGGACTTTTTTGGCGGCGAGCCCCTTATGAACTGGCAGGTAGTAAAGGATCTGGTGGCTTACGGCAGAAGCCTTGAAGAGCCTTACCACAAGAAATTCAGGTTCACACTGACTACCAATGGGATTCTGCTGAATGATGAGATTATGGAATTTGCCAACAGGGAGATGTCCAACATTGTTTTAAGCATTGATGGACGAAAGGAAGTCAATGATCTGATGCGCCCCTATCGGGGAGGGCAGGGCAGCTATGATACCATTGTTCCCAAGTTTCAGAAGGTTGCAAAAAGCCGGAATCAGATGAATTACTATGTGCGAGGCACCTTTACCAGGAATAATCTGGATTTTGCAGAGGATGTGCTTCATCTGGCAGATTTGGGTTTTGAACAGATTTCGGTGGAACCTGTGGTGGCTGAGCCTGCGGATGATTATGCCCTCAGGCAGGAGGATGTTCCTGCGCTGCTTAAGGAGTATGACCGTCTTGCAGTGGAGCTTCTAAACAGAAGAAAAGAAGGGAAAGGTGTTAATTTCTTTCATTTTATGATAGACTTGGAAGGCGGGCCCTGTGTTGCCAAGAGACTTTCCGGCTGTGGATCGGGAACAGAGTATCTGGCGGTAACACCCTGGGGGGATTTATATCCCTGCCACCAGTTTGTGGGAAAAGAAGAGTTTCTTATGGGAAATGTGGAGGAAGGCATTACCAGAACCGACATCCGGGATGAGTTTAAAACCTGTAATGTATATGCCAAGGAAAAGTGCAGAAACTGTTTTGCCAAGTTTTATTGCAGCGGTGGATGTGCGGCAAACTCGTATAATTTCCATGGGAATATTAATGATGCCTACGATCTGGGATGTGAATTGCAGAGAAAGCGTATTGAGTGCGCAATTATGATAAAAGCGGCTTTGGCCGAGGCAGAAGGAGAAGAAAATAATGAAGAAGAGTAAAGCGATTATCATTCTGGTGGTTTTTGTACTGCTTCTGGGTGTATTTGGGTATACCGCAGCAGTGGGACTTGGAGCAGATGGTTCAGGTTCAGCCGCCAGCATTAATCTGGGACTTGACCTTGAGGGTGGTGTGAGTATCACTTATCAGGTGGCCGGCGATGAAAATCCCAGCAGTGAAGACATGGCTGATACCATTTATAAGCTCCAGAAGCGTGTGGAAAACTACAGCACGGAAGCGGTGGTTTATCAGGAGGGGGATGACAGGATCAATATTGAAATTCCCGGCGTGTCAGATGCAAATGCGATTTTGGAGGAGCTTGGAAAGCCCGGTTCCCTGTATTTCATTTCCATGTATGATCCCGAAGGAAATCTGAACTATCAGGTTGCCGGAACAGATGAAGAGGGAAATCTGATTTATACCATGTATAATACCATTGACGCGCTGATAGAGAATGGCTCTGTGGTTTTAGTAGGTACGGACGTAAAAAACGCACAGGCCATCACAGCTTCCGACACCATGAATAATAGCCAGTTTGTAGTAAGCCTGACTATGACGGAGGAAGGAACCGTCAAGTTTGCAGATGCCACCACCAAGGCATACCAGAATGGAGAATCCATTGCAATTTACTATGATGGCGAAATCATCAGCGCTCCCAATGTAAATTCAGCAATTACAGACGGACAGGCGCAGATCACAGGAGATTTTACCCATGAGGAGGCCGAGCAGCTTGCCTCCACCATCCGTATCGGCGGTCTGAAGCTGGAGCTTGAAGAACTGCATTCCAAGATTGTTGGCGCCCAGCTGGGGGAAGCGGCAATCTCCACAAGTATTAAGGCGGCGGCAGTAGGCTTTGCAATTATTGTAATCTTTATGATTGCTGTCTATTATGTATCTGGTGTTGCAGCCAGTCTGGCACTGGGACTTTATGTTGAACTTATTATTATTTTGCTGGATGCTTTTGAAATCACATTGACGCTGCCCGGTATTGCAGGTATTATTCTTTCTATTGGTATGGCGGTGGATGCAAACGTTATTATTTTCGCCCGTATCAGAGAAGAAATTGCCAAGGGCAAGACTGTTAAGTCTGCCATTGATACTGGTTATAAGAAGGCAAGATCTGCCATTGTTGATGGGAATGTAACTACCCTGATTGCCGCTGCTGTCTTGGCAATTCTCGGTTCAGGCACGGTGAAGGGCTTTGCCTACACCCTGGCGCTTGGTATTGTGCTTTCCATGTTTACTGCTATGGTAATTACAGGAATGCTTATGAGGGCGTTCTATGCCATTGGTATTCAGAATGTTAAGTGGTATGGAACAGCTAAGGAGAGAAAGGCAGTTAGATTTACTTCCAAAAAGACCATCTTTTTTGGAATTTCCATAGCGGCAGTTCTGTCCGGATTTGTATTTATGGGAATTAATAAGGCGCAGACAGGCGGCGCTTTAAATTACAGCCTTGAATTTGTAGGCGGTACCTCCACCAATGTAACCTTTAATGAAGATATGGCGCTGGCTGACATTGATGCAAATGTGGTGCCTTTCATTGAAGAGATTACAGGAGATGGAAATGTACAGACCCAGAAGATCGAGGGAACCAATGAAGTTATCTTTAAGACCCGCTCCTTAGATACAGACGAAAGAGAAGCGTTTAAAACTGCCATGGTGGATAATTTCCAGGCAGACCCGGAAAAGATCACCACAGAGACTATCAGCTCCACAGTCAGCAGCGAGATGAAAACAGATGTGATCATAGCGGTTATTGTTTCAGCATTGTTAATGTTAGTATATATCTGGTTCAGATTTAAGGATATTCGCTTTGGTGCAAGCTCTGTGCTGGCCCTGCTCCATGACGTGCTTGTGGTGCTTGCGTTTTATGCGATTGCCAGAATATCCGTAGGAACCACCTTTATTGCGTGTATGCTTACTATCGTAGGGTATTCCATCAACGCGACCATCGTTATTTTTGACCGTATCCGTGAAAACATGAGTAATATGGGGAAAAAGGAGGAGCTGGAGAATATGGTAAACGAAAGTATTACCCAGACACTCTCCAGAAGTATCTTTACTTCCCTGACTACCTTTATTATGGTAGCAGCCTTGTATGTATTTGGCGTATCATCTGTAAAAGAATTTGCCCTTCCCCTGATGGTGGGTATTCTTTGCGGAACCTATTCTTCCGTATGCATTACAGGCGCGCTGTGGCTGGTACTTCGTAAGGTATTTCCACAGAAAAAACAGGCATAAAGTTTAAAGTGAAAGCGTTCTGTGCAAAGAGACCTGTTCATGGCAGCATGAGGGGATCGAAAGCCGGAACGCTTTTGTGTAATAGGATTAAGGTGTCAAAAGGTGCTTGGTAAATTTAGAATTGGCAGATTGCCCAAAAGAAATTGCTAAGCTGTCATTGCAAAGGAAAATGAGATTTTCTTAATGGTC
>USJG01000113.1 GCA_900554925.1 uncultured Lachnospiraceae bacterium
CTCAGCCACATAGTAGTATGCGTAATCAGCCTCCACCATCTCCAGAAAGTCTTTGGCAGACCAGGGCATGGAAAAGGCTTCCCTTTCAATTATGGCTGCGGCCTCCACATCAGCTGCCTCCATCTGTCTGATAACTAACACTTCAATCCTCCGTCCCCTCTGAAAGATAACCATGGCATCTTCAGGACTTCTTTTCGCTTTTTTCTCTTTCTGCCTGTGACAGTCTTAAATATTCCGGCGCATGATCCCTGGCTGCTACGGTTTTTCCTTCCTTAAAGTACTGAAAAGCCAGCATGGCAAAGGCTGCTGCCCGCTGTCTGTTCATGTGAGCCGGTGCAAAACTATAGGGAACAGTCAAAAGCTGTGAAAGCCTCTGCGCAAATACAGGCACTCCGTCGCCGAGAAAAATCACTTCCCTCTGCATTTCGTTGCATTTTGCCGCAATTTCATCAATGGAAACCGCGCACTGCGCAAGCAGACTGGAAAGCAGATATGACAAAGGTCTTCCTTCCGCCTTCGTAAACTCATAAATCCCTGTATAAACCTGATTTCTTCTGGCATCCATAATAGGGCATACCAGTTTGTCCGTTCCGTATAAATTGCAGGCAAGCCCATCCAGTGTTGGAATTTCTATTAATGGTACCTTCATTGCCATTCCAAGACCTTTCGCTGTGGCTGAACCGATCCGAAGCCCTGTAAAGGACCCCGGCCCTTTGGCAAGCGCAACAGCATCTACGGTGGATAAATCAAGCTCCACCATTTTCTTTAATTCATCCAGCATGGGGAGTAATGTCTGGGAATGTGTCTTTTTATACTGGACATTATATTCGCCGACCAGCGTATCGTCCTCCACGATTGCCACCGACGCCACCAGCCCGGAACTGTCTATCGCAATAATCTTCATTCTTTCGTTATTTCCTCCAGCTCGATCCTTCTATAGTCAAATCCCTTTTCCAAATCCCCTGAAATCGTAATCTGAGTATAATGCTCCGGCAATAGTTCCTCAATCAGATTGGCCCACTCTATTAAGCACACGCCATCTCCATAAAAACAGTCTTCATACCCGATTTCATCCATTTCGGAAATGTCCCCTATCCGGTACACGTCAAAATGGTAAAAGGGACATCTTCCTCCCTCATAAACCTGTACGATCGTGAAGGTGGGACTGTTTACAGGCTCTGTAATGCCAAGGCCCACTGCCAACCCCTGTGTAAAAACGGTTTTTCCTGCTCCCAGATCGCCAAGCAGGGTAAATACCGTACCCGGTTTCGCTTCCTGTCCTGTTTGTCTGCCCAGTTCAAAGGTCTCCTCCGGGCTAAAGGTTTCCACAAGTCTCTTTTTCATTCATCTCTACTTCCTGATTTCATTGCAATATCCCTTCAACTAACCGCGTATCTTTACCTTCCTGGGCGGCATATGAGTAGATATACTTTCAATAACTGCGGCCGTTTTTTCTCCCAGATCCTTCTTTGGGAAAATGGACGCATTGACCGGCGAGGTGTAAAGGATCAGGCTTTTGGGCGTAGATACCGCCTTATACATATCCTCCCATTTCTGGCTTTGCACCTCTTCCTTTTGAGATACTTCTATTCCTGTCTCCGTCAATTTATAATGGAGTGGATTTTTAAATGCAGGATTGGCAAGATACTGCTGTCTGGACTTGATAAAAAGAGTCCAGGGCAAATAAGCAAGTATGATAATTCCGGCAATCAGACAAAAAATCCCTGCCCCCATAAAAAATGCCACTACCAAAAGTGCGCCTGCGGCTGCTCCAAGTAAGCCCGCAGCGCTTGTATACGTATGATACAGCATATAATCATAAAGAACGCCCGGCGTTACTTTAACATCAAATTCAACTTCCATAAAATCCTGCTTTCCTAACTGTATGCTTTTTGTGGCTTCAGGAATTTTATATTCCTGAAAAGAGCACCTACATTGGGTAGGCGCTCTCTACTCTCCTTTATTATACTAAAAATACCACAAAGTGCAACATGAAAATCTTATGATCCATACCGCTGCTTCAAGCTGTGCCGCTTAATTTTATTCATGGCGCAAAGCTTCAATAGGGCTTAGTCTGGCTGCCTTTCTGGCCGGATAGATACCAAAGAATATTCCCACGCCGCAGGAAAACAGGGAAGCGGCAAGTACAGTGCCAAAGCTTACCGAGGCTGTGACTCCTACAACCGCACATACCCCGAAAGCGCCTAATATCCCTAAAATAATTCCTATGATTCCTCCAAGCAATGTGATGATACCGGCTTCTGCCAGGAACTGTAAAAGCACGGAACCGGTTCTTGCCCCCAATGCTTTTCTGATACCGATTTCTCTGGTTCTCTCTGTTACGGACACAAGCATAATATTCATAACGCCAATGCCGCCTACCAGCAGCGAAATTGCCGCCACAAAGGAAATGAACACTGTAATAAAACCTAAAATAGTATCAAACTGTGCAGTATAGTCCGCGAAGCTTTCCATCATAATCTGATTTTCCCCCCGGACATTGTGCCTGCTTTCCAGCAGGGAAAATGCCTTGGCGGCCACCTCGCTGCAATACTCGGAAGACTCTGCAATCACATAAAACTGCGTCACTTCATCTATGTAATAGCCAAATTTATTTGCCATAAAGGTCAGGGGAACTTCAGCCTGTATCGTAGTAACGCCATACCCCGTGCTTACTAACGCGGAGGCATTGTCCTTACGGATTCCGATAACGCGCAGCTCCTGGGTAATCCCCCAAAAAGTGGCATCAAAGCTCATTCCCACCACATCAGTGGTTCCAAATAAGGCTACTGCGCTGCTCTCTGAAATGATACACACATTGGCTGCACTGTCATAATCATTTTGTGTAAAATACTTTCCTTTGATTATAGGATCTGTTGAAGCATACAGCAGTCCGGTAGTTCCGCCGCTCATATTAATATCAAAATCTCCCTTGGGCCCTTCTGCAGTTCCCCATGCACTATAACTGGGGGTAACCCCCTTTACGTGCTCTATCTGCGACTCAATTGCGTCAAAATCCGCCTGGTCAAAGGTTACGGTAGTGTCTTTTCGGGTACTATCAACATAAAATACGATCTGTCCGCCAGCTATACCTTCCAGTTCGGAATTTACCTGTCCGCGGACGCCGTTGCCAATAGAGATAACCATAATAACGGAGGAAATACCTATGATGATTCCCAGCATCGTCAGAATAGAACGCCCTTTATTACTCCTGATATTCATCAGGGCGATTTTAATGTATTCCAAAATCTGTGCCATTTTTTACCTCCCGGGTTCCCTACTGGGGCATTGCCATTACTGTCATGCCCTCTGCAAGTCCGCTGGTCACATCAGTAACCACCTGCTCTCCCTTAGAAAGCCCCTCAGTAATCTCTGTAAGCGTATCCGAAGAAATGCCTGTTTTTACTGCTTTTTTGACCAGGGCATTATTTTCTACCACATAGACAAATTCTCCGTCCACATCTACATTAACAGCTGTAACAGGTATTAGTACCGTGTTTTCTGCCTTCGCTGTGCTGATCACGACCTTTGCCTCCACACCCAAAATTACATCGCTGTCAGGATTCGTGATCTTGATTTCCGTGCCCACGACCGCAGCACCGCTGTTATTCTTTTCCGCCATCTTATTGATCTTGGAGACTTCTCCCTGATATTCCTTGCTGCCAATGGTGATAACAGCCTTCTGTCCCACTGCAATCTTATCCAGATCATACTTGGTAACTGAAATTTTCACCATTACGTCTTCTGTGCTCTCCAGCTTAAGAAGCGATGAGCCTGCTGCAACAGTACCGCCTTCTACCGCGTTCATTTCCGTGACTACGCCATCAAATTCTGCAATCACACCGTTTTTCGCTGCTTCCAGACTTTCCAGGGAATTGGAAACCTCGATTTCTTTAGTCTGATTTTCTGCCTCTAACTGCTCTTTGGCGCCGGAAGTCATTTTTCCGGCCTCTGCCGAAGTTTGCTGTGATTTCATTTCAGAACGATACTCTTTGTAATCGGCAAGCATTTTATTGTAGACATCCAGCTCATCCTGCCAGCCCTTGATTTCTTTATTGTTCTGCTGTTCATAGCTGTTAAGCTGAATTAATTTCTGCAAATTCAGATATTCTTCCGAATCCGGATGATCTGCCCAATCCAGCAAAGAAATTTGAAGCAGCGCGCCTTCATATGCCAGATCGCTCTTTTTCTTTTCAATCTTATTTTCAAGCCCGGTTATGTAGGCTTCTGTATCCGCAATCTGTTGATCCAGTACTCCGATATTGATGTTTGCCTCGTTTAAATCTCCCAGCTTTTCATTATTGGCCTGAATGGAATTTTTGTAGCTGCCCTCTGTGGACTGCGCCTTAAGATTCGCCAGCTCTATTTCCTTATTAAGATCATCTTCATCATAGGCAATCAGCACATCTCCTGCCTTAACCGCATCCCCTGCCTTAACAGGCACGTTTCCTATTTTTACATTTACATCGGAAAAATAGTTCTTAGTATTTTCTGTGGTAACAGTTCCGCTGGTATTGATGGTCTGCTCAATTTCTCCTGTAACAGCTTCTGTAGTGGATACAATGGCCTGCGCACCATTGCCGCCCAAAACGCTTTTTAAAATGAACAGCAGCACCATCACGCCAATCACACTGAAAATAATAATTTTTCTGCGCTTCTTTTTTCCCGCCTTATCAAGGGGCTTTTTTTCTTTCTTTTCTCTTTTTTCTTTCTTTTCTTTCTTCTTTTCCTTTTTCACAAGTTCAATATCTGACTTGCCTGTAACTTCTTCCTTATCCAATGCTGTTTCTACGACCTGATCTTTCTTCTTATCAGACATTTTTTATTCCTCCGCCTTATTATGTTTTCAGCAGTCTCCCTGCTCACATTACTTCCTGCTGTTTTATATCATCCACTATCCTGCCGTCCATAATTCTTATGATTCGTCTGGCCCTGGCTGCAATTTCATTGTCATGGGTAATCAGTATCACTGTTCTTCCCTCTCTGTGAAGCTCCTTTAAAATCTCCATAATCTCTTTTGTAGAGCCCGAATCCAGATTTCCCGTAGGTTCATCTGCTAGGATTACCGGCGGTGCCTGGGCGATTGCTCTGGCAATTGCCACTCTCTGCTGCTGACCGCCGCTCATCTCAGAAGGCTTATGATCCATACGGGCAGAAAGGCCTACCTTGGAAAGCGCCGCCCTGGAAAGCTGTTCCCGCTCCTTTTTGGCAACTCCCCGATAAATCAGGGGCAATTCCACATTCTCCAGTGCAGTTAGTCCCGCTATCAGATTAAACCCCTGAAAAATAAAGCCGATTTCCCGATTTCTAATATCGGACAACTCATCATCGCTAAGACCCGAGACATCCTGGCCATTTAATATGTATGTGCCGCTGGTAGGCACATCCAGACATCCCAGCATATTCATCAATGTGGACTTACCGGAACCTGATTGCCCGATAATGGCCACAAATTCATTTTGATCAATTTTCAAGTCCACATGATCCAGTGCCCGTACCTCATTTTCTCCGGGATTATATATCTTACATATGTTCCGGATTTCAATTAGTTCACTCATATATGTATGTGCTCCTTATATGTTTGTACTATTGTATTATATAATTAATACAATTTTTGTCAATACTAAATATGAAAATACTTTTTATTATTTTTTACCTCCAAACATTATAACGGATTGTATCTGCTAAAAATTACAAATATACGCAATAAATTATTAATTTTCTCTAAAGAATGTTTTAAGGGCCGGCATGTGCCGGCCCTCTCGTCAGTTTCTCCCCTGTATCTTTGCTTAAAGCTATGACAGATACGTGGAAGCAATTTGTATTTTAGGGAGTTTCATATCATCCCAGGTAATTTATGGCATAATGTATCGCAATCGGAAGCATAATATTTTTTCTTTTACAGGTAATAAAGCAGAATAAAAGATGAACTCCAAAAGTAAATATTAAATTCGGCCATACCTCTGCCAGATACATAAAGGATACGTTGCCATGAAGATACATCTGAAAGGGCAAGTGCATGAGTGAAAAAAATACGCCGCCAATCAGAAATGTAACAATTCTGTTTAATTTCAGCCCAAACAGACAATTCTGTATAAATCCCCGGAAAATTATTTCTTCAACAGCGCCAATGTAAAATATATAATAAAGTGAAAGTTTCAAAAGCTGCGGTATGCTGTGCTCGCTTAAAAAAATACTGGCAATAAATACAACTGCAATCATACAGACCGAAATAACACTGTCAATTTTTAACTTATCTCCGCCAAATCCCAGAAAGCTAAAACCATCTTTTCTTTTCAGCAAAAATGCCGCTGCCACCACCCAAAAAAACATGATCACATATATAAATTGATACTGACGATATTGGAAACCATTTTTGTGCATAATCCCCATAAAAAGCAGGCCCAGCATATACAAAATCCAGCTCACAATTCCAATGATTCCATATTTGTAATTGCATTCCTTATACATCTTTTATCTCCTTCAAACAGTTTTCAATTTATCCTGTGTGACTGGTTTTGTCAAAATGTATTACCTGACAGTTCCCACTGCCTTTCCTTTTTTGCCGATGGTTGCCTCCTTTAAAATAGGACTTAACTGCTTATATACCAGCATGGTTACCAGCGATACGCTTGAACCCTTCAACAGATTAAGGGGCGCTACCGCAAACAGGACTAATGTGGATACGTTGGTAATATTGCCATTAATCTCAGTTCCTATGGCTATAATCGCATCCAGCGGCATATTGTAAAGGGTTGCAAAGGTAGGCAGCAGGTAAACCGCATTAAACATAGAGCCAAAAACTGTCATAATTAATGTTCCCGTTACAGACGCGATGATTGCAGTCTTTTTTGTCTTTTTAAACATATAGATAATGGAAGCCGGCAAAATAAAACTGCATCCCACCACAAAGTTTGCCAGGTCGCCTACAAAGGCTGTGCTGGTTCCCTTCATAAGAAGTTTCAGTAATATCTTACAGAACTCAATCATAACACCTGCCACCGGTCCAAAGGCAAAGGTACCGATCAATGCCGGGATCTCGCTGAAATCAAGCTCATAAAAGAAGGGGGCAAAAGGCACCTGGAATTCAAACAGCATCAGTACTGCTGCTATGGCGGAAAACACACCTATCATTGCAATTTTTCGTGTACAGAGTATTCTCTCCGTGTCTCCGTTTTTCTTTTTACTGATCTTCTCCGCTACATAGGCTGCTGCAAATAAAGCTACTGCAATCCCTATTGAGACCAACACAAATACTACATTGTCCTTTACACTCGTCCATAATCCATTATTCATTTTCTTTTCCTCCTAAAATCTCCCGCTTCTGCGGATACCTGGCTTTTTGCCGGATTTTCAGAAAGGTTCTTCCAAGAAGTATAAAAAAGTGTCGCCTGCGACACTTCGCGCGCGAGCGGATGCGTATGCATAACTACCTCTCCGCGAGAAG
>USJG01000114.1 GCA_900554925.1 uncultured Lachnospiraceae bacterium
CCATTAGCTTTCACCACCTTGTTCATTTCCATCCCCTCCTAAAAGAGAGTCACGGACATTCGGTGCAAGGAATGATTTCAGTTTTTCTTCTATAACTCTGGGGTTTTCTCCTGCCTGAATAGAAAGGAGACCCTCAATCATAATTTCCTTTATCATGATCTCCTGGGCGTCATTTACCTTCAGCTTCGCGGCAACCGGCGCACATATCCAGTTTGCCAGAATGGAGCCATACAGGGTAGTAATTAAGGCAACTGCCATGGAAGGCCCGATTTTTGAAGGGTCGTCCATTTCATAAAGCATATTTACAAGACCTATCAGAGTACCGATCATACCCCAGGCCGGGCCCATGGCTCCCAAGGTATCCCAAAAGGAAATTTTGGTTTTATGCCTGTCCTCTGTGCTTATCAGCTCTGTTTCCATAATGCCGCGGACCAGTTCCGGGTCTGTACCGTCTACGATAAGAAGGATCCCCTTCTTCATAAACTCATCCTCCAGATCCCCGGCAGCTTCCTCTAAAGAAAGCAGCCCTTCCTTTCTGGCCACGTTGGACAGATCAATGATTTTCTGTATCATCCCCCGGACGTCAGAGCTGGGAGATTTGAATATTAAAAGAAAGCTCTTTAATCCCGCAACATAGTCACTCATGGAAAAAGAAGCCATGACTGCGAAGAAAGAACCTCCAAATGTAATAACTGCCGATGGGAAATCCAGATATCTTGGTAAGTTTTCCAGGCCTGCATTATCAATAATACCGTATGCAAACATGACAAAACAAAGCAACATGCCAATAATCGACGCTAAATCCACAACTTTACACCTTTTTTGCGTTAATTCGCAAAAATATCCTTTCGATACAATTTTACAAGATTTTTCACCTCTTGTCTACTTTCTTTTACAATTATTTTTCTGCCCGTGGTAAATGAAATAACCGTATCCGGAGTTTCCTCCACCAGCTCCATTAAATCGGGATTTATCAGTACTTTCGTCCCATTTATTTTGGTTACTTCTATCATAAACCCTTCCCCTTTCTGCTGTTTTTAAGAAAATTGGTAAAGGGAACCATGAAAGTTTCTGGTTCCCTGTCCCTATGAATTTATATTTCTGCTGTTACTTATGTATTGCTGCTATCCGGCTATCGCTTCAGATTGGTCAGTTCCTCAAGCAGCGTATCCGAAACTGTAATGATACGGCTGTTTGCCTGAAAACCTCTCTGGGTAGTGATCATTTCTGTAAACTCGGAAGCCAGATCCACATTACTCATTTCCAGAATACCGGATTCCATATAACCTCCATCCTCAGTGATGTCATCACCGATACCGTCAAAGTCCCCTGAGTTCGCGGTGGAGGAATACAGGTTGTCTCCTGTCTTGGAAAGACCGGAGGGGTTTGCAAAATTTGCTACCGCGATCTGTCCTAAGAGCCTTCTTTGTCCATTATCATAGTAAGCATAAATCATGCCGTCCTTCTGAATGTCGATTCCGCTCATCTCACCGATCTTGCGTCCCGCACCTAAGTTGTTCGCATCTCCCGAGATTGCTTCTACCGTTGATGTACCGTTTTTATTGTAGTTGAAGGTGCCGGAAAAATCAATTTCAATATTCTGGAAGTTGGGAATATCCGTAAACTGTAACGTAATCGTGGAATCGCCTGCTGTTCCCGCTGTTCCGCCCACATTTTCAAAGGTACCTGAGCCGTTGACATAGTTAAGGGCTGCTGAGCCTAAACCGCCGGCACCCGCTACTGCTGTTGAACTCAAAGTAATATCTGCTGCATCAATTCCATTTGTTCCGATAATGGTGTTCCCATCGGAATCCAGAATATCGTCCAGCTGTACATAAAACTGTCCAAGATCTCCGTTTACCGCGTGAATACTCATTCTTGCAGTATACTTATATCCCTGATTATCATAAAATTCAAGGTTCATGATTCTTCCGGAAGTGCTGTTAATATCCGTATCGTTCTTATCTATTACTCCGCTGACTGTTGCCTTGGTAGTGGCTTCCGGAGGATAGGTCATATTTTCCGTCGTCATAACCCGTAAGGGGGTTACGGTATCTTTTTTAATATTATTTACATTATCGGGATCCACCTGCCATCCCATAACATTATAACCGGTACTGGTCATGGCAAGGTTTCCTGCTCCATCAACATAAAAGGAACCGTCTCTGGTAAAGAAATTCTCTACCCCATTGCTTACGATAAAGAACGAACTTCCTGTGATCATAATATCAAAAGGGTCGTTGGTTGACTGGGCTGCTCCCTGAGTGCTGATAGCAGTTTTAATGGCCCCTGTCTTGGAACCAAGACCAATCTGCCTTGCATTGATACCGCCTACGCCTGTGACCGGATTGGCGCCGGAGGCTGCCTGTGTGGTCTGATACATCAGATCTCTGAATGTCATGGACTGGGATTTGTATGCTGTGGTGTTGACGTTGGCAATATTATTACCGATAACGTCCATTCTTGTCTGGTGGGTTTTAAGACCTGCCACACCAGAAAATAATGCTCTCATCATAATGAAGTGACCTCCTTAACTTATTGCCGCTGTTCCTTCTGTCAGTCGGGAACACTTAGCCTCCATAAGGTCCGGCTAAATAATTACGGCTCCATCAATATTTGTAAATACATTTTCCGCTGTTTCGTTCTGGCTCATTGCTGTTACCACCGTCTGATTGGGGACATTTACAATAAACGCCAGCTGATCAACGATTACCAGCGACTCTCTGATTCCTTTCTGCTGTGCCTTCTGGGTACCCTCCTGCAAGCGCTCCATCTGGCTGCTTGTCAGTTCAATATTCCGGTCTGCCAATCGTCCTGCGGCATGTTTGGAAAATTTTACTTTTCCCTCTGCCCTGGCCTGACTGCTTTCAAGAATCTCCTGAAAAGATTTTCCCTCCGGGCTTTGAGCTGCAGGCGCCTGTCTGGTCTTATTTAAGTACTGGTCCTGAAGCTGTTCAATTGAAAGGAAACTATTATTTTGAATTTTCATTTTCCTCTCCTCCCTGAGCGGCTTACACTGCATCCTGCCTGACTTACCTTAAGCTTCTACGCCTTCAGTTGTCTGCTCGCCATCTTCCGTTTCTGTGGTTCCACCATTTTCGGTATCCTCTGCATCTCCACTGCCTTCTTCTGCCGCTTCAACCAATTCAGCCATACGCGCCACATATTTTTGAAGTGCCAGAATATCCTCTTCGCTGATAAAGGACTGCTGGTATGCTGTCATGTTGTTAAATCCTTTCTGCAAAACCTCAACGCTTTCCTTGTCCGCAATTGTCAGATTGGCCAATGTGGGAAGCTTATACAGAGCATTAAGAAATGCCGTTGCCAGCTCCACTGCTGTCTGGTAAGTTTCATCAATTACTGCCACCACGTCATCTACGGAATAAATTGCTCCATCAATGGATACATATGCTTTGTTGTTTTCGTAAGTGACAAATTCCACTGTTCCCTGAACACTCTTGGTTTCTCCTGAACTGTCTGTGGTCTGAATCTCCACCAGCTTGCCAACCATCGAAGAGGCTCTGCTAAGTTCCATGGTAGCTGCCATGTTCTGAATCTGTTCCACCTGGGAAAAGGTTGCGTACTGTGATATGTACTCCGTATTTGAAGTAGGCTCCAAAGGATCCTGATATTTCATCTGCGCTACTAAAAGCTGTAAAAAGGCATCCTTATCCATTCCGCTGCTGGTGGTTTTCTTAACTGAGGTTTGCGACGCAGTTTCTACGATCTTGCCATTTTCTACTATTGCGCTGGTTGCCATTGCCTGCTCCTTTCTGCGCCCTTGGCGCTTTTACTATGCGGTATAGTCTACCGTATTTCCGTTAGCTTCCATCATTTTGGCTGTAAGTAGCTCTTCTTCACTTGCCTCTTCTTCAAACACTCCGCTTAAATCATTTAAGTTGATTCTTCTGGGAGCTTTCCTGCCATTTTGTGAGGAAGCATTTTCTTCTCTTCCCTGGCCCTGCCAGAGATTGCTTTCAAAGCCATGGTTCTCTACCGTTACCTGGACAGCCTCGACCTTTACGCCCTGCTCCTTAAGACTTTCCTGGAGCGCTGTTATCTGGCTTTCAATGGCTGCCTTTACAGTTTCATTCTGTACCTGAAACTGTGCTGTAACTTCTCCGCCTTTTGTGGAAAGCTGAACATGTACTGTGCCAAGGCTTTCGGGGTGTAGCTGCATTTGAAGCTGATCCATTCCGGGTTTTAACTGAATCTTCATATAATCCATAATCTGATTCATAATATCCTGGGTCTGCTGACTGAAAAAAGCTCCAGTCTGTTCAAAAGTACCTTCTGCCGCCTGCACTTTATCCTGAAACAGTCCCTCAGGCATTTGATTTCCTGTATGCAGCATACCATCTGGCTGTCCCTGCCTGTTACTGCCATTTTCCCTATTCCCGGAATCGGCATATCTGTCTGCGGCGCTTTCCTCTGTGCCCTTAGATATTACCTGGGCATTTCCCACAGCGTTTCCCTTTTCGTCGACGGTCAGCTTGATCTCTTCGCCTCCGGTTTTAATTTCCACCGTGATCTCCGGGGCATTTTCCTGCTCCATTCCCTCTGCGCTTCCAGCGTCTATGGCAGGATTTTCATTTTCCGAGGCCATGCCCTGGCCTTCTTTCATTGCTTCAAGCATAGCCTGCATATCCTCCGGTGTAAGATTCATTTCCTGGGCAAGGCTTGTTTGCACTTCAGTCATGGCCCCAAGTATCTCCTTAAGGCTTGCAAAGAGATTTTCATTGATAAGAAGCGCTGCCGGATCCTGCTGGCCGCTTAAGTGCAGTACCAACTGTGTCAGATAAGTGGGATCCAAAAGAGACTGCATGCCAAGTCCAAGCTCTTCCATTGCTCTTTCTACTTCCTCCGGGGTAACGCCAAGCTCCTTAGCCACTTCCTCCGCTACTTTGCCGGCTGCCTCTTCCAGCGACTGTTTCTCCTTTACAGTCAGATCCTTCGTCTTAACCGTTTCTTTCTCCGGTTTTTCTGCCGCCTCGGTTTCCCTGCGGCTGTTAACGTTCATCTGGGAAGTTTTTGCGCTTTGATTACCTGCCGCTATCTGACTTTGGCTGTCAAAGCTGCCGCTTCTGGTTCTGTTCATCACATCGCCAAAGCTGCCGGTCTGATTCGTGATGCCTGTTTTTGTAAGATTTCTTCCTCCCACAAAATTCATCAGAGAACTCACATCTTTTACAGATGCACTGGTCATTTCCGTTCCTCCTTTCTCTATAAGTCCTTTCCGGACTCTTTTTCAAGGTACATAATTTATATCGGTTTAAGGAGCGTCCATCTTAAGATTCAGGGTCCATTATTTTGGTGAGTCTGGCCGCAATTTCAGGGTCCATCACACCCAAAATCTTCCCTCTGCTGTCCGCTTCCATTACACCCAGTATTCGGGCTGCCAGCTCCAGATTGTCTGTCATTGCCTCAAAAATAGCCGCTGCCTCTTTGGGCTTCATCTCTGAATATGCTCTGGCATAGTTTTCAATTTCACTGCTTTCTTCAAGCTGAGTCACTACCTGCTTATATAGATACTCTGCTGTGGCAGGGTCCATCTCCTCATAGTATTTTCTGTATTCTTCTATTCCGGGCCCCTTCTCAGCATAGACAACTTCCTCATAAAACTCCGTCTTGATCCTCTGGAAATCTACCTGGCTGTCCTCAAAGGTCTTAAGACGCTCTACTTCCGCCTGCAATTGCGCCACCTCGTCCGAGCTGTCTGACTGTGCGGACTGGGCGCGCTCCAGCTCCAATTCCAGTTCCTTGATATAGTCTACCGCTTCACGGAGATTCGTATAGCCGCCATAAGCCTCGCTTTCGCCATCCTCCACTGCCACTTCCGTGTTGGCTGGAAGGATCAGATTAAGAACCGGCACGTCTTTAAGCACCGGCGTCAGCACATTGCTCCCAAAGCCGCCAAAATCAAGCTTTACTACCAGGCACAAAATAGCGATCCAGATAAGGACGATCACAAAAGTAACTGCAAATACTGATCCGCTGCCTGACTCCTCCTCCTCGGAAAGGTCTGCCTCCATGCTGGCGATCTCCCTGGCCCTTGCTCTGGCAGCCTTACGCTGCTGCTTCTGTTCATTTTTCAGTTGTTTCCTTTCTTCCTTCAGACGCTTTTTTTCCAGTTTGGCGTCCTGAAGCTCTAATGCATCATCCATCGGCATAATTTAATTCCACACTTTCTCACTTTCGTCCATGGGTATAGCTGGTAAGCTCATCCACTTCCTTGGCTTCTCTTGCATTTTCCTCCCGCACGAACTCATCAAAGGCTTTTTCCTTTAGTTTCTCCTGGGTCTTACTCTCCTGCATGGCAGTCTGCAGCTTCCTCCTGGCCGCCTCAAACTGCTCTTCGGCGCGCTTTAGCTGAATTTTTTGAAGAGTGATAAACTCCTCCATTGCGGCGATGTCCTCCCGGTTTTCCATGATTTCCATCACCTTCAGATTATCTTTTCTGAGTTCTCTGCCCTTTTCCTCATAAGCTTCCTTCCTCTGCATCAGGGTCTGCAGCTTTTCTTCCTCCTCATTAAGACGCATCCTGGCAGCGGCAAATTCCATCCTGGCCTGCTCTTCCATCTTCTCTTTAATATCCAGAATGCTCTGCATCCGGTATATAAATTTTGCCATTGATTATTCTGCTCCTTCGGCAAAAATCTCTTTCATCAGCTCCACCGAATCTTCGAAAGAATATTTATCATTTACGTCCTGCATAAGGAACCTGTTTACCTCTTCTATCTTCTCTATTGCATAGTCGATTCCCGGATTGCTTCCTGATTTGTAGGCTCCGATATTAATTAAATCCTCCGCTTCATTGTAGGTGGCAAGTACATTTTTCAGCTTGCCGGCACAGCTTTTATGGTCTTTTTCTGCAATCTGGCTCATACATCTGGAAATGCTCTGCAAAACGTCGATCGCCGGATAATGATTCTTGTGGGCCAGCTTTCTGTTTAACATGATATGCCCGTCTAAAATACTCCGGGCAGTATCCGTAATCGGTTCATTAAAATCGTCGCCATCTACCAGCACCGTATAAAGACCTGTAATAGACCCCTTATCCGACCGGCCCGCCCGTTCTAAAAGCTTGGGCATTTCCGAGTAAACACTGGGCGGATAGCCTCTTGAAACAGGAGGTTCTCCGCTGGCTAAGCCTATTTCTCTCTGGGCCATTGAAAAACGGGTAAGAGAATCCATCATTAGCAGCACGTCTTTTCCCTGATCCCGGAAATACTCGGCAATGGCTGTAGCTGTCTGGGCTGCTTTTTTGCGTTCCAGCGCCGGTTTGTCGGAGGTTGCCACCACTACCACCGAGCGTTTCATCCCCTCAGGGCCCAAATCTCTTTCTATAAACTCGCGAACCTCCCTGCCCCGTTCACCGATCAGGGCAATCACGTTAATATCTGCTTTTGTATTT
>USJG01000115.1 GCA_900554925.1 uncultured Lachnospiraceae bacterium
ATAAAGCATGGCTTCCGGTAAGCTCTGTTGTATGATCTGCCGGTTGCAGGCAGGCGTAATGATCTTTACCATGCCGGCCCCTGACCGCAAAATGCTGTTTGCGCACAAAATACACGCGCCGCTCATATCCATACTGCCTGCTAAAAGCAGCACCTTTCCGAAAGTGCCTTTGTTTCCGTCAGGAGCCCTCCCTGGCAGCAGCTTCTCAATATCCTCTTTCTCATAGCAAAATGCCTCCGGCCTTTTTACCTGGAATGAATTTTCAGTTATACCAATATCTTTTACCACAATTCTTCCACAGTATTCCTTTCCCGGATACAAAAAATGGCCTCTTTTTGCAAACCCAAAGGTCACTGTAGCATCTGCTCTGACCGCACAGCCCATAATTTTACCGGTATCTGCACAGATTCCTGAAGGAATATCCACCGCGCAGATATAGGCTCCATGCCGGCCATAGTAATTGATTTTTTCAATCGTCCGGGCATAGTCCCCCTCTACCAATCTGGATAAACCAATCCCAAAGAGAGCATCCACTACCATATCATATTCCGCATCCTCCAATTTGCTCTGCATGGAAAACCCCAAATTTTTAAGAATCCTTATCTGACTTAATGTTTCAGCAGTGGCTTTTTCCTGATTTCCCATCAGATAAAAAGAAACCTGGTATCCCTTCAGCTTAAGCAGACGCCCTACAGCCAGTCCATCGCCGCCGTTAT
This sequence comes from uncultured Lachnospiraceae bacterium, assembly GCA_900554925.1. Lineage (GTDB taxonomy): Bacteria > Bacillota > Clostridia > Lachnospirales > Lachnospiraceae > Suilimivivens. The sequence goes on from USJG01000115.1 coordinate 717, forward strand.
TTCCCATTCCTGCCACCACTAAAACCCGCTTAGAAGCACTTCCCAACTGCCCTATAGCTTCCTCTGCCACCAAAAGCGCCGCCCTCTCCATCAGTACCATGGAGGGCAGTCCGATTCTGTTTATGGTATCTTCATCATAAGCTTGCATTTCTTCAGATTTTAAAATATACTTCATCTTTAAGCTTCACCTCTTATAAATGGAAATGCGCCACACCTGTCTGGGTCATGACGCATTATGCTCCTTTTATGCACCGTCCTTATTTTCGGTATCTTTCGGTTCTGTCACCTGATATTTCATATCAAATATGTTGATCACATCTGCCCCGAATATATCATGCATATAGGAATAAAGCTCCTGATTCATAGTCTCCTTTTCCTGCTTTCGGATCAGTCTCTTTTTTAATTCTATGCGGATCTGTGTGACCCACCTGGCAGTTTCTTCTATTTCACGCTGGTTTTCTTTCAGCCTGTCATAACATATATCCATAGTTGCCAGCATCAATTCATAATTTACCCGGTCAATTTCTTTTGGAAGCTCTGAAAGCTCTTCTTCGTATCCCCTGATCTTCTCATTGCATTCGTTGACAAGACGCCTGCTTTCATCTGCCCGTTTCTGAGCCAGATGATCATTTTCGAAGGAAGCCTCCGCCGCATTGTCCATAATCCCCTTAAGGAGCTTTCTTTTTAATTTTTTCAGCTTTGTAATTTCAGTATTTGCTTTTCCCTGCCTTTTAAGGAGCTTATTCAGTTGATTTTCCAGACGCTTTATGCGCTTATCCGGCTCCGCCTGGGTAAACAACTGGTGCCACTTATTATCCAATGTCAGTACTGGTATCTTTTTACCCTCCAGTGCAGGTTTATAAATATCATCCGCTCTCGACATATACACGCCTCAATCATTATTTTCATTTTCAGACCTGTTGATATTGTAAGTCAGTTTCATTAAACTATCCGATAAATGAACATTTTCAACCTGAATCTCTTTTGGAACATTTAAATCCACATGGGCAAAGTTCCAAATCCCCTTAATCCCGTTCTCTGCCAGCCTCTCTGCCACTGGCACCGCACTGTTTTTCGGTATCGTAAGCACTGCAATGTCGATCTCATTTTCCCGGACAAAGGCTTCCATTTCCTCCATGGGCCTTACTTCCATGCTTCTGATCTTCTTTCCATAAAGAGCCGGATTGTTGTCGAATATCCCCTTGAAAAGAAATCCTCTTCTCTCAAAATTCATATAATTAGCTAACGCCTGTCCTAAATTTCCCGCTCCGATAATAATCAGATTGTGGGATTTATCAAGACCTAATATTTTACCGATTTCCTCATAAAGATATTCTACCTTATACCCATATCCCTGCTGGCCAAATCCGCCAAAATTATTAAAATCCTGACGGATCTGTGATGCAGTCACTTTCATAATATCGCTGAGTTCCTGAGAGGATACCCTTTCAATCCCCTCATCTTTCAGTTCCCCTAAAAATCTGAAATATCTTGGCAACCGCCCAATTACAGCCTGAGAAATTTCCTTATTTTCCAACTGGACTGCCTCCTGTTTTTTCTGTATCTTTACATAAATAATATATAACACTGTTAAAATAATGTCAATTGATTGACATTCCCTTTTATCATCTGTAAACTGTTAGTGGAATTATTTTATAAGGATGCGAAACTATGATTTTATCATGCCAGAATATATCAAAGGCTTTTAATGAACAGCCTGTACTTTGCAATGTTTCCTTTCATATTGAAGATTATGACAAAGCTGCCATTGTAGGCATTAACGGTGCCGGAAAGACTACGCTTCTGCGCATTATTGCCGGCAGGCAGCCTGCGGATGAAGGGATCGTTACCCTCTCTAAGGGTAAAACTCTGGGCTACCTTGCCCAGGATCAGGAGATAAACAGTGAAAATACCATCTATGATGAACTGCTTTCCGTAAAGGCGGATATTATTGCCATGGAGGAAAAGATCCGGGAAATGGAGCTTTCCATGAAGCAGGTAACCGGCAGCAGGCTGGAGGCCCTTATGGATTCCTACACCCGGCTTACCCATTCCTTTGAATTATCCAACGGATATGCTTACAAAAGTGAAATTATGGGAGTTCTTAAGGGCCTGGGTTTTGAGGAAACAGATTTTTCCAAAAAAATTTCCGTACTTTCCGGCGGGCAGAAAACCCGCGTTGCCCTGGGACGTCTTTTGCTTTTAAAACCAGATCTGATCATTTTGGATGAGCCTACCAATCATCTGGATTTAAACTCCATCTCCTGGCTGGAAACTTATCTCTTAAATTATAAAGGCGCTGTCCTTATTGTGTCCCACGACCGCTATTTTCTGGATCGTATTGCGGGCAAAATCATTGAGATCGATCAGACGAAGGCCACCACCTTTACAGGAAACTATTCTGATTATGCAATGAAAAAGGAACAGCTCCGCAGCGCCGCTTTAAATGCTTACTTAAAGCAGCAGCAGGAAATAAAGCATCAGCAGGAGGTCATCGAAAAACTGCGGTCCTTCAACCGTGAAAAATCCATTAAAAGAGCGGAAAGCCGTGAGAAAATGCTGAACAAAATTGAGGTTTTGGATAAGCCTTCATCGGCACGCACCGACATCCACATGACTTTCGTCCCCAGATGCATCAGCGGCAATGACGTCCTTCATATAGAGGGACTGTCAAAGGCCTTTGGAAACCAATTACTTTTCAATGATCTTGCAATGGATATTAAGCGGGGGGAACACGTTGCCATCATTGGGGATAACGGCACAGGGAAAACCACGATCCTCAAAATTATCAATGGCCTGCTTGATGCTGATTCAGGCACCATTACATTAGGCACCAATGTACATATTGGTTACTACGACCAGGAACATCATGTGCTGCATACAGAAAAAACTTTGTTTGAAGAAATATCTGACGCTTATCCTTACTTAAATAATACAGAAATCCGCAGTACCCTTGCCGCTTTTCTCTTTACCGGTGATGATGTTTACAAGCGGATCGGCGATTTAAGCGGCGGTGAGCGGGGGCGCATGTCATTGGCCAAACTCATGCTTTCCGAATCCAACTTTCTTATATTGGACGAACCTACCAATCATCTGGACATAACCTCCAGGGAAATCCTTGAGGATGCTGTAAACGCTTACGAAGGCACTGTTTTGTACGTGTCCCATGACCGTTACTTTATCAACCGTACCGCCAGCCGGATATTGGATTTATCTGAGGGAAAGCTGACAGGCTACCTTGGCAACTATGACTATTACCTTGAAAAGAAAAATGCACTTTCTGAAAACTGCCTTAAAACGGATTTGCCTTCTTCCAAAAAGTCTGAACCGCCCTCCGAAACCAAGCTGGACTGGCAGGCCCAAAAGGAAATGCAGGCCAGGGCCAGAAAAAAGGAAAATGACTTAAGGAAATGTGAAGAAGCCATTACTGCCTTGGAACAGCAGCTTTCTGAGATTGAAGCTATGATGATTTTGCCGGAGGTTGCCACAGACGTGGCAAAGCTTCAGGAACTGACCAGTAAACAGGATAAAATAAATGCAAATTTAGCGGCACTGTATGATCAATGGGAAGAGCTTGCTAATTAAGGAGGTTTTTATGTACCGCACAAAAAAAATCGGAGTTTTTATTTCTCATATTTACGGAGATTATCAAAGCCGCCTCTGTTCAGGAATTATCCAAAAGGCGGCGGAATATGGCTATCTGGTAGAAATTTTCACCTCCAATGAAGGGGAAAATTTAGGAGACTACGGAAAAGGAGAATTCAGTATATTAAATATTCCCCGCCCTGATGATTACACAGGTATCATTATGGCCTCCGACACCTATCTCCTCCCCTCCTTAGAGCAGGGTATCATGAAAATGCTTCGGGAGCATTTTACCTGCCCTGTCATTGATATCAACCAGAAACCTTCCTTTTATCCAAGAATTGTTCTTGAAAACAATAAGCCGGTTAAGGAGCTTGTGCTTCATCTTGGAAAAACTCATCATTACCGCAATATCTGCTATTTAGGCAGCAGCACGGAGGCAGACTATAATCATATCCGTGAGCGTTCCTTTATCGAAGGCATGAAGGAACTGTCTCTTTCCGCCGCTGAATGCATCTACTCCTGTGATTATTCCAGAGAAAGTATTGAGAAAGCTTTGAAACAGATATTAAAAGCTGATTCCCTGCCAGAGGCAGTTGTCTGCTACAATGACAAGATTGCCCTCTCTGTAATTACCCTGCTGAAAAGTTGGGGCTATCAGATTCCTGAGCAGATTGCCGTAACCGGCTGTGATACCCTTGAATTTGGACAAATGATCTCTCCCACTTTAACCTCGGTCACCTTCCCCATCGACCAGGTGGGAAAAACAGCCGTAGAACAGCTTTCCAGACTTATCCATAAGGAAGCTGTTGATCCGGTCACTACCGTAATGGCAACCCCTTGCTTTAAAGCTTCCTGCGGCTGTTCGGACAACCATCCTGTTTCTTCTTACTTCTATGCAAGAACGCTGGATGAACATATTTCAGATCTGGAGCAGAGTCTGATACTGGATATGCATATGTCAGCGAATCTGCAGGGTGTAGAGGATCTTGATAAGGGAATTGACCAGCTTGCCCAGTTTGTACTGGCGCTGCCCGACTGTAAAGAATTTTATCTGTGCTTATATGAGGACTGGGACAGAATTTCCAGCCACATCAGGGAAATTACCCTTACCGCTGAAGACAAGTGCAGCTCCGATACAGTACTTTTAAAGCTTGCAATCAAAGATGGAAGGCGTCTTCCCGAATGTACCTTTACCAAACGCAATATTCTTCCTGATTATTTATATAATGGCAGTACTTCTTCCTATATATACACCCCGCTATTTTGGGGAGATAAAAGCTTCGGGTATCTGGCGCTTACCTTTAACAATGCCAGGATGGGCTACTCCTTCTTTTTTATCTCCTGGCTTATGAACATCAGCAATATGTTAAAGGGACTGTGCGATAAGAAAAACCTTGGGCTTTTAGTAGGACGTCTGGAGGACATCTACACTAAGGACGAATTGACAGGGCTCTTAAACAGACAGGGCTTCAAAATACTCTCCGCACCTGCCTTTGATAAGGCAATCGCGGATAAAACCCCTGTGTGCGCCTTTATGTTTGACCTGGACTGTCTGAAGCTGATCAATGATACTTATGGCCACTCGGAGGGAAATTTTGCCATTCAGGTATTAGCGCATGCACTGGAAAACTCAATTGATGAGGGAGATATTTGTTCCCGTCAGGGCGGCGATGAATTTCAGGTGCTTACCTTTAATTACACCCCGGAGAAAGCAACGCAGCTTATGGACAGCGTAAACAAATATCTGAGCAATTACAATAAACTGCACACCAAGGATTACCGGATACAGGCCAGCTGCGGTTACTGTCTTAAAATCCCCGAAAATCCGGCCGATCTTTCAGAGATGTATAAAGAAGCCGATCTTAATATGTATAACCACAAACGCAGCAAGGATAAACAAATTATAAAGGGAAGGCCCTAAACCTTCCCTTTAAACTGCATATTTTTTCGATATTCTGTAGGTGAAACACCTAATGTTGCCTTAAAAGTCTTCATAAAATGCTTTTCATTTTCATATCCCACCCGGCAGCTGATGTCAATTACTTTCATATCAGTTTCCTCCAGCAGCCGCTTGGCCTCCTGTATTCTTATCTCCTTTAAGTAATTAACAAAATTGTTTCCCGTATACTGTTTAAACACATAAGAAAACAGTGAATAATTCATGGAAATATGATTTGATACCACGGCCATATTCAAATCTTTATCATAATTGTCTTTGATATATTCCACTGCCTGCTGGATTTTCTGCTTATTCTTATAATCATCAAATCTGCTGTTTAATGTGTCACAGAAATTTCTAAGCCACCCAAGAACCTCCGACTCATATTCTTCAAGGCAGTTAAAACCGTAAATTGTATAATAATCCTCCACATCTTCCTTTTCCGTTTTTAATATATTGGCGTAAGTTGTCAGAACTCCGTCCAGCAAGATCCGCATACTGCTTTCCATTTCTGTCGGCGGATAACCTAAAAGAGAAGCGTTTTTAAATATACGTGAAAGCTGCCTGATTGCATCTTCATACTTGTCGGTTCCCAGCTGCTGGACGATCTGTCTGATGGTCCCTTCCTCAAGATGCAGGGTTTTTCTGGTAAGCATTTCTCCATAAAGGCTTACTGCCTTTCCAAGATAAAATGCTTCCTTTCTGGCAGAGAGTGCCTCCTCATATGCTTCTTTTAACGTATCCAGGCCGGAATGAATGCCGCTTACTCCCACATAACGGTTGGCCAGTTCATCTCTAAGCAAAACAGGAAGATATTCCGCATTCAAAATGTACAATTCGTTTCCTTCTACAGAATTCAAATAAATGAAGGGGGATTCATCCTCCATCTCATTTTTCATCATTCCGGTTTCATTGGTACAGACTAATCTGTACTTTCCTGATATAAAAGTGTTTTCATACATCTTAACCAGAAAGCCTTTTTCCGATTCAGTGAGATTTTTATTTAAAATCGCATATTTTAGCTGCTGGCATCCCAATGTTCTGTCGGCTCTGGCGCTCTCCTGCCCTTTCAAAA
>USJG01000116.1 GCA_900554925.1 uncultured Lachnospiraceae bacterium
CATCATGGGCAGCCCGCAAAAGAAGTGCGGAATCAACTCCACTTGAAAAAGCCACCGCAACGCTTCCCAGATCACGCAATATCTTCTGCAAATGTTGATACTTCTGTTCCAAAGTTGTCATCAGCCTTATATCCTTTCCTTTCCCGTCCATGGTCATTGTATATCCATTTCCTCCTGGATCTGTTTTTCACAGGAACGCATTGCAAGAATGGTCTTTTCAAACAGGTCATTTAACTCCCAGCCCAGATTTTCCGCTCCCTGCCTGATCACATCACGGGAACAGCCTGCCGCAAATTTTTTGTCTTTAAATTTCTTTTTTACACTGGAGGCTTCCATATCCATTACACTTTTGGAGGGGCGCATAAGCGCTGCCGCACCGATAAGGCCGGTAAGCTCGTCCACCGCAAAAAGCACCTTTTCCATCTCGTGTTCAGGCTTCACATCGCAGCAAAGGCCATAGCCATGAGAGCATACCGTATGAATCATATCCAAAGACGCTCCCCCTTCCCTTAACAGTTCCGGCGCCTTGAGGCAATGCTGCTCAGGATACAATTCAAAATCAATGTCATGCAAAAGCCCGGCAATAGCCCAGTAATCTGCTTCATCACCATATCCCAGTTCATTTGCATACCAGCGCATAACCCCCTCTACCGTAAGGCCATGCTGAATGTGGAAAGGTTCCTTATTATATTTTTTCAGTAAGGCAAGCGCTTCTTCTCTGGTTAAATTATTTTCCATATCAGTACCTCTTTCCTGCTTATCATTCATTGTTTTTCTGATAGATCTTAAGCTGCCGGTTAAACACCATGGCGCTTCTTCTATCATTAAACCACAGGACTACATAAACTGCAACAAAAATCAGAGCAACGCAAAACGCAAGCACTCCTGCCAAAACCGGCGTAAAAGTCATTCCGGCTGCATAATTAGACCCGAAAACCAACCCCTCGATCATAAGCAGATGGAGCAGTCTTCGGAACAAAACCTGCCCTATGCTCAGTTCCTTTCTGGAATAGTTGATAAGTCCAAACCCTACAGAGAAAAATCCAAACAAGGGCGGCGAAAAAAAGGCGGCATAACTAAGTTCAACCTGTGGAAAAAACAACATTCCAACTACTCCTTCCAGTATGGTAATACATGTTGTACACACAAAAAAGGCCATCACAAGTTCAGATAAGCTGCTTTTACCGTTCATAAGCTTCACCTCCCATAACGATTTTCCTGATTTTTGGAGCATAGGCTCTGGAAATTATCAGCTTTTCCCCATTTTTCATATGGGCAAAGAAGCGGCCGTTTAAGGCCGGGGAGATACTGTCAAGAAGCATCAGATTTAAAAGCACTGATTTTGAGCAGCGCACAAAATGACAGTTTTCATAAAGCTGCTCCGCCTCGTAAAGCCGCATCCTGATTTCACAAACCTGCTCTCCGGTATATGCAAACACTTTTTCATCCAGCGCTTCAAAATAATATACCTCCTCAAGACAGAAGCGTACCATACGCCTGTCGTCAGTGATACCGGACAGCTCTGTCCCCTTAAGGGAAGCATAAGCCTTAATATCCTTAATTTCCGGCGTGATCTCCACACATTCAATGATCACCTGTTCCTTTTCTTTTTCCTTTATTTTTCTGATACTAACCTTCACACGAATCCTCCCACGCCCTTAAAACAGTCTGTCTTAATACTCTGAACGTATATTAAGAGTTCCCTTTCCCTTAAGATAGTAGTCAAACCACTGAAGGACTACTTCATTTACATTTTCTATACAGGTTTTGGCATCTGCCTTGCCAGTTCCCAGAAGCTTTGCCAGCACAGGGCAGACTAAAGGCAGATCTGTAAAATTAAGATGTCCGGCGTCCCGAAAAGCAACTGCCCGGTAGCTGACTGCACGTTCTCCCAGATAAAAGTTCACATACTGCCAGCCGGAAAGCTCCTGTGGCAGCCCGGCAGAACTTCTTTCCATTTCCTCATAAAGCCTTGCACCAAACACATCTAAAACAGGAACAGGATAAGGCTCTTCATTATAAATCTCCATGCCATTTTCAAACCCCACATATTCTCCAAGCATGGTTCCCTCCAGGTCAACGACCGCATCAATATCTGTTCTTTCCCTTCCAAGCTGCACGGAACAAGCACCTCCCATGGAATGGCCAAACAGTCCTATCTTCTCTGGATCAATCAGGGAAAATAAAGCATCCTCCCCCTCCCTAACCTTATCTAAGATGGTGTCCAGCACAAAGTTTTCATCATCTGTGCGCAGCGCCATCCACTCCATACAGTTTTCATAAATCTGTCTTTCTGTGTCCGGGTCGTAAGTACCATTTAGCATATACACACTTTTTACAAAATCCATATCCGCATAGGTAGTCTTTCCCTCCACGTTCTTTACAAACATGGCATGATAGGGATGCCCTATACTTGCCACCACATATCCATTGGAAGCCAGTTCCAGACATGTGGAATAGTTGCTGTCAATGACCCCAAATGCTCCATGAGAAAAAACTATCAGCGGATAGCTTCCCTCTTCCTGCGGATACCAGAATTTTACAGTAAGCTCACGGTTTTCTCCGGTATCTGCAAAAGACTCTATCCTGCCTTCATCAACCCAAGTAAACTCTTTTGTTTTAACTGTATGGCTGCCTGTGACCCTGGGTGCGTCATAAGGCGGAAACAAAATCACTTTAATAAGTACCGCTGCCAGAATTACAATAAACAGAATGATCCCCAATACCTTTATCCATTTACTGAAATTTTTTCCTTTATTAGTATGCATATTAAATCCCTCCTGATTTTTTATCAGGGAAACCATAACATACTTTTCCTTCTTAAAAAACCCAGGGAAGGATTAGTTGCTTTTTATATGGATAAAATGCAAAAACCGGCACAAATACCTGTATCTGTGCCGGCTTTGATCCTTTTTTATTTCAGCCCTTTAATCCTCTGGACTGACGATCCATGTCTTCTACTACAATATCGTAAATTTCGCCTAAGGTAGAACAATACTCCAATACCTTCCATGGCTCATTGGTGTGAAAATGAATTTTGATCAGTTCTTCATCTCCTACCGCCAAAAGACAATCTCCCTTGAAATTTTCGGTAAAATATTCGGAAATTGCATCCTCATCCAGGTCTTCGCCTTCTATCAATAATTGGGTGTCATACTTAAACTCTAACATATCTTTCCTTTTTTCCTTTACTAAAAAGTTGTTTTTGCCATTTATAAGCTGATCAGGAAAACAATCAGCACAATAATGGGCAGCACATAAGTCATATACCGGCGCATCCAGGAGGCAACTTTAAGGCCCTTACCCTGGTTCGCTTCGGCCACAAGTTTCTCCCATCCCCATCCATAGCGGCTGGTTGCAAAAACCACATAGATAAGGCTTCCAAGAGGCAGAAGAAGATTGCTGACAATAAAATCCTCCAGGTCAAGCACCGTGGAGCCGGCACCTCTTGGCTGAAATCCCGACAGCAGGTTGTAACCAAGAGCACAGGGCATGGATAAAGCGATCATTAATATTACATTGATACCGCAGGCTTTTTTCCTTGTCCATCCAAATAAATCCATACAACAGGAAATGATATTTTCAAAAACTGCCAGAATCGTGGAAAAAGCCGCAAAAAACATAAATACAAAAAACAGGCTTCCCCATATTCTCCCCATAGGCATGTGATTAAAAATATTAGGCAGAGTTACGAAAATAAGGCCTGGCCCGCTGTCCGGACTTACCCCGTAGGCAAAGCAGGCTGGAAAAATAATAAGTCCTGAAACAAAAGCAACAAAAGTATCCAATATTCCTACATTGACAGCCTCTCCAAGAAGCGCTCTTTCTTTTCCTATGTAGCTTCCAAAGATAGCCATGGCGCCGATTCCCAGACTAAGTGTAAAAAATGACTGTGTCATGGCTCCCATCAGCACATTCCCGAAGCCTATTTCCATCATCCGGTTAAAATCCGGCAGCAGGTAAAACCGAAGTCCTTCACCTGCCCCCTCTAACAGAATACTGTTAATTGCCAGAATCACCATAATTGCCAAAAGTGCCAGCATCATAACCTTAGTGACCTTTTCCAATCCATTTTGCAGTCCCAAGGAGCATATGCCAAATCCCAATAAAACAACAATGACCATAAACACTACCATTCCCACCGGATCAGAAAGCATCCCCGCAAACACGTTCTCCACTTTCTGTAAGTCCGCGTTTACGAAAGTGCCCCCTGCTGTGTAAAAAAAGTAGTGCATCATCCATCCTGTTACGGTAGTGTAAAACATCATAAGGAGATAGTTGCCGGCCATGGCAACATACCCATGAAGATGCCACTTAGCTCCGGGTTTTTCCAATTCATTATATAGTTTAACCGGACTTTTCCGCGAGGCCCGCCCCAGCGCAAATTCAATAGTCATTACAGGAAGCCCTAAAATGATCAGGAAAAACAGATAGAACAGCACAAATGCTCCTCCTCCATACTGCCCTACCATATAGGGAAATTTCCACACATTACCAATGCCTATGGCACAGCCTGCACTGATCAGAATAAAACCCATCCGGCTTCCCAGACGTTCTCGTTCCATGTTTTCTCCTCCAATATCTCTTTGTTGTTATTTTTTAATGCTGTAAAGCCTTGCCCGCAGCATCAGCGGACAGTGCCTTGTAAATTATAACACAACAACTATTTAAAAGAAAGTTTAAAAATTATGGACATAAAACTCACTCCCTGTACAATGTACGGAAGCTTATCGAAAATGAAAAAAGACAACGGCAAATGGTAAGGAAGAAATTTTCTAAAAGGCTTCCTAATCAAACCTTATGAATATCACTATCAATATTCGATGTAATCCCGTGTCTTTTTTAAAGTGCCAACATAATCATGGGCTGTCCCTTTGAAATTTTCCGGATTGATGGGATGATGGATGTTGTAAAGGATTCCCGTTTCTCCTGTTCTTCCAAGATCGCTCTCATCCATATGTCTTTCATCAATATGAACATTGACAATTTCGAGACATATCAAAACATAGTCGTCACCGTCAGCAATTTCTTTTTCCCACCTGAAGCGACACTCCAGATTCATAAAGCATTCATCAATCAAAGGGGCATTCACCATTTCTGCTTTGACCGAAGTTAAACCGGCAGTTTTGATTTCATCTATTTCAAAACCGTTGTTTTTACAGGTTGACATACACTTATCATACAAATCAGCAGACATAAAATTGATGACAGCTTCACCTGTTTCATGAAGTGTTTGGTATAAATGTCCATATTTGCTGACAGCAGAAACAATGGCAAAGTAACCGCTTTTTCCACCTGTGAATGTTGTCCAGGACTGCATGCAGGCGTTAGGCTGTCCATTGCTTTTATATGAAGTCATTATATAGAGCGGAGAAGGGACAGAGACGACAAACTCCATCCAATTAAATCCATACATCTCCATGTTCTTCATCGATTCGGGTAACGTGCTGTACTTCTTTTTCATATTTACCTCCACAAATTGGATTTAGTGAGAATAGTCTTGGTACCCACTTTATTTATGATAATATCGTCCATAGCAGCTCCTTTATATTCCCAATTTCATATAGCCTTTCATATCTGAAAAGCCTAAAGACGAATAAAGTGAGCGAGCTTTATCGGAAGTTTCCAAATATATTTTGGTGATTTCTTTTTGCTTTGCTTGCTCTATTAGCCAATTTACAACTGCTTTCGCCACGCCCTGTTTACGGAACATAGGATGGGTATAGATATTCATAAGATAGGCACACAAACCGTTTTTATTATCGGGCGAAGGCATTTCTCGGTAAATACATATACCGCCGCAACCTACGATTTCTCCGTCAATGCAAGCAAAACAGGCAATGTGCTCTCCGTTTGGTATGGCATTCAAATAGTATGCATGGTTGTTTGCTCTGAGTTCGGACATATCCAAATTTTCTTCGATAGAAAACACATCGTGTAAAACTTCCATACGCCAAGACATAAGCGTATCTATATCCTCTATTGTTGCTTTTTTAATTTCCATCATAGCGCACCTGCTTTCATAACGACGGGTAATTTTGCTGTATCGGGTTTGCCGTTACTGTTAAGCGGAATGCTCGGCATTTTAATCATAAATTCTGGTATCATAAATGCTGTTAAATGTTCGGCAAGTTCTTTGCGTATTTGCGATACTTTAACATTGTTATCTGACGGAACGATATACGCCGTCATAAAGCTGAGTCCGTCTTCGTCGATAAACGCACGGACTACCGCTTGTTCAACGCCGTTGCATTGGTAGAGTCGTGCTTCTACTTCGGCAACTTCAACACGCTTTCCGAGTATCATAATTTGATTGTCTTTTCTATGTAAGAAAGCAATATTTCCGTCGGGCAGAATATATCCCAAATCGCCGCTGCGGTAATATCTTTCGCCGCTATCCGTCGTTGCAAAGGCTTTATTTTCTTCGGCGTGATCGCCTATATAGCCGAGCGATACACCATTACCGTAAATACAGATTTCGCCTGTTTCGCCGTGCGGTAATTCTTTTCCGTATTTATCTAAAATTTTAATACGGGTATTTTTTACCGCCGTTCCGATAGGGTATGTTCCGTCGGATAATACGCTATCAGCCGTGCAACGGAAGTAGGAGGCACACACCGTCGTTTCTGACGGTCCGTAGGTATTATAAATTTCCGCTTTTCCCAAAAGATTGCTTATGTATACGCTACGCAAAACGTCGCCGCCACTTATGAGTAAGCGCAGGCAAGACGGTATTTCGGGTAAGTGGTTCATTTCCGCTAAAAGGTACGGAAAGCCGCTCAACATTGTTATCTTATGTTTTTCCACAAATGCCATAAGCGAACGGATGTCCTGTTTATCTTCGTCGGACGGAATAGCCAGAGCTGCACCGTTTAACAGGCTTGTAAATACTTCTTCAACGAAAATATCGAACGAGCATACCGAGTATTGCAGCATTATGTCTTTTTCCGTAGGGCAGAATTCGTTTGTAAACGCTTCCACATAGTGGCAGACGTTCCCGTTTGTAACACAAACGCCTTTCGGTTTGCCTGTCGTTCCCGAAGTATAAAGAACATAAGCGGGCGAATTTTCCTTTGCCTTATTTACCGTTTTTACCGTAGGCGTTTCAAGTCCGCAGATAGAGCAATCGAAAATGTTTGTATCGAATCCTTTTAATTTATTGTCAAACACTTTTTCTGTTAAAATAAAATATTTTTCTGGATTTTCATTAATTTTTATTAAGTTTGTAGCATCTAAATCTATTTCCTTATTC
>USJG01000117.1 GCA_900554925.1 uncultured Lachnospiraceae bacterium
CTGCAAGACCTTCCACGTGATCAATCTTTACTTCCGTTCCCGGATGATATTCATTAATACATGCTTCGATGGCTGCTGCTACACCGCTGGCAACTGCATATCCGCGTCCGGCTCCGAAAGCATCATTTAACTCAACTTCTTTGTCATAAGTATTAAAGTCAATCTCTTTGGCTTCAAACATACCTGCAAGCTCTTCAAAGGTAATTACAAAATCCACATCAGAACGAACTGTTCGCCGGGAAGCCTCCAGCTTTTTTGAAGCACAGGGGCCAATAAATACAACACTGGCATCCGGGTGGTCTTCTTTGATCTTTCTGGCGGTGGCTACCATAGGCGTTAAGGCATTGGAAATTTTATCAATAGTTTCCGGAAAAAATTTCTTGGCAAGCATGGACCAGGAAGGACAGCAGGAAGTAAGCAAAAATGGAAGCTCTCCGGTAGCTACCTCCTTCACATAATGCTCCGCTTCTGCCATAGCACCCATATCTGCGCCGATTGCAGTTTCATACACATCATAAAATCCAAGCTCTTTCAGCGCTCCCTTGATCTTATCAGGGGTAGCATCCTTTCCAAACTGTCCCACAAAGGCAGGCGCTACCTGCGCAATGATCTTCCTTCCTGACTGCAATGCGCGGATCAGTTGGAAAATCTGGGATTTGTCGGCGATGGCTCCAAAAGGACAGCTTACCATACACTGGCCGCAGGAAACACATAGCTCCGTATCTATATAAGCGCGTCCCTTTTTATCACTTTTAATGGCATTTACACCACAGTGGGCAAGACAGGGACGAACCTGATGGGAAATAGCGTCATAGGGGCAGACAGATTTGCATTTACCGCATTTGATACATTTTTCCTGATCAATGACGGATTTCCCGTTCTTCATGGTAATTGCCCCTCTTGGACACACCTCGCGGCAGGGATGTGCAACACAACCCATGCATTTATCGGTTACGTCATATTGATTTTCAGGACATGCATTACAGGCAGATGGAATCACCTGCATCAGGGGAGGCTCATAGTATTTTTCATCTATGTTGCTTTCCTCAAGCCCCTGGGTAGCATGGACAGGAGCGTTTTCCGGACGCAGGGATAAACCCATAGCCAGACGGATCCGCTCTCTTACAATAGCGCGCTGCCGATAAATACTGTCATATTCTGATTCATCATAATCAACGATCTTATAGGGCAGCGCCTCCACATCATCCTTCAGATTATCCGAATGATATGCAAGATCAGCCACTTCCTTAAAAATACGTCTTCTATCCTTGCGAACCTGTGTATCAATTCCTCTCATATATTTTGCCTTTCTGCCAGAAACCTTATTAAACTCAAACAAAAATCCTGCTTACAGGATTCCCCGCCCTTTGCGGGCTGCGTTAGCAACATGTATATTTTTACATAAACCTGCAAGGAAATCAAGGTATAAATCAAATTTACAAAATTAGGCTGCCCACCTGAAAAACAAGCGTTGCCATTCCCCAGGCAAACAGAATCTGGAACAGCGCAAGCTTTAAGGTAAATGCCGCAGATCCGCTTTCTTTTTTTATGGTGGCCATTGCCGCTGCGCAGGGAACATATAAGAGAACAAACAGCATCATACAATATGCGTTTAAAGGCCCGAAAGCCGGATCAATATTTTTTAAATTGTCAATTACGGTTGTTAAGTTTGCAGCTTCAGCACTGCCGGCGCCAAACAGGACAGAAAAGCTGGAAACTACCACTTCCTTTGCGGAAATACCTGCAATCAGTGACACAATGATCTGCCACATGCCAAGCCCTGCCGGACGCATTACCGGCTCCAGCCATTTGCCGATCATAGCCCCAAAGCTGTCGCCTGGATCTGTAACCATACCAGCGGGGCCAAAATTCAGTACCAGCCATATGATGATCGAGGCTATGAAAATAGTTGTTCCCGCCTTGGAAAGATAATCCTTCAGTTTATTCCACACATAAATCCGTATGGTTCTGCCATTGGGCCTTTTATACTCAGGCAGTTCGATCAAAAGACTTTCATTTACCTTTTCCTTTTCATATACGTGTAGAATCCGGGCTACCAGAATTGCGCACAGCATCCCGATCACATACATGGAAAAGGCGGCAATATGGGCATATTTTCCAAAAAACAATCCGGAAAACAACACATACACCGGAAGCCTTGCGGAACAGGACATAAAAGGAGTGATGATCATAGTTCTTCTGCGATCCTTTTCTGTCTCCAGTGCACGGGAAGCCATGATTGCAGGCACTGTACAGCCAAATCCCAAAACCATCGGAAGAAATGCCTTGCCTGAAAGCCCTACTTTTCCCATGATTCCATCCATCACATAAGCTACCCTGGACATATAACCACTGTCCTCCAAAATGGCAAGGGCCAGAAACAGGATTGCAATATTGGGAATAAAGGTAAGAATGCCTCCTACGCCCGCTATGATTCCATCCACGATCAATGATATGAGCCAGTCCGCTGCATGAATATTTCCAAGGAAGCTGCTTACATAACCGGAGAAAACATCCAGAAACTCTTCAAAATATCCTTTCATCCAATCGCCGATAGTAAAGGTAAGGAAAAATACCATTGCCATAATGCACAGGAATATGGGCACACCCCATATGGGATGCGTTAAGATCCTGTCTGTCTTTTCTGTACTGTCCTTATTCTTTTTGCGATAAAAAAGAACTTCTTTTATGATATTCTCAATATAAGAATATTTGGTCTGAATAATTTCCTTTTCATAGCTTCTGTCAGCAATGTTGCTTACCTGAATGGGGTGTTCATTTTTCACATCCTCGTCATCCTCAAGAAGTTTGATGGCGTGCCATCTTACGGAGGAATGGGTAGGATAATGGGCCTGCATTATCACGGAAAGCTTTTCTATCTTATTTTCTATTTCCTGGCTGTAATGAAGAATATCACCTTTAGCGCCCTCTTCGTAATGATGGATTACTGCATGAAGCAGAATATCCAGTCCTTTGCGCCTGGCGGCAGATACAGGCACCACCGGTATATCGCCTAAAAGCTCCGGCAGTCTGTGGAGATCGATCTCCATGCCCCGCTCCTCCACAATATCCATCATATTAAGCGCCAGCACAACTGGTTTTCCAAGCTCCAGTAGTTGCAGGGTCAGATATAAATTTCTTTCAAGGGAGGAAGCGTCAACTACATTGACGATCACTTCAATATCATCATCCATAACGCAGCTTCTGGTAACTTTCTCTTCCATGGTATAGCAGGTAAGTGAATAGATTCCGGGCGTATCCACAAGACTCATGGAAACGCCTTCATATTCTGCTTCTCCCTGGATTTTTTCCACCGTAACTCCAGGCCAGTTGGCTACCTTAAGCCTTGAACCGGTAATGGCATTAAACAAGGTGGTCTTTCCGCAGTTAGGATTCCCCACGAAGGCTACATGAACAATCTTATCATCTCTCATTGCGCTTTTCCTCCACTTCGATTCCCTGACTGATATGTTTGCCTATGGCAAGTCTGGTTCCCCGGACCCGTATGATAAGCGCGCCATTCTTTTTCCGGTTCAGCACCGTGATCACTGTACCATCATTTAAACCAAGGGCCTGCAGACGACGGGTAAGCCCTTCCTCGACATACAGACCCTTTACTTCATAACTTTTTCCTTTCATGCCTTCAAACAATGACATAAGCTCATCCTCTTTTGTTAATGATAATAATAATCAAGAACATTAAAGCACAAAAGCTTATGGTTTGCAAGCCATCCTGCTACTCCTCTTCCATCTGTTCTTCCTCGGTTACCTGTTTAAAACTGTCCAGGGATTTGTTTAAAGTATAATAGATGGAACTGTCAGTGATATAAACGGTATTTTCATCATTGATGCTTATATAATAACCCTGCATCATGGAGTTATAATCCCCCAGTTTAATGATATACATATTGTTTTCCCACTGAACCGTTACGCTGATCATCGGTTCTGCCAGACCATACTGTGACATATCCTCCACGTTTTCTATACAGGTATCAGAGGTCATCTGGCAGATATTTTCCAAAAAGCTTTCAACCAAACTGTCATCAATCTGGGCCGCTTCCTCCTCCAGCGATTTCCATGTATCATTTTCCTTTATCAGATTTGTGGTTTCCTCTTCTGTGATAATACCTATTTCCGTAATTGCTGACGCATCCACATCAAGCACCTGGTAGATGACTGTTTCCTCCTTCGCTTCTTCCGGTGCATTTTTCTGATATATTTTCATTGCAATAAAAGCTATTACGACTATCATAAAGACAGCGCATAAGACCACCAATTGTATTCTTTTTTTCTTATTCATAAAGATGCTTTTACCTCCCTGTTACCATTTACGCCTTCTGAACCATATAATAAATCCGCTGATCAGAAACGCAAAAGGAATTATGATAACTGTAATCAATGAAATCAGTATTATATTATTTTCTGTCAGGACAAGATAACTGATTTCATAGCTTTTAACAGGGATGGAAACGCTGCCTTCGCGGGTCACAAGACTTCCCAGGCTCCCTGTAAAAAGCTTGTTATTGGTTCCTGCAACCATAGAATCCGCACCTTCTGTAAATATAAATTTGCTGGAATATATAATTGCTGTAGAACTTTCCTCTCCCACAGTTTTTACACATTTCACTCCAATCGCAAAAGGACCATCCACATCTCCTGCCTGTTTGTCATAGCTGTCACTGCCTGTAAGGTCATTTCTTACATAGCTGTCAGTTGAAGATGTCAGCAGTTCCGTTACCTCCGTACTTTCATCCTCTTCAATGGTAAGTCCCTGGGCTTCGGGAACAAACACATAGCTTCCGCTGTTGTAGGCACTGGCAGTAACACTGTCATAAGCAATATCAGGAAGAAGATAAAAGGGATTTCCTCCGTAATAATAATTTTTGTTCCCCTCAATGATTAAACCGGTGGAAACAGATACTCCATAGTAATCCAAAAGGCTGCTGAAATTTGTAAGTTCCCTGCCTGTATAACCTGAAATCAGCAGCACATCTCCCCCCTGATTCATATAATTTAACATTTTTTCCGTATCGTCATCTGATAAATCCTCTGTTGGTGCATTTATGATGATGCACTGGGCGTCCTCTGGCACATCATCATAGTTCATAAGATTAATCGTCTCATAATCTACATTTTCCTTTTCTATTGCCGATAAGAAGGATTCGTCAAAGGACGTTTCCCCATGCCCCTCCAGAAGATAGATTTTGGGCATATCATCTGTAGTCACAAAATTAATAGCGCTGGTAATCTGTCCTTCGCCATCATAGCCGGTTACTGTGGAAGAATAAGTTGAATAATCAAACTCCGTCTCATAAATGTCACTGTAATCAATTACCTTGTTTCGTTTGCTCCCTTCAACGATAATACTGTTATAGGTTATTGAAGAATTGGTATACTGGGTAAAAAATTTAGGATTTACGGCCGGGTCAACATAGGACAGCTTAATATGAGAATTTAAGTCCGCATAATTTTGCAATGTGGTATCAAGGGTGCTGTCGGCCTGTTCCTGATTTGCCAGCACATAAATATTAATATCTTCTGTAAGATCCTGTACCATGGCTTTGGTTTCCTCGGTCAGAGAATAAATCTTATTCGACGTCACATCAAACACCGTATATTTTGAAGGAAGCTCTGCTACCATCACATTGACGAGCACCGCCAGTAAAGTACTGATAATCACTACTGTGGAGCTGTATGCACCCATACTGATATTTTTTGTGGAAAACTGATAACGCCTTTTTTGTATGGACTGTACAGTGAAGATCAAAAACAATGCGATCACCGACAAATAATAAATAATACTTGCCATATGCAAAGAGCCATTTAGCAGATCATCAAACCTGCTTACCATATCAAAGACGCTTAATATCCTGGTCAGCAGATTTCCGGTGGCAGAAATCATGTTACAGATCCCTGACATGACATAACCCAAAAACAGTATGGCAAATGTAAGTACTGCGGAAATTACCTGACTTTCTGTCAGCGAGGAAATAAAAACACCAACAGCAATACAGGCAAGCCCATACAGAAAAAATCCCAAAATAGCAAGATAGGATTCTCCAAAGGAAACTGTGCCGAAGATACTAAGGATCAGAGGATAAACGCTGATAATAGCTACAGGAATGGCAAAAACAGTTGCCAGTGCCAGAAACTTTCCAATTACAATGGCGCTTACACTGACCGGTGATGTAAGGATCAACTGATCCGTCTTCTGATGCCGCTCCTCCGCCAGGATACGCATGGTCAGTACCGGAAAACTGATCAGAAATAAAAACACTACAGAGGACAGGGCATAGCCAATATAGGGGTATCCCATGAAAAGATTATATACCGCAAAATAAATTCCTAACAAAAACAGCGTTGCCCCAATAAAAAGCGCCCCTAAAAACGAATGAAAATAGCACTTAAGTTCTCTTTTATAAATTGCTGTCATTGCTCTGTGCCTCCTTCTTCCTCACTGCTGACAGGAGGGTTCTCCTGCTCTTTATCTTCTTTTTCTTCATCTTCTTTCTCCCTGTCTCCGTTCTCAGCGGAATTTTCCTGCGTAAGGGCAAGGAAAACATCCTCCAGAGATTCTTCAAGACGATTCAGGGACATGATCGGAAGCTTTTTTTCTGCAAGTGTATAAAAAAGCTCTTCTCTAATATCTTTCTTCGCCTCTGTCTCAAGGATCACTTTGACGCAATTCTTTTCATCTATAGGTTCAAAATGACATGCCTGTATTCCCGACAGGGATCGAAGGGCTTCTTTTACCTTTTCTTCTGTGCCCAGAATTGTAAGTTCAAGCTTTACATTTCCACTCATCAGATGGGTCAGCCTTTCCGGTGTATCGCAGGCCACCAGCCGTCCTTTGGAAATAATCATAATCTCATCGCATATTGTCTGTACCTCGGACAAAATGTGAGAGCTTAAAATTACCGTATGCTTTTCCCCTAATTTTTTAATCAGATCTCTGATCTCAATAATCTGCTTGGGATCGAGGCCTACGGTAGGCTCATCTAAAATAATTACTTCAGGATAGCCCAGCACTGCCTGTGCCAGCCCTACACGTTGCCTGTACCCTTTAGAGAGATTTTTGATAAGGCGGCCTGCCATATCAGAAATCATGGTAAGCTCCATCACCTCATCAATTTGCTTTTTGCGCTCTTTGGGTGGAATCTTTTTTAATTCTGCCACAAAGAGCAAATATTCTCCCACCGTCATGTCTAAATATAAGGGAGGGATTTCAGGCAGATAACC
>USJG01000118.1 GCA_900554925.1 uncultured Lachnospiraceae bacterium
GCTGTAACCCAGTAGATATAAAAATATTATTGTAAAGAAGCCTGAATCAGCTTAATACATATATTCATATGATTTTTAGCCCAGGATTGCCTTGTCATTGGCAAATTCTTCGCCGCTGGCCGCCTCAAATTTATGAAGTAAATCTTCAACAGTTAGTTTCTTCTTTTCCTCTCCACTGATATCCAGTATGATCTTTCCATCCATCAGCATGATCAGCCGGTTGCCATGAGTGATGGCATCTTTCATGTTGTGCGTGATCATAAGGGTGGTAAGGTGATCTCTGTTGACAATATATTCGGTAGTTTCCAAAACCTTTGCTGCGGTCTTAGGGTCCAGAGCGGCTGTATGCTCATCCAACAAAAGCAGCTTGGGTTTCTGAAGTGTTGCCATCAGGAGAGTCAGGGCCTGTCTTTGTCCGCCGGATAAAAGTCCTACTTTTGAGGTTAAGCGGCTTTCAAGTCCAAGGCCAAGGATTTTTAACAGCTCTTTATATTCCTCACGCTCTTTCCTGGTAATACCGGGACGCAGAAACCGTTTGTGTCCCCGTCGTTTTGCAAGTGCGAGATTTTCTTCAATTCCCATAGTAGCGGCAGTACCGGTCATAGGATCTTGGAAAACGCGTCCCAGAAATTTAGCGCGTTTATGCTCAGGGAGCTTGGTAACATCAATTCCATCAATAAGGATCTGGCCAAAATCAACGGGCCATACCCCTGCAATGGCGTTCATCATGGTAGATTTACCTGCGCCGTTGCCTCCGATAACAGTGACAAAATCACCATCCTTAAGAGTAAGGGAGAAGTTGTCTAAAGCCAGTTTTTCATTTACGGTTCCGGGATTGAAAACTTTGGTTACATTTTTAATTTCAAGCATTGCCTTTGCCTCCCTTCTTTAACGCTGATTTGCCAAAGTATTTGTTTTTCCAGAAGGGAATGGCAAGGAATATGGCAACAACGATCGCAGATAAAAATTTAAGTAAATCTGTGTCAATGCCAAGCCATATCACTGTCTGAAGCACGATGTAATAGAGAATGGAGCCAAGGGCAACTCCAATCAGCTTAAAGCCAAAATTTTTAAAAATGCGGCCAAAAACAGCCTCGCCTATAATCACTGCGGCAAGACCTATAACAATAGCGCCGCGTCCCATATTAATATCGGCAAAGCCCTGATACTGAGCAAGCAGGGCGCCGGATAAGCCTACAAGGCCATTGGAGATCATAAGGCCCAGCACCTTGGAATGATCCGTATTTATTCCCTGTGCTCTCGCCATATTGCCATTACATCCGGTAGCACGGAGGGCACAGCCTAATTCTGTTCCAAAGAACCAATACAAAACAAGAACTAAGATAATAATGGTAAGGGCAACCACAAAAATAGGATTTTTATAAAACACTACACCCTTAATATATCGTAAAGAAACCAAAAGGTCATATTTGTCCACGTTAATTGCCTGATTTGCTTTTCCCATGATTTTAAGATTGATAGAATATAGTCCAAGCTGTGAAAGGATACCTGCCAGGATGGCGGGGATTCCCATAAAGGTATGAAAAAGTCCGGTTACCAGTCCCGTTACCATGCCGGCTAAAGTAGCTACAATAATAGAAACAAAAACATTGTGACCGGAAAGCATCATTACAATACAGACGGCGCCGCCTGTACACAAGGAACCGTCAACGGTCAGATCGGCAATATCCAGAATACGGTAAGTGATGTAAATGCCGATAGCTGTAATCCCCCAGATGAGTCCCTGAGCAACTGCTCCCGGCAGTGCGTTCAGTAAATTTAAGATGTTCATTGATTTCCTCCAACAGATCCAATTTAACAAAAGCAGCGAGAGAAATCCTTCTCCCGCTGTCTATTATACTTTATAAATGATTATTCTGCAATTGCTTCGTAATCATCAGGAACTGTGATGTTTAATGCTTCACAGTTAGCAGCATTGTATTTCTTTGTGAAGTTAGGTGCGTATTCAATAGGCATTGTGGAAATGTCAGCGCCTTCACCAAGAATCTTTGCAGCCATCTTACCGGTAGCAACACCCAGATCGTAGTAGTTGATAGATAAAGTAGCAACACCACAGCCTGCGCAGATACCTTCTTCGCCTGCGATAACGGGAACACCGGCAGGAAGACAGATATTGTTGATCAGTTCTGTGTTGGAAGCTGCTGTGTTGTCCGTAGGAACATAAATAACATCAGAATTATTTGCAGCGTTTGTCACAACGGAAGAAAGGTCGTTAGAATCTGAAAATGCATAGTATTCACAGCTATAACCTTTTTCTTCAAGGAATGATTTAACAGTATCTACCTGATACTGAGAATTTGCTTCAGCGGAGCAGTATAACAGAGCAACGTTTTCAGCATCCGGGAACAGTTCTGCCAGCATATCTGCCTGTCCGTCAAGGGGAGCAAGGTCAGAGGTTCCGGAGATGTTGCCGCCTACAGTACCGTCAAAGCCATCGATTTCAAGAGCTACGCCATACTCTGTTACAGAAGTTGCGAGAATGGGAATCTCATTTGTTCCTGCTGCTGCAGCCTGAAGAGCAGGAGTTGCATTTGCCATGATCAGATCTACATCGTTGGAAACAAAGCTGTTAATGATGGTAGAGCAGGTATTGGAATCACCCTGAGCATTCTGCACATCAAAGGTAACCTTATCGCCTAATGCTTCTGTTAATGCATCCATAAAGCCCTGTGTGGCAGCATCTAATGCGTCATGCTGCATCAGCTGGCAGATGCCGACTGTGTATGTAGCGTCGTCTGCAGAAGCTTCTGTGTCTGCTTCAGTTGCTGCTTCTTCGTTTTCAGCGGAAGCATCTTCTGTTGTTTCCGTGCTGCTTTCGGCAGGTGCAGTTTCCTGTGTCTCAGAACTTCCACAGGCCATAAGACTGCCGACCATAGCAACGGTCATAAGTAATGCAAGTACTTTTTTCATAATGGTTTCCTCCAAATATAAAATATTGCAGTAAATAATTTACTGCGTATCAGATTATACTAGTTTAAAGCACTAAAGTCAATGTTGTTTCATTAATTTCATTAAAAAAGAATATATTTAATAAAACAGAAATGGGATGTGCAGAATGGGGAAGGCAGGCGTAACGATAAAGTCAGAAATTATTAAAAAACAGATTTATGGAAGAATTGCAGAATTGCTTTTTGAGGAAGGTTTCCTTACCGCAGAGGAAAAAAACAATATAAAAAATGTGATTGACCAGGAAGCGAGGCGGTAGAACAAGTGGAAAGAGTGGGGATTTATAACAGATGCAGCACAGAGGAGGAAAGCCAGAGAAATGCCCTGGAAGCCCAGGTCATGGAAAGCAGGGAAATCGCAGAAAAGAAGGGATGGGTCATTGCAAAGCAGTACATAGAATCAGAAACAGGCACCGTGGCATATAAGCGAAGCGAATATCAAAAACTTCTCAAGGATATGGAGAGAGACAGATTTGACATTGTAATGATCAAATCCATAGACAGGCTTATGCGGTCGGCAAAGGACTGGTATTTTTTTTTAAGCAGGCTCACAGAAAATCAATTAAAGCTGTATATTTATATAGAAGGAAAGTTTTACACGCCTGATGATAATCTGATTTCCGGCATCAAGGCTATACTGGCAGAGGATTTCAGCAGAGAACTTTCCAAAAAAATTAAAAATGCCCACAGAAGGAGACAGGAGAAAAAAAGCGGATTAAATATTACCTGTGAGATGTTTGGCTGGAATAAGGTAAAAAAGAATGTTTATGAAGTAAACGAGCAGGAAGCAGCATACTATAGGACCGCTTTCAGACTGGCAAAGGAGGGGAAAGGATTTTACAGCATAAGCAATATCATGTATGAACTGGGAGCCAGGACAAGGAGCGGACAGAAAATTTCGGAGGTTCAGTGGAGAAAAATGCTATATACGCCCAGGGCACACGGAACAATGGTCTTAAATACCCGGTCTTATGACTTTGATACCAGGAAATATGAGAAGGTGCCGGAGGATAACTGGATTTATATGGAAAATGCCCTGCCGCCTATTGTTTCCAAAGAATATCAGGATGAGGTGCTGAGCATCCTGCGGTTAAGAACGTCCAATCATAATGGAGGCAGAAGGAAAATGTGTTATGCTGGAAAGTACCAGTTTTCTCATAAGCTGATTTGTGCGGAATGTGGAAGCTATTATTACAGAGCAGGAGGGACAAAAGAAAGCGGGGAGGGAGCAGTGTGGAAATGCTCTACCTTCTTAAAAAATGGCAGAACAAGAAAGGGTGCCAATCCCAAAGGCTGTGACGGACCAAACATAAGAGAAAATCAAATCCTGAACCTTCTTAATAAAGAAGCGGCAGAAAAGCTGAATCCGGCATTGGAAGAGGAACAGTTCCTAAAGGAACTGTTGGAGCTTATAAGAAAGGCGCTTAAGCCCGAAGAAAATGAAAAGGAATTAAAAAGTCTTATAAAGGAACAGAAAAAGCTGACAGCCCAAAAAGACCTGCTGATGGAAAAATTATTGACAGAAGTAGTCAGTGATCAGGAGTTTCAAAGGTATCATACACAGTTAACCGGAAAAATGGAAGCACTAAACAATAAAATAGAAAGCATAAACCAGAGAAATCAGAAATACAATAGCTATGAGTGCCGCCTTACACAGATCAGAGAAGCCATTCAAAAAGAAAATCTTATAGAAAAAGCCTGGGCCGGGCAGATCCTTTTGGACATTGATCATATTCTGGTATATGGAGACGGCAGATTAGAGCCCCAATTTAAGGAAGAGCGCACAGTTTCATAAACACCTGCAACCCGGTATTTATTACGGTAGGGTTGAGACTGGGAGTAGAAAGATATTACAGTTACTTTACACAATTTGGCCTTCTAAATAAGACAGGAGTGGATCTGCCGGGGGAAGCGGGAACGATTATGCATAAAATGGAAGATATGAAAGCGGTTGAACTGGCTACCGTATCTTTCGGACAGTCTTTTCAGATTACCCCTATTCAGCTTGCAACAACAGCTTCCGCCATTATAAACGGAGGAAACCGAATCACGCCTCATCTGGCAGTCATGACCTCCGACAGAGAAGGAACGGAAATTGAAAAGTTCTCGTATCCGGTAACGGAGCATATTGTATCAGAGGAAACCTCTGCCACTATGAGAATGATCCTGGAGCAGGTGGTGGAAAATGGTTCAGGCAAAAACGGATATGTGGAGGGTGCAAGAGTGGGAGGAAAAACGGCAACCAGCCAGACACTTCCCAGAGGCAGCGGAAGATATATTGCCTCTTTTCTGGGGTTTGCACCGGCAGATGATCCACAGGTGCTTGCGCTCGCCATTATCCATAATCCGCAGGGAGTTTATTATGGAGGCCAGGTGGCGGCTCCTGTGGTGCGACAGCTTTTTGAAAATATTCTTCCTTATTTAGAGGCCAAAAACATGTAATTTAATATATTTCCATGTATTCCTATGAAAAGCATTAAAATTAATGTAAAACATATTGCTTATACATTGCAAATAAAGTAAAATAAAGGTATGAAAGGAAATATTAAAGATGCAGATTGATAATATGAGTACAGCAACAAAAGAAGCTATTGATCTGATGGAAATTTTACCGGAAAGCGAGCAGAATTTTGCATTGGAATTTATCAAAAAGTTAGTGCTTGCATGGGATCCGGATTTTACGAAATTAACACCGGCAGAAAGGGAAGAACTGGAAGAGGCAGGAAAGGAAATTGAAAACGGGGAAACTATTTCCCATGATGCTATTAACTGGGATTGAATTAACAAGCCCCTGCTAAGCTGCCGGGGCTTATTCTATTAAGATGGGAAATGCTAAAATGTTTGTATATAAGTTTAAAGTATTAGAATCACTAAAAGCAAGTGGTTATAACACCTCAAGACTTCGGAAAGAAAAATTATTAGGTGAAAATGCTATTCAATCTTTAAGACGTGATGAAATGGTCGGTATCATTGCACTTGAAAAGATTTGCAAGTTATTAGATATGCAGCCAGGGAACATTATAAAATATGTGGAAGATGAAGAAAAATAATCAACATTGGAAGTAATGCAAAAAGCTATTAATAAAACATTAGAAATAAAGTGTAAAAAGCAGGTAAAGAAGGGAGTTGAAACAATGCCAGAGATCAGTAGATTTTACGGAATTGTTATCAAAATGTTTTTCAAGCCGAAAGAACATGATCCAAGCCATATACATGCTCTGTATGGTGAACATATCGGAATCTTTGATTTGAGAACAATGGAAATGACTGAAGGAGATTTACCAAAGAAAGCTCAAGAACTTGTAAAAGAGTGGATGAGCCAGAATCAGAAAGAATTACTTGAAATGTGGGAAAGCCAGAATTTAAGGAAGCTACCGCCTTTATAAGTGGCTCTTTCCCGTTGGGAGGTGTTGGAATGATACCAAGAATAAAGAGTGTGAGGCCGTTAAAGGGCTATTTATTACACGTAATTTTTGATGATGGGAAAGATTGTATTTATGATGTAAATAGCGATATAGACGCAATAGAAGAATATAAAGATTTGAAAACTATTCATGGCCTTTTTGAACAAGTGCAGCTTGATGCAAGCCGGACATGTGTTTTCTGGAATGACTTTATAGATCTTCCAAGTGATGCAATTTATGAAAATTCATCAATTTCCCATGATGATATTAACTGTGATTAAATTAACGAGCCTCTGCTAAGTTGCAGGGGCTTGTTCTATTAAGACAGAAAATGATGGGTACTTGCAAGAGCAGTAACCAAAGGACAAGAAAAAATAGATCAGATATATAGACTGTCCATTCCTTGACACAAATGTCTCCTGTTTGTACAATATTAACTATTATTTATTATACAAATGGGGATAATGACGTAAAAGTATACTTTAGGGGAAAAAGATAGATTTGCTGTGGAGAAATACAAATGAGATGTCCAAGTTGCAATGCAGATGTAAAAGGAAATTTTTGCTGTTATTGTGGGGTTAAATTACCAGAAGAAGAAAAAAGAGTAAGTAGCAAGCAAAATATATATGTAAATAATCAGAGGAAATATGTATTTCCACCAATATCAATACTTACCAAAGGCGTATATGAACTTACAGAAAACACTTTGTATGAATTAAAGGGAACTGCCCTCAGACTACAGCAGACCCTGCAGACCTTTGGGGTAAGCGTGACGATTACAGACATCAGCCAGGGACCTTCCGTCACCAGATTTGAACTGCAGCCGCAGC
>USJG01000119.1 GCA_900554925.1 uncultured Lachnospiraceae bacterium
CGCATGGTATCTAATTTTGAAAAAAGCGGCCGCACTTACTTATATGGGCCATTGAAAATGTCCAATTTCAATGCAGCCGCCCTTTTATCTCTTTCATTTCGTCATATTTGCCACGCACCCTGACGATGGGGACATTATCCGTGCCCTGGTCTCTGCTGGCAGCAGCTGTCATAACTCCGCAGCGTCGTTTTCCTCGTGCGCCGCAGGGTTCCCCCCAAGTCTTTAGGAGGCCGTGAGGAAGTATCATTATTCCCCCATATAGTCATCGCGCCCAAAGTGCCGCCTTTGGGTTGCAGGCTGACGTTGATCGCTCAAAACAGCTATACTTCACCTCCTCAGCTGCTTATCTTCGCG
This sequence comes from uncultured Lachnospiraceae bacterium, assembly GCA_900554925.1. GTDB lineage: Bacteria > Bacillota > Clostridia > Lachnospirales > Lachnospiraceae > Suilimivivens. Next base: position 355 of record USJG01000119.1, read on the forward strand.
GCGTGCCTGCTTCGCTCGTATATGAGTTATGTGCCGATAATGCCGTATCTTCAGTTATCAAGCTGCGCGAAGGGAAATCCCCCTTCACTTATTTCCTCGCTGACGGGACTGTTCTGGTCTATGCTTCTCCCATGTTTTCCAAAAAAATTTTTAATTTCTGAAGCAGTTTGACTTTTCGATGATGCAGGGCAGTTTTGGAAATTCCAAGCTCCATACTGACAATACGTTCAGGCTTTTCTTCAAAATAAAGTTTATGAATCATAGTCTTTTCGTCCGCAGACAAGCATTGAAACATTTTTTCAAGCCAGACTGAAAAAATAGCCTGCTCCTCCACTGACAAATCCGGACTGGAAAACTGGTGCTCCTTTTCCAGCAGCCGCTCATAGGAATCCTCTCTGCTCGGCAGGAAAGCTGCTGTCTCCTTTTGAAATCTTTCCCGCTTCAAATCGCTGGTAAAGTATTCCTCTTTACGCTCATAATGCTGATATACGTGGTAAACCTGTTCGCTCACCGGCACAGCCTGCCCATCTATGTAAAGACAGTAATTTGCCCTTTCTTCCTTATTTTTAGTCATAGCCGTTACCTCCAGGAATTTGAAAGTGAATGAGTTTCAAATTCCTGGAAGGCGGGGAACGGTAGTGGTAGAAAAAAACTTCTCTCATCGCGGCATTTCTCCTTGCCGCTGATGAGAGAAGTCTTTAGTGTACTTACAATTTTAATGTTTCAGAAAGGCGGTCTCCTAACATTTCCATGAAAAAGCGGCCTGCCCATCAGCGGTTTTTTTCTTTCTGCCGCTGGGCAGACACGAAATGATATTGAGCTTTCTATTGTCGTTATACTTCGACCATCATCATTGCCTCCTACTGTTTTGTGATAGTCAAAGCATATCATCCTATTCATTTAGAAAAAATAGCAAAAAAGTTTTTAAAATAAAAATATACATATAATTTTCGTATAGGTTTATTGATTGATATACTTGAGGGATGCTATAATTCTTTAGGAAAGTATCAGATTCAGAGCGAGAAAAAGAGCAGTTCTGAGTAAAACGGAACTGCTCTGAATGTGATTCTTTCCAATTGTACCAATTCGCGGACGATCAGCCGGAAAACTTATGGGGATTGTATCTTTCCGGAGAGCCGAAAAAGTTCCCATTTTCTATGAAAAGTTGAAAGATCGGATAAATTTCTGATAGCAAACGGATTTCCGGGCATGCTTCGCAGACCTTCCGCAGGAAGGCCTTAAAAAATCGGTATGAAAAAAACTTTAGTTTATGGGAAAGGAGCATAGCTCCTCCCCATCTGCCGCATGGCTGCACAGCCGCATTCCGGGCAGACAGCCAGATCAATGTTCCATATGGCTTTAAGCAGTTCTGCCATGGAGAGGCCAGCATAGCGCTGGCGGAACCGCTGGCCGCCCTGGATCCGAAAGATCAGTTTCAGGTTTCTGGACTTCATCCGGTTGTTGAGGAATCCATAATAGCGGATCTTCTGGAAACCGGCAGGGAGCACATGCATCAGGAAGCGCCGGATAAACTCTCCATGGCGGAGAGTGATCTGCCGCTTTGGATCCCCGGGTTTCCTGCCGCGCGCAGAGAAAGTAACCTCTGTTTCCGTAACGGAAAGGATCCGGTTGTTGGAGACCGCAATCCGGTGGGTATAGCGTCCCAGATATTCGATGGCGTTACCAAACCCGTTGAAGGTTTCTTTGATGTAAGGGCACCAGTCTTTCCCGTAAAGATTGTTTTTAAAAGTTTTCCATTCCGGGGGCTGCTGTAATGCCCGGCAGGAAGAAGGAAAAATGAGCCTTTCCTGTTGGTGCAGGGCGTCCAGGAGGGAGAGATATTTCCCTTTAAACTTCTCCCGGAGGACTTTGACCGGGATGAAAAACTTTGCGGAAGACTTCCGGGTCCTGCGGTCAGAAGTAAGCCCTCCCCCGGAGATGATGCAGTGCATATGGACATGGTAATCCAGTTCCTGGTTCCAGGTGTGGAGTACCTGGATGATCCCAGGCTGTGCTCCAAGGTATTTTTTATCGGAAGACAGTTCCAGAAGAGTTTCGGCACAGCATCTATGGAGCAGCCCGTAGAGAAGCTTTTGGTTACAGCAGAGCAGAGGGTTGAGTTCGTGGGGGAGCGTAAACACCACATGGAAGTAAGGGGAATCAATGACTTCCGCCCTGCGTTTATCAACCCAGATCTCTTTGAGCACAGCCTGACAGATGGGGCAGTTCCGGTTCCGGCAGGAATTATTGTGGAATTCCATGTGTCCGCATTCGCTGCACTCACTGACGTTGACCCCAAGCCTGCCGGACTTGCAGGTGAGGATTGCACGGGAAGTTTTCCGCTGTTCTTCTGACTGGGAATGTCCGGACTGACAGTAATCCTCATAGGAATCCTGCCAGATCTTTTGGATCTTGAACTTACTCATGGAGCATCCCTCCCATCTTATCAAAGGGATTGGGGGCGTAAGAAAAAGTGCGGGAAGACAGATGCACATAGATTGTTGTGGAAGCAATCGAACGATGCCCCATCAGTGCTTTTAAAGTGAGAAGATCCGTACCGTCTTCATAGTGATAGGTAGCAAAAGCATGACGGAAGGTATGGCAGGTAAAGCGGTGTTCCCAGCCAAGGCGTTTTTCGTGGGCCAGGATAAAGTCAGGGACACGCTGATGGTCGATCGGCTTGGAAGGGTCTTTTTTTTGAGGGAAAAGCCAGTCACGCGGGCGCACATCAGCTGGAAGGGAATACCAGTATTGCAGGACCAGCAGCCATGCCTGTTCAGAAAGCTGTGCGTAGCGGGAGGAGCGGTTTTTTGATGAGCGGACCAGGATTCTGTTTTTGGAGTGTTCGATATCGGAACATTTTAAATGCCGGACTTCGCCAATCCGAAGCCCGGAAGAAAACATGAGGCAGAGGAGCGCTTTAAATTTCAGATCCGTAATAGAAGAAAGGAAAACTTGCATTTCTTCCCGGGAAGGGACAAAGGGGAGATAGGAATCAAACTTCCGCATAGGAAGCTGAGTAGGATCCCAGGACTTATGGAGAACATACATGGTAAAGAAACGGAGCTGGGAAATGCAGTGGTTTATGGTGCGGTCAGAAAGCGAACGTTCCTTCTGAAGCCAGCGGATAAAATCCCGGAGTTCGGCCCAGGAGACATCCTCTGGCTGTTTGATGAGAATATCCTGCAGGTAATCCAGATAAGAGCGGATATAAGTAGAATAAGAGGTTACAGTGTGGTCAGTAAGGCCACGCAGGGAGATCATCTCCCGGTAAACTTTTAAATAATCCATGACGGAACCTCCTTGGAAAGAAAAGATGTAGTAACAGATCAGCAGGTTACTGAACTTTCAAGGAGGGGGTCTTGGAAAAAGATAAGAAATGTAGTTGTTGAGTTTGGGAATCCATGTTAAACTAATCATAGCAGTTGGCGGTTTATGTGTTAAATGTTAAGTGTGGTAACTCAACAATACAACATATATCCAAAAACTGCTACTTTTTTTGAAAAAAGTGGTGAAAACACGTACCTGGGGCTAGCCGTCGCGCTAGCGACTTGGTACAATATTAAAATTAAGATAGCAACAGGAGGGAAAAGTATGGGGGAAAATAAAAAAAGAGCGGTTCGGAAAAACCGCCTGACAGAGGATGAAGCACGTTTATTTCGCGCCAATTATAAATTTATGTGGAGTAAATTGGGAACTACTCCTTACGCTGTTCAGTCCAGCAAGAACACGGCTTATACAGTAAAAAATAAACCTATTGAAAACGATAACCTGCTTCCGTCCTACGCTATTTGTTTTGCTTGTTATCGGGAAGATTACATTCCCACCCCCTATGTAGTCAATAAAATTGTGCGTTTTTTTAATGCGAACCTCAGCCCTTCAATATCTCCCTGGCAATTTCTGAATGAAGATTTAGCCGAGAATGCCAATATACGATACAAAGGTACTTCAAAATATGACTCCCGCTTTATCGGGGAATATAATTGTTACTACACTTCTTCGGGAAGTTCCGCCGATACTACTGGCGCACTCTTGAAAATATATAAAAGGGATAACGTTTTGAAGGCAAGCCTAATCACAGGTATTCGCTCCGATCAGGACTTTCAAGATAAGGCGCTGCGAGCTATTTTTGAAAAAGACACATTAACCAAAAAAGATTTTGACAAATTCTATACTACGTGGACTTCTGGCGAAAAACGTTATTATTACTTTGAGGGCAATGTAGAGATCACGGCAAGCTCTGTGTTAATTGTGTTTAGCAGTTATGAAGATGAGGATGTCCGGAAACTGATCTTAACACTCAATACAAAAAGATTCCCGACCAGCCGCAAAGAACCCTATCACGGTGGGCTTGCGTTTGCTATGACTACTTCGGATAATCCATTTGATACCCGTTTTTATCTGATGGGCCTGATCAACAGCAAGCACGAAGCATACCCTCTGCAAGATGAACGGATTGCAAAACTGCTGAAAATTCGTTGCAAAGGGAAGGACATTCGATTAACAGCCACAGCTGATGACGCGTGGTATCAATTAGCTCTTGAAAAATGAAGTAGGGAGAGATTAAGAGGTATGAAGCCAAAAACAGATTATATCAAAGTGGATAACCTTAACGATGCTTTCCGAATGATCTTCTCTGGGGAAAATGTAAAAGCGATTACCATACAGCTTATAAAGAAACCGTTTGGAATTTCTCTGAGGAAAGAGAAGAAAATTCGATAAATGGTTTAGAACTTCATGGATGGGGAGCACGGTCCGATCTCGCAAATTTAAAACAAAATAGGCGGCAGAATCAGAAGATAAGAGCCTCCTTATCCAATTACTTTTTCAATGATAAATTTTTCAAAAGCAAGCGTCTATCCAGTGCATTGGATAACGCTTGCTTCCTACTATTTTTCATATCCTTATTCGGTTAAAATTTAATATCTGATGTTATTCCCCTGACATTTCATAATCAGTCAATACATCAATAAGAAGCAGGATTCCTAACCGAAATCCATAAGAAAAATTAGCGTAACACTCCATATAGTGTGTATCGTGGACAAGCTCGCCCCATTGATTGAACTTTTCTTTATCTTCCTGAGCTATCTTTTTCCGAAAATATTCCCTGAATTCTCCAACCTCTTTACTGATCGTGCGGTAGTTCTTTTCTTTGGGAACAATCTTTTCTGAGGGGTAAATTCTTCCACTGTATAAATCCTCTAAAATGCCCATACTATTCCTCCTGCCGAACGACCAGCGAATCTCGTTTCTCCATGACTTCCAGCATCATCAATGTGCCCAGACAGTAGCCGCAGACAAAACGTTCTGTTGCATAATATCCGCTTTCAATATTCCATGCTTCTGTTGCTTTATCCAGAAGTTCTGTTTCCTCTGCATTAAGCTTCTTTTCCAGGGCATCCATCAGTTCATAAGCAGTTTTAACAGCCTTTTGATGTTCTGGGCTACGGTTTTCAACAACGGATTCAAGGGAAAGATTACCATCGTATAATGATTCCAAAATATTAATCATGCTTTTCAGTCCTTTCGATTATCTGTCAATCTGTCACAAGCCGCTTGCAAGAGAAAACCGCACATTGTATAATATTTATGCGGCTCGCCGTCTTGCGGTGGGGCTGTATGTGGAAGTGGCGTAGAATAACACTTGCCAGTGAACGCCACTTCCTTTACATTTTTTCAAGGGCTTTAATTCCGTCACGCAAACCCTGTGGGCGTTTTACGCCCTTTCTTTCACAATAATCGTCAAGAATTTTCAATTCTTCCTTTGTTATTCGGATATCAAGACGAATATTTTTGGGATTTGCTTCCACAGGCCGTCCCCGTCTTTGTGGCGACATGTTCACCTCCTTTTACTTGCCAGCACCTATATTATAATTGATTACCGACAACAAATCAATAATTATTTACCGACAAATAATGGTCATAACAAAATGTTTTCGCAGATTGTTCATAGTCATATATCGTTGACCTTTTCGCATTATTAGATGTATAATTAGTAATGTTTATAATGCGAATACAAATTTATATTCTTGGAGGAATGATTGCGTATGAAAAAAGTTTTATCTGTTCTCACCTGTGTATTGCTGCTTTCTTTATCGGGCTGCGGTGTGGGCAACGCCGAACCGTCCGATGCTTCAGAGGCTGGTAAATCAAACGAAAGCAGCATATCTTCTGATGTATCCGTCGGCACGGAAAGCCTGGAACAAAATTCAAACTCAGAAAAAGAAGCCGCATCCGGCTCTGCCGTCAAACTTCTGGCAAGAGAATACATCCACCGTACCGACCAGGATGGACAGATCAGTTCCTACCGTGCGCCTATCTATACAGAAAGCGCGCTGTACGATGGATTTGAACGGTACACGCCAGATGACATCCTTTTAGAAACAGTGGATGAGTGTACTTTTGAGATTGACGAAGCCGGAAGAACCCTTCTGCAGCTTCCGACAGACCAGTCTTATAAGGTAACTTATCTCTTTGATGAATCAGGCAGGCTTATGGAATCCAAATCCGAATCCCTCGATGGAAGCCTCGTTTACTACTGGTATGCCTGGACCTACGATGCTTCCGGTCTGCCTCAGAAAAAAATCCAGCTGGATTCCAAGGGGAACGAAACCGCTGACTTTTGGACTTACAGTTATGACGAATCTGGAAATATTATTCGCCGGGAAGATGCCTATGGTGCATGGACAGAATTCACTTATGACGAAGAAGGTTACCCTCTCACATCTGTCAACTATGACCAGGATGGAGAAAAATATGATTTTTCTAAAATAGATATTACACAAAATATGTCAGAAAAAAATGAAGTTATATTAGAAGAGTTATCTAATCAAAAAAAATTCG
>USJG01000120.1 GCA_900554925.1 uncultured Lachnospiraceae bacterium
GCGATACTGTTACTGATCCGGTTAAGGTAAAGCGGAAACTGAAGCATCATGCCGGAGTGCAGGTTTATGTGGTAACGACAGCCTCCGGAGCAGATCAGCTGGAGATATTTCACAGCGCTTATCTTAAGCAGAAATATTACAGATTTCATCCGCCGGTCATTGTGGGAATCGCATCCGGATACGAAGAAGCAGTTCAGATCATTGTAAAGATTACACAGGAGTGTGTGGCGGCAATGGGGAACTGTAATTTGAAAGAATATTTAAAGCAGAAAGCCAAAACATGATCGCGGAGTAATTAAATGGTTTCGATATTGCTAATGATTTTAAAAATCCTGGGTATTATCCTATTGGTGGTACTGGGAATCATATTGACACTGGTAATTCTGGTTTTGTTTGTGCCAATTCGTTACCGGATTACGGCACATCGAAAGGTGGAAGAGGAGATTCCGGCGGCAGTCAAAGTAAAAGTTACGTGGCTGCTTCATATTATAAATGCGGTGTTTTGTTATCCTGAGGCTGCCTATGTGAGAGTCAGGGTACTTTGTTTTACAATATTCAGATCAGATAATCCGGGGAAGAAACCGAAGTCAAAAAAGAAGGACATTCAAAAAACTCCGGCTGCAAAAGAAGAAAAAGAGGAGCAAAGCGCTGGAAAAATCCAGGAGGAGCTAAAACAGGAAGAGCCAAAAAACACGGGAGATAATAAGCAGAACAAAGACCATCACAGACAGGAGGAGGAAGAAGAGGCAAGTCTCATAAAATTTTTGAAAAAGCTCTGGTCTGTGATCAAAAATATTAAGTACACAATCATCCAAATATATGATAAGATAAATCATATTATAAAAAACATCAGGTACTATATTAAAATTATAAAAAGTGATACTTTCAAGCGGGCCTTAAGTGTGTGTTCAGTACAGGCTTTGTCCCTTCTTAAAAGTATTCTGCCTAAGAAGCTTAAAGGGAAGCTTCTGATCGGCACCGGTGATCCTGCCGGAACAGGACAGGTTCTGGCAGTCTATGGTATGTTATATCCCCTTCTTGGCAACCATATAGATATTACACCGGATTTTGACAGGCAGATTGTGGAAGGCGATCTTTTTATAAAAGGAAAAATTACAGTTTTTAAATTGATCAAGGCGGCATGGATTGTTTATTTTAACAGGGATTTGCGTCGTTTACTCAAATTATTTAAAAGGGAGGCAGCTTAAATGGCAGAAAATAATTTTACAGGAGTAATAGAATCTTTAATGAAAGGAATGAATACTGTTTTGTCAACCAAGACAGTTGTTGGGGAGGCTACTCAGATTGGCGATACTATTATTTTGCCTCTTGTGGATGTTACATTTGGTGTGGGAGCCGGGGCCAGCACAGCGGACAAAAAAACAGGCGGTGCCGGCGGATTTTCAGGAAAGCTTACTCCCAGCGCGGTTTTGGTGATCAAGAATGGAAGCACGAAGCTTGTAAATATCAAAAATCAGGATACCGTTACCAAGGTTTTGGATATGATTCCTGATATTGTAGACAAATTTACAGCGCCCAAGGATGAAATGATTGATGATGCTTCTGCGGTAGATATTGCTTTCCCGGAAGAGGCGGATGATGGGAAATAATTTTAAGGTAACTGCATAAGATAAAGTAAGAAGCATAAGTAGGTGGATACGCATGAAAAAACTGATTGGATTTATCGCTTTTTGGATTGCAGTTGGAATGCTGCTTATGCTTTTTCTTGCACATCATTATCTTATTGCGTTGATCATTATAGCACTTTTATTACTGATAGGTTATAATTGTTATCTTCAATAGAAGGAATTTGCAGCATGGGAGATTGATATGGAAAGTTCTGAAAAGACCATGGAAAAACAGGAGTTTGAAAAAACACTGGTAGATGGCGGCAAGGATGAATTGAATGATTTAAAGGCCTGGCTGTTTAAGGAAAATATACGTCTTCAAATGGAACGCAGTGAGCTGAAACGCATGGAGGACAAGCTGATTAAAGAAAGACAGCAGTTTCAGTCAGAGATGACAGAGGTAAACCACCGGCTGGTCATTGAACGAAAGCGGCTGAAGCAGGATGAGGCTTTTTTCGATAAAAAAATGGAAATTTTAAAAAGTGGATTTGCCCAACTTGAGGCAGAGCGCAGGAAAATTGAGCGGGACAGGCTTATGCTTGAAGCCGACAGAAATGCTCATTTAAGCTATACGCGGCAGGAAAAGAGCCTGGATATGGCAGAAATGCTGTTTCAGGGCGTTAACAGTCACCTGGCGCTTAAAAAGCGTTACAAGGATCTGATTAAAATGTTCCATCCGGATAATATAGCGGGAGATCATGAGATGGTGCTTGTGATCAATAGAATTTATGAGGAATTAAAGCAGGATTACGAGATGGGAAAAAGAGCATAAGAATCCTCGGAGGGCTTTTTGTATAACAGGATTCAGGTGTCAAAAGGTGCTTTTAGAAAGTGCACTTGACAGATTGCACAAAAGGAATTGTACGCTGTTAGTTTCGAAAAATGGATTTTCTAAAATAACAGCTTGGCAATTTCTTTTGTGCAATCTGGCAATTTCAAATTTACCAAGCACCTTTTGACGCCTGATCCTATAAAGCAAAAAAGCTGACCGTTAAGGTCAGCTCTTTAAAATCTTATTAAGCTCTTTCAACTTTTCCGGATTTTAAACAATTTGTACAAACGTGCATTCTTTTGGAAGCTCCGTTTACTTTACATTTAACATTTTTGATGTTTGAATTCCAGATTCTGTTAGATCTTCTATGAGAATGGCTTACGTTATTTCCGAAATGAACGCCTTTACCACAAATATCACATTTAGCCATCGTTGCACCTCCTAACAATTGATAATAAACATACACAACAGTTGTATGATAGCAGAAATTAATTCAGAATGCAAGTAGAATTTTAAAAAATTCTTGTTTCTTTTTTTGGCCTTTAAGGTTATAATACAATATATATGTTCAAAATATAAGGAGGCAGCCTATGAAAAATTCTTCCATGAAAGAAACTTCCATGAACACTCATATGGGGAATATTGCAATTGACAATGAAGTAATTGCTCAGTATGCAGGGAGCGTTGCTATGGAATGCTTTGGCATTGTTGGAATGGCGGGCATTAATGTAAAGGATGGCCTGGTAAAACTGCTGAAAAAAGACAGCATGACCAGAGGCATCAATGTTGTGATCAATAATAATAAGCTGACACTTAACTTCCATGTTATTGTGGCTTATGGTGTGAGCATACTTGCAGTTTCTGACAATCTGATCAGTAATGTTAAGTATAAAGTAGAAGAATTTACGGGAATAGAAATCGAAAAAATAAACATCTTTGTTGAAGGTGTTAGAGTGATTGATTAATGAGGAGGACTTGCTGTGACTAATACAATCGACGCTAAGATCCTTGCAAAGATGTTCTTAGCTGGAGCGAAAAATCTGGAATCCAAGAAAGAATGGATTAACGACCTTAATGTTTTCCCTGTGCCGGATGGTGATACAGGAACGAATATGACCCTTACAATTATGTCTGCTGCCAAAGATGTGGCTGCAATGGAAGAGCCAGATATGATGTCCCTTTGCAAAGCAATTTCTTCCGGTTCACTGCGGGGAGCCAGAGGAAACTCAGGGGTTATATTATCCCAGTTATTCCGCGGATTTACGAAATCCATCAGAGAAAAGGAAACTTTGGATATTCCCGTCTTTGCAGACGCTTTTGACAAAGCGGTAGAAACGGCATACAAAGCGGTTATGAAGCCTAAGGAAGGCACTATCTTAACAGTTGCCAAAGGAGCATCTACAAGAGCAAGGGAATTAGCCGAGGAAGGCTGTGATGATCTTGGTTTCTTTTTTGATGAAGTGATTAAATACGCAGATGAGGTTCTCGAGCAGACTCCGGAGATGCTTCCCGTGTTAAAGCAGGCTGGTGTAGTGGATTCCGGCGGGCAGGGGCTTATGCAGGTGCTGAAAGGTGCGTATGATGCGTTCCTGGGAAAAGAAATAGATCTGACGATCGGAGAAGTTACAGGTGCATCTCCGGTCAAAGCCAATATGGAAGCCCAGGCTGAGATTGAGATCAAGTATGGTTACTGTACAGAATTTATTATTATGCTGAACAGAAACTTCAATATTAAAAACGAGATGGATTTTAAGGAATATCTGGAGTCCATCGGCGATTCAATTGTAGTAGTGGCGGATGATGATGTGGTTAAGGTACACGTACATACCAACGACCCCGGACTTGCAATCCAGAAGGCTCTTAAGTATGGTGCGTTATCCAATATGAAGATTGATAATATGCGTCTCGAACACCAGGAAAAGCTCTTTAAGGCTGGACAGGCAGAGGGCAAAGCACCGGCAGTGGAGCAGGAAGAGCCGATGGAGCATAAAGAGGTTGGCTTCATTGCAGTTTCCGTGGGAGAAGGCATTAATGAAATTTTTAAAGGCCTGGGTGTTGACTATATTATTGAAGGCGGCCAGACTATGAACCCCAGCACTGAAGATATGCTTAATGCCATTGACAAGGTAAACGCCGATACGATTTTTATTCTTCCTAATAATAAAAACATTATTCTTGCAGCCAATCAGGCACAGATGATGGTAAAGGACAAGAAGATCCTTGTGATTCCAACAAGGACAGTTCCTCAGGGAATTACAGCAATCATCAATTATGTTCCTGATATGAGCGCAGAAGAAAACGAAGAGACCATGAAAGCAGAGATCGGCAATGTTAAGACCGGTCAGGTCACATATGCGGTGCGGGATACCGTGATTGATGATAAAGAGATTAAGCAGGGCGATTACATGGGAATCGGAGATGCCGGTATACTGGCGGTAGGCGGTGATGTTGCAGATGTAACCTTTGGCATGGTTCAGGAGATGATGGATGAGGAATTAGAGCTTATCAGTGTTTATTATGGTGAAGACATAACTGAAGAGGCGGCCGAAGCCATGAAAGCCCGTATTGAAGAGGCGTATCCTGCCTGTGATGTGGAGCTGCAATATGGCGGACAGCCTATTTACTACTATATTATATCTGCGGAATAGGAAATGATGATAAAAGGACGGTTCCACCGTCCTTTTTGCGTAATAAAAAATATAGCTATGAAAGCTATGTGTAGTGGTTATGAGGAATATCTAATGAAATATTCAGAAGACATTATTAATTTAAAAGGAATCGGTGAAAAGACAGCGAAGCTTTTTTATAAGACAGGCGTCCATACCATAGAAGAATTGCTGCATTATTACCCCCGAGATTATCAAAGCTATGATGCTCCTGTAAAAATTTCCCAGTCAGCGCAGGGAGAAACTGTTACATTGGAGCTTTTTCTTCCGGCAGCTTTTAAATGGAAAAAGCTTCGCAATCTGACAATAGGAACAGGAGTCTGCAGTGATGGAACAGATAAAATTTTCATTACTTACTTCAATACTCCTTATTTAAAAAGCAGGCTTACAGCAGGAAGCAGTTATCTTTTTCGGGGAAAAATAAAGAGTGAAAAGGGCAAATTTTATATGGATCAGCCGAAAATATTTACCTGGGAAGAATATAAGGACAAAATGAGCCGGCTGCAGCCCTGTTACAGTCTTACAGCGGGCCTTACCAACCGAACCGTTGCAAAAGCGGTGGAACAGGCCTTGCAGGGCTTTAGGGAGGATGAGTATTTGCCGGAAGATATCAGGAAGGAGTACAAGCTGATGTCCAGGGAAAATGCCGTCAGAGGGATTCATTTTCCGGAAAACTGGGAGCAGCTGCTACAGGCCCGCAAAAGACTGGTGTTTGATGAGTTTTTCCTGTTTCTTTTGTCAGTCCGCAAAATGAAGGAATATAATGAGGCCCTGGATAGCGCCTATCCCATGATAGAGACTGCATGGACCGGACGGTTAATAGAAGCTCTTCCTTATCGGCTTACAAATGCACAGCAGCGGGTCTGGAGTGAAATCAAAAGAGATTTAAGCTGTGGTAAATGCATGAACAGGCTTGTGCAGGGAGACGTGGGCTCCGGTAAAACGGTTCTTGCCTTTCTTTCCCTGTTAATGGCTGTCAGCAACGGATACCAGGGGGCGCTGATGGCGCCTACGGAAATATTGGCTGCCCAGCATTTTGAACAGATCAGCAGCATGACCAGACAGTATGGCTTACCTTTAAAGCCAGTGTTATTAACCGGTTCTGTAAACGCCGCGGCAAAAAGAGAAATTTACAGACAGATAGAGGAAGGGGAAGCCAATGTGATCATAGGGACTCATGCCCTGATACAGGAAAAAGTAAATTATCATAATCTTGCACTGGTGATTACAGATGAACAGCATCGCTTTGGAGTGAGACAACGGGAAATTTTAAGCGAAAAGGGAGGACAGGCGCACGTGCTGGTCATGAGTGCAACACCTATTCCACGCACACTGGCAATCATTCTTTATGGGGACCTGCATTTGTCTGTGGTGGACGAGCTGCCGGCAGAGCGGCTTCCCATTAAGAACTGCGTAGTTGATACTTCTTATCGGAAGAAAGCCTATGAGTTTATTACAAAACAAGTACATGCAGGGCACCAGGTATATGTTATCTGCCCCATGGTGGATGCCGGCGATGAGGGGATGGAAGATATTCAGAATGTGACGGACTATGGAGAAAAGCTTCGCAGTCAGCTTCCGGCAGATATCCATGTTGAGATTTTGCATGGAAAAATGAGACCGGCAGATAAAAAAAGGATTATGGAGGCATTTGCCTTGGGGGACGTGCATGTGCTGGTATCAACTACTGTAATTGAGGTTGGAATTAATGTACCTAATGCAACGGTAATGATGATTGAAAATGCGGAGCGGTTTGGCCTTGCACAGCTTCACCAGCTGCGAGGCAGGATCGGAAGAGGTGCAGAGCAGTCCTACTGTATTTTCGTTGATGGTTCCGGCAAAGGAAATTCCACTGAGCGGTTGAAGATATTAAACAAATCCAATGATGGATTTTATATTGCGGAAGAAGATTTAAAACTGCGAGGGCCGGGAGACTTATTTGGAATAAGGCAAAGCGGCGCCATGGAATTTAAAATTGCCGATATTTATCAGGACAGCGAACTTCTGAAAAAAGTCAGTATTACAGTG
>USJG01000121.1 GCA_900554925.1 uncultured Lachnospiraceae bacterium
TATAATATACTTTAAAGCTTTTGAGCAGGCGGTCTATAGCTGCCTCACGAGTATACAACATCCTTCTTCTGATTTCCTTCTGAAATTTTATGTAGTGAGCATAAATAAAAAAATTATAAACAATTTATAAACTACATTTCATATTATCACAAAATAAATTTTATTACAACTATTTAAAGAATATTTAAGAGCCTGTTAAAATATTCCGGCAAAGGAGCGTCGGTTTCAATATATTCATTGGTCTCAGGATGGCGAAAACCCAGAATCTTAGCATGAAGTGTCTGTCCTTCCAATTTGTAAGGACAATTTTTAGGTCCATATACCGTATCTCCAAGCAGCGGATGCCCAAGCCAGGCCATATGAACACGTATCTGATGCGTCCGGCCAGTTTCAAGCCTTAATTCTATGTAAGTATATTTATCAAAACGCTTAAGGACCCTGTAATGAGTGATAGCCTCCTTTCCTTTGGAATTAAGAACCGCCATCTTCTTGCGGTCCAAAGGATGCCTTCCGATTAGTGTATGGATGGTCCCCTCCTCTCCTCTCAGATTGCCCTGTACAATAGCATGATATTTTCTGACTATCGTATGCGCCTTTAACTGCCGGGCAATGCAGGCATGGGCCTTATCGTTTTTACATGCGATCACAGAACCGGTAGTATCCCTGTCGATCCTGTGTACGATACCAGGACGCAAAACACCATTAATTCCGCTGAGGTTCTGGCCGCAGTGAGCTAAAAGGGCATTTACTAACGTTCCCTGATAATGGCCGGGAGCCGGATGTACTACCATCCCCTTAGGCTTATTTACTACGATCACATCATCATCTTCATAAAGAACATCAAGAGGTATCTCTTCTGGAACAATATCCGGAGCAATGACAGGTGGAAGGATTACCTTTATCTGGTCGTCTGTCTTTACCTTATAGCTGGACTTGATTATTTCTCCGTTTGCCGTGATCTTGCCTTCATTAACAAGTTTTTGAATATAAGAGCGGGACAAAGAGTCGATAAGCCCATTTAAGCATTTATCGACTCTCTCATCCTCCATATCCTCCGTGATTACAAAATAAAATTCTTTTAAATTTTCTGGCATTATTTTAGTTCCCTGAATTTTTTCTGGTTAAAACTTAAAAAATTAAAGTCATTTTCTTTATAGACAAAAAGTACCTGAATCACTAATATGGCTGTAGCAAAGGTAACATACATATCAGCAATATTAAATATGGGAAAATTGATCAATACAATATAGATAAAGTCAACTACATAGTCCAGACGAAGACGGTCGATCATATTTCCGATAGCTCCCCCTGCTATCATAATCAACAGAATATGAAGCCGGGTGTATTTGGCCTCATCCGGCGTCCGGAACAGCACATAGACAATTACTCCTAAAAATACTACCGCAACAAATACAAAAAAGACCTTCTGATTTTGCAGCATCCCAAAAGCCGCGCCGCGATTTTCTAGATAATTAAATTCAAGCACACCGTCAATAATGCTGAATGCTGGCTGATTCTTTAGCTTAAGGACAGCAATATACTTGGTAAACTGATCGGCTGCTATCAGAAGAATTAAAAGAATCATGTCCATTATAAGAAGTTTTATTTTATGTTTTTTCATAGCTTTCCTATTCACAATCCTCTACATAATGAATTTCCGCAAGGGCATTTAAAATATCGTCATCTGTTACAGTTCTGTCAATTACTGCTTTTCCGACTTTTTTAAGAAGGACAAATTTAATGCTGTCCCCTTCCATCTTTTTATCGGATTTTGTCAGTCTTAAAATTTCCTGAGGATCAATGTCCTCCACAGAGATAGGCAGATTAAAAGGTACGAACATATCTCTTATCTCATAATATTCCTCCATGGAAAGCCATCCATGCTTCCATGAAATAAAGGAAGCCGCAACAGCGCCAAGGGCTACACATTCCCCGTGGGATAAAGAGAAATTTTTATACTTTTCAATGGCATGGCCTATAGTATGGCCAAAGTTAAGCAATGCCCGCTCTCCCTTCTCCGTAGGATCCTTTTCAACTACGAGTTTTTTAATCAGACAGCTTTTTTGTACCATTTCAAGCAAGGTATCGGTATCACGGTCACAGATTTCATACATATGGTCAAGGAGCCATTCATAGAAAATGGCATCCTTAATCAGACCATGCTTCATAACCTCCGCAAATCCGTTGAAAAACTGGCGGTCATCCAGAGACTTTAGGACATTTACATTCATATAAACCAGTTTGGGCATATAAAAGGCCCCGACCATATTTTTGTATCCATCAAAGTCAACCCCTGTCTTTCCCCCAATGCTGGAATCAGATTGGGCGATCAGTGAGGTGGGAATCTGCACAAAATCAACGCCGCGCAGATAGGTAGCTGCTGTAAAACCTGTAATGTCGCCGACTACTCCGCCGCCAAGGGCAATGAGAAGATCTTTCCTGTCAAAGCTTTCCTTAATCAGAAAGGTATAAATATCCTTTACAGTTGCAAGGTTTTTGCTTTCCTCCCCCGCCGGAAATGAAAACAAAACATTCTTTCGGCAATGTCCCTTTAAGATATTCATAATTTCATCACCGTAGATAGAAGCAACATGGGAATCCGTTATGATACATACCTTTCGGTTTTCAATTTCCAATGTATCTAGTTCACTTAACAGATCACTAAAACTGGTGGAAAATACAATATCATAACAGGGTTTTTTCTCAAACAATATATTCAATCTATCGCTCATATTTATCCTTTCTCCGCCATATTTCCTGTTATACAAAAGCTTCCTGCACCGGCAGGAAGCTTTAAGTCATTCATTTAAATTTAAATACCGTTATTGATCGGCACATCAAAAGATCCTGATAAAATTTCCTGAAAATCACCTGATATATCTACAATGGCTGGTGTAATTATAAATATGTAATGAGAAATCTTCTGTAAATTTCCGCTGATTGCAAAACATGATCCAGAAGTAAAGTCTATGATACGCTGGGCAATATCAACATCCAGGCCTTCCAGATTAAGCACAACTGTTCTGTTGGCTAAAAGGGTTTCTGTAATTTCTCTTGCATCCTCGATAGAAGTGGGCTTAATAACGCATACCTCCATGCCATTTCCGGTTTTCCTGGTCTGACGCATTGGAGTAACCTTTGGCGTGGCTTTCTTTGTTGTTTTATCATCATCTGTCACTGGTTCTTCTTTTGGCGTCTGCAGTTTTTTCGGCTTTTCTTCTACCGGTGCGTCATCATAATAATCGTCATCATAAAAATCATCATCTTCTTCATTAAGCTTCATATAATTAAGAAACTTATCCATTACTCCCATATTTAAGCACTCCTTACTTAACTGGATATTGGCGCTCACCGAAAATGCCTGTCCCAACACGTATGCAGGAAGCACCCTCTTCAATAGCAACCATATAATCACCTGTCATTCCCATTGACAGAACATTCATACTAACATTATCAATGTTTTTGCAATTTATGTCAACAGATAATTGTTTAAGTTGTTCAAAATATTGTCGATTTTCTTCAGGAACATCAACATATGGTGCTATGGTCATAAGTCCCTTGATGTGGATACCGGGAAGAAGCGCAACCTGGCGTATCAGTTTCTCCGCATCCTCTGGCTTTACGCCAAATTTGGACTCTTCTCCGGCAACATTAACTTCAATCAGAATGGAAACCTGCACCTGCTTTTTTAACGCTTCTTTACTGATTTCCTGGGCAAGTTTTAGCGAATCAACGCTATGGATTAAGGCTGCCTTGTCAACAATATATTTTACCTTGTTTCGCTGCAGATGGCCGATCATATGCCATTTGATATCCTTTGGCATGATCTCATATTTATCCACCAGCTCCTGAACCTTATTCTCACCAAATTCCCGGCATCCCCATTCATATGCTTCCATCAGCATGGACACCGGCTTGGTTTTGCTGACGGCAATAAGAGTAACATCTTCTGTCATGCGATTTGAATTTTTACACGCTTTTTTAATATTTTCCTGAACCTGATCAAGATTTTCTTTAATCAAAGTAATGCCTCCCTGAACTTAATTGTAAATAAATTCATCATCTTCTACGGTTGATGCGTCAAGCACAATATAGTCATAAACGCTGAGGCCATATTGGGTGTTAGACTTTACAATGGAATATTCATCATTTTGATATAAAATGTTGATCTGCTTAAAGTCAGCATATCCTTTGTTGATGTTGTAAACACCTGTAAGGCTTCCACGCTTGCTGATGGCATATTTCTCTGTAGAATCCGGTTTTATAACATAATCGCCAATGCGCAGAACCATATCGTCCAAATAGTATTCTGTTTCTGTTTCATTGTAAATAGTGGTTTCAACAAATTCAGCAGTGGCAGTTCCATCCTCCGCATAGGTTTCTTTCAAGACCCCATAATTACTGCTGTTTCCGCCCTGGGTAACATATTCCTTTGGAACAATAAAGAACTCCTTTTCAACAATAGATGAATTGGGAATTTTTAATCCTGTTTCATCCTCCAATATCAATTCAATGTCTATAAAACGGTCTGTACAGAAGGTCACCATGGAATTTGTAAATGTAAGCTGCACAAAGGTGTCTCCGTCTTCGTTGGTATAGCTGGAAACTTCCCCCCATGAGGTGTCCTGATTTTTCAGGAATTTTACCTTTACATATTCTTTCTCAAGCAGTTCTTCTGCTTTTGTCTCGTCTGTCTGGATTACAATTGACCAGTCTTCATTTTTGGAGATTTTGTAGACAGGCTGTCCTGCTTCTACCAGTTCATTACTGATAAGCTGTGTTTTTTCATAATTTTTCGTATCAAAAATATCCTTGCTGAACTGTTCCAGCGTCAAGTCCTCATATCCATCAACAGAATAAATCACAATCCCAGTGGAAGGAGCATTGCAGAAAGAAATCAATTCAGACAATCCGGAGCTGTTAATTTTATCTGCATTTTCCAGAATATTAGCATTAGCCAGTTTTAATACAGTTCCTTTTACACCATATTTAAAGTCATATACTGCTGAAAAATATTCCGGATCAAAAGTATTTGTAAAATCAAGGATTTCTGTCTTGAGCTCATTTAAATCTCTGGCAGTAAGGGTATTTCCTGTAACCTCCGTATCCAGATAATCTGCAAGCTTACCGGATTCATCAAGGGTATATACCAGGTTCCCTACCCCGACACGTTCCCCCTCTCTGGCATAATAATTCACATATCCTGCCTGCAGAGCAGTGACAATTTCTTCCTCTCTGAGTGCGACTCCCTTATAAATATTATTTGATGAAAGGGAGCCCATTTTTACCTGATGCCCTTCAATATGCTTCTGGGTAAAGTACATAAAGACACAGATAATGGTATAAATAAAAATAACCGCAAAAATAATCATACCAATGTTAATATTAAGCGGTTTTCTATATTTAACTATCTTATTATTCTGATTGCTGCTCAAACTTTAACTCCTATAATAATCACCAAAAAATAGTTCCATTAATGGGCTTTGCCAAACGGACACAAAAACTCCCCGGATGACTCCGGGGGTTATGTACTTTACAAAGAAAGGATAACTTTATCTTTAAGTGAAGCAGGAAGTTCATCTTCATCTATGGATACACTTAAAACAAAGTTCACATGAAACGCTTCACCGATTTTTTCCAGTTTTGTTACAATAGGTTCGATATCTGTGCCTTCTATACAGGCAATTTTTAAAAAGCTGTCAAAATACATCTGCTCTAAATCATGATCCTGAGAAATAATTCCACTGATAAATCCCAAAAATTCATCTGAGCTTGTTACTAAATAGGAAGATACATCAATCAGTCTGATCTTATTATTCAGTTCATACATATGCTTTGTGCTCTTATCCAGGTATACAATATTGCCGGATACGTTCTGTACCTCAGTATTCACCTTATCTAATAAATGTTTGGTCTTGCCTTTCCCCTTTTTTCCAACTATTAATTGAACCATTGGTAATCCCTCCTGAAGTATAGTATTTTTGCCTGTAAGCTATAGATTTGCTTAAATTTATTATAAGTGATTACAGGGTAAAAAACAACTGTTAATTGTTTATTTGCCCCAACAAATCTGACATTTGCTCATACAATTCATCACGGCTGTCCGCCCGCATAATTACAGCAATATAGGGATTGCTTGAAGAATCTCTGGAAAGCAATATAAGACAATGCCCGGCCGCATTTGTGGTTCCCGTCTTCCCTCCAAGCACAGTAACACCGCTGGGGGCCTGTGTCTTTCCCTGGATAAAGTAATTGCTATTGTTCACATTAATTTCCTTAGAGGCTCCATTTTGATCTGTATATACGGTGGAATAGGAATCCATATGTATAATTTCAGTAAATAATCCATAATTTACTGCCGCATTCATGATCAGATACATATCATATGCTGTAGTATAGTGATTGTCATCTGAAAGCCCATGGGGATTTACGAAATGTGTATTCGTAGCGCCAAGTGCAAGGGCTTCCTCGTTCATCATATCGGCAAATGCTTCTACCGAGCCTGCAATTCCTTCCGCTATCATAACTGCCGCATCATTAGCAGAATTGATCAACAATAAATGAAGGGCCTGATCTAAGGTCATCTGATCCCCTGCGTTAATGCCGCAGACCTGAGCTCCTGATTCAAGAATTTTGACGTTGGGAGTCGCAGTCAGCAGCATGTCGCTTGAACCATGCTTTAAAGCAACCAGCGCGGTCATTACCTTAGTAAGACTGGCCGGATAAAGTTTTTCGTGAACATTTTTGGCATAAATCGTCTCTTTTTTATTGATGTCAAAAAGTCCTGCCGCTGAGGCTGTTATGCCTATATCAGCCTCTTCAATATTTGTATTTACCACACAAAGGTCAGATGCAAAAGGAGCTGCAACGCCCCGATCCTCCTCCAGATTGACGATTCTGAAACTGCTCACTTCTGAATCAGTGGTATAGGGCATGTCAT
>USJG01000122.1 GCA_900554925.1 uncultured Lachnospiraceae bacterium
GTTTAAATTACTGGAGGCTTCTTTTGAGCTTATAGTGCCCTTAGTGGTAGCCAGTATGATCGATGTGGGAATTGCAGGCAGCGATAAAAGCTATGTTATTAAAATGTGCCTGGTCATGGCCATATTGGGCTTAGTAGGGCTGATCAGCTCAGTTACGGCCCAGTTTTTTGCGGCAAAGGCGGCGGTGGGATTTGCCACAAAGCTTCGCCATGCATTGTTTGAGCATATCCAAAGCCTTTCCTTTTCCAATATGGACAGGCAGGGAACCTCTACCTTAATAACAAGGATGACAAGTGATATTAACCAGCTTCAATCCGGCGTCAACATGGTGCTGCGGCTGTTTTTGCGTTCGCCCTTTATTGTGTTTGGAGCTATGATCATGGCTTTTACGGTGGATGTGAAGGCAGCCCTGATTTTCGTGGTTGTGATTCCCCTTTTATCCATTGTGGTTTTTGGAATATTGTTTCTGAGTATTCCCCTGTTTGAGAAGGTACAGAATAATCTGGATCAGGTCCTTGGCATCACCAGGGAAAATCTCACAGGCGTAAGAGTGATCCGCGCCTTTGGCAAGGAGCAGGAGGAAATAGATAAGTTTGATAAACAGACAGATGTACTTAAGCAGATGCAGGTGGTATCAGCCAGAATATCCGCGCTGATGAATCCTCTTACTTATGTGATCGTCAACGGTGGGCTCATCCTGCTGATCTATACCGGAGCAGTGAGAGTGGAGATGGGGGTCCTCACTCAGGGGCAGGTGGTCGCCCTTGTAAACTATATGTCTCAGATATTGATAGAACTGGTGAAACTGGCAAATCTGATCATTACCGTAACTAAGGCAGTTGCCTGTGGAAAGAGAGTGGCGGAGGTGTTTGAAGTACCGGCAGGCATGGACAGGCAGGATCTGGCAGGCACAGCGTCAGATGGCAAGGCCATTAAGGATAGGGCGGCAGTTTCCCAAAAAACCGGAGAAGTTTCCTTTGAAAAGGTGTCCATGCGTTACCATGAAGGCGGCGAGGAGGCTCTTAAGGATATTAGCTTCCACGCAGGCAGAGGGGAAACCATCGGCGTAATTGGAGGTACCGGTTCAGGCAAGACTTCACTGGTGCATCTGATCCCACGTTTTTATGATGCCTTCGAGGGAAGCGTAAAGGTGGATGGAGTAGACGTAAGAGATTATGATCTGACAGCCCTTCGAGATAAGATCGGTATTGTTATGCAAAAGGCAGTACTGTTTAAAGGAACGATTCGTGACAATCTGCTTTGGGGAAATGAGCAGGCCAGCGACGAAGAACTGTGGCAGGCCCTTAAGATCGCTCAGGCTGAGGAATTTGTCATACAAAAGGACGGAAAGCTGGAGGCGCCTGTTGAGCAGGAGGGAAGAAACCTCTCCGGCGGACAAAAGCAGAGATTGTCCATTGCAAGAGCGCTGGTCAAAAAGCCGGAGATACTGATTTTGGATGACAGTGCATCGGCCCTTGACTATGCTACAGATGCAAAGCTGCGTAAAGCACTTAAGGAAATGCCCGGAGATACCACGGTATTTATTGTATCTCAGAGGGCTTCTTCCCTGATGCATGCGGATCAGATCATAGTGCTTGATGATGGGCTTGTGGCAGGAATCGGAACCCACAAACAGCTTCTTGAAAGCTGTGAGACCTATCAGGAAATTTATTATTCACAGTTTGAAAAGAGGGCATCATCATGAGTAAGAAAATGGACAGCAGACAAAAAGATACTTTGATAAAGGTTCTAAGATATATGAAGCCCTATGGCGGACTGATGGCGATCACGATCATAATGGCCATAATCAGCGTAGCCTTTACCCTGTATCTTCCCGTACTCACAGGCAAAGCGGTGGATATGCTGAAATTAGTGGGAGAGGATGGATTCTGGACAGGCTTGTATCAGATGCTTGCCAGGATGGCGGCAGTGATCGGGCTTACCGCTCTTGCCCAGTGGATTATGAGTATCTGCAACAACAGGATCGTGTATAACATCATTCAGGATATTAGAAAAAAAGCATTCAGAAAGCTGGAAATTCTGCCTCTTAAATATATAGACGCCCATTCCCATGGTGATATTGTCAGCCGCGTGGTGGCAGATGTGGATCAGTTTGCAGATGGCCTTCTAATTGGTTTTACCCAGTTGTTTACGGGAGTTATTACCATCCTTGGAACCTTAGGCTTCATGCTTTCTGTCAATGTGGGAATTACAGTCGTAGTGGTGGTGATCACTCCGGTATCTTTGCTGGTGGCCAGCTTTATTGCCAAAAAGACCTTCAGCATGTTTAAGCTTCAATCGGAAACCAGAGGGGAGCAGACTTCCCTGATCAATGAAATGGTAGGAAATCAGAAGGTGGTTCAGGCTTTTAACAGGGAGGATGAAACGCTGGAGCGATTTGATGAAATTAACGGCAGGCTGGAAAAATGCTCTCTTCGCGCAATTTTCTTTTCCTCCCTTACCAATCCCTGTACCAGATTTGTAAACAGTCTGGTTTATACGGGAGTGGGATTGACCGGTGCGCTGGCGGTAATAAGAGGCGGGCTTACAGTAGGTCAGCTTACCTGTTTCCTCTCTTATGCAAACCAGTATACAAAGCCCTTTAACGAAATTTCCGGGGTTATCACAGAGCTTCAAAACGCCCTTGCCTGTGCAGCCAGAATATTTGAATTGATAGAGGAGGAGCCCCAGATTCCGGATAAGGAGGACGCGGTATCTCTTTCCCATGTGCAGGGGGAGGTATCTCTTTCTCACGTGGCTTTTTCCTATGTGCCGGATAAAAAGCTGATCGAGGATTTAAATCTTCATGTAAATCCTGGCCAGAGAATTGCCATAGTAGGGCCTACCGGCTGTGGAAAAACTACGATTATTAACCTGCTGATGCGTTTTTATGATGTGGATCAGGGCAGTATCCGGGTGGAAGGCGAAGATATCCGAGACATTACCCGAAAATCCCTGAGAGCTTCCTATGGTATGGTATTGCAGGATACCTGGCTGAAAAAGGGAACGATCCGGGACAATATCATTGTTGGAAAACCTGATACCACGGACGAGGAAATTGTTGCAGCGGCAAAGAAATCTCACGCGCACAGCTTTATCAGGCGTCTGCCCAAAGGCTATGATACCGTCATCGGCGAGGAGGGAGGAAGTCTTTCACAGGGACAGAAACAGCTTCTTTGTATTACAAGAGTAATGCTTTCCCTGCCGCCTATGCTGATTTTAGATGAAGCTACCTCTTCTATTGATACGAGAACGGAGATTAAAATACAGAAGGCATTTGCTTCTATGATGGAGGGAAGAACCAGCTTTATTGTAGCCCACCGTTTATCCACCATACAGAATGCGGATGTAATTCTGGTGATGAAGGACGGTCACATTATCGAACAGGGAAATCACGAGGAACTTCTTTTAAAGAAGGGCTTTTATGCAGAACTGTACAACAGTCAGTTTGCACTTGCGTAAATGGTAGGATATGAAAAGAGGAAGTGGGGGTCTTCTGCTGGAAGGTACCGGAGCGGTTCACGCCGCTATTGAGTGCAAGTCCAAAATCTCCGGATAAGCCGTGCAAAAACACATAAAATAAGAATGGGAATTGAAGAGCAAGTATAAATATGATAAAATAGAACTACTAAAAATCCTGCAATGCACGAAAAAAGGAAGTGAAGTCCGTGGAAATCAAAAGGGATATTTACTTACAACAGTTATGCCAGCGTAAGGATAATGGAATGATAAAGGTGATTACCGGTATTCGCAGATGCGGTAAATCTTTTTTGCTGTTTACTCTTTATAAAGGATATTTACTTGAAAACGGGGTGGATGCCGGGCACATCATAGAGATTGCCCTGGACGGAATCGAAAATGAAGAATTACGGGATCCGAAAAAATGCTATCAATATATAAAAGAGGTTATGAAGGACAGCGATAGATATTATCTTCTCCTTGACGAAGTGCAGTTTATGCCTCGGTTTGAAGAAGTGCTGAACAGCCTGCTGCGTGTGGCTAACATTGATATTTATGTAACAGGGAGTAATTCCAGGTTTCTTTCCAGTGATATTGTAACGGAATTTCGCGGCAGAGGGGATGAAATCAGAATGTATCCTCTTTCCTTTGCGGAGTTTTATTCTGTCTATGAGGGGGACTTTGATGATGCCTGGAACGATTATATGACTTATGGCGGCCTTCCTCAGATTGTCAGTTTTCAGACAGAGCGGCAAAAGTCAGAGTACTTGAGGAATATGTTTGTCAACGTGTATCTGAAGGATGTAATAGAACGAAATAAGCTCCAAAGTGTTGATGAAATTGATATTTTGGTTGATATACTTGCTTCTGCCATAGGTTCTTTCACAAATCCTTCCAAAAT
Organism: uncultured Lachnospiraceae bacterium; assembly: GCA_900554925.1. Lineage (GTDB taxonomy): Bacteria > Bacillota > Clostridia > Lachnospirales > Lachnospiraceae > Suilimivivens. The sequence goes on from USJG01000122.1 coordinate 4,361, forward strand.
TTCCAATACTTTTTCCAGTGAACGCCAAATGAGTTACAGCAACAAAACCATTTCAAGGCATATTGATTATCTGGCAGAATCCTTTCTGATTTCTAAGGCGGCCCGTTATGATATTAAGGGGAGAAAGTATATAGGCGCCAATCTGAAATATTACTTTACAGATTTAGGGCTCAGGAATGCCCGGCTTAATTTCAGACAGCAGGAACCTACTCATATCATGGAAAATATCATTTATAATGAGCTTTTGATCCGCGGATACAATGTGGATGTCGGTGTGATTGATGTATTTGGCAGGGATAAAGGGGGAAAGAGAGTTCACAAACAACTTGAAGTAGATTTTGTAGTAAATCAGGGAAGTCAGCGGTATTATATTCAGGTTGCTTATGATATGAGTTTAGAAGAAAAACAGACACAGGAACTTCATTCTCTGCGAAGTATTGCAGATTCTTTCAAGAAAATCGTCATTGTCAACGGAGCAAAGAAACCCTGGCGAAATGAGGAAGGATTTGTCATTATGGGAATGAAATACTTTTTGCTGAATTTGGACAGTCTGGAATTTTAAGATAAATATAAGGAAAAGAGCGAAGCAGCCATCTGCCGTTTTAGGTGGATGGCTGTTTTTTTGGACAAAATGCAAAATATAAAAACAAATTTGTAAAATATAATTGACATAAATAAAAATATATTGTATTTTATATATAAGTCAAGGCAAATAAGAATTTTTGGAAGGGAGGACAGAGCAGATTGAAGAATAAGAAAATGAAAATTGCCAGAATAGAAAAAGATTTATCTCAGGAACAACTGGCAGATCTGGTGGGAGCTACCAGACAAACTATCAGTATGATAGAAGCGGGAAAATTTAACCCATCCCTTCAGTTGTGCATTTCCATATGCAAGGCCCTTGATAAGACATTAAATGATTTATTTTGGGAGCAGGAGGGGGAAAATTAAACAGAGTTTCTTATAGTTGTGAGTATCAGATAGAGAGGAAAATTTGAAAATGAAATGGTTGAAGAAAAAGGCGGATGAAAGGCAGGAAATGGATATATTGAAGGTGGAACATATAGGATTCTGGGCTATGTACTGGATGCTGCTTGCGGCCCTGATTATTCAGGGGATATTTATGGAGGATGGCGCCAGGCTGGCAGCGGGAGAATGGATCGTATTTATGGCCACCAGCATCCTTGTTCTGGCAGGATGGACCAGAAAGGGAGTGTGGAGCTTTTACACAAGGAAGATACCCGGCGTGAAGGCTTATCTGATTTACAGCCTTATCAGTATGTTTGCGGTAGGAATGCCTCTGGGAATCATTTTTGGATCAAAATGGCATTCAGATGATTTCAGAGGTGTTTTGTTCTGCGTTGTATTCTATATGGTACTTTTGTTTGCGGCTTCGTTTATCTTATTTCTCATTGTAGGAACAATAGCCAAAAGAAGAGAAGCGAAGCTGGCAGATCAAACATTTGATGATGAAGATGATGAGGAGGATTTATAAGATGAAATGGAATAAAACCGAAAAGAAACAGCTTAAGATATTTGCACTTACTGCATTTGGATTACCCATCCTTATGGGGATTGTAATGGGCTTTAGCTATTTTCAGGGAAATGATGTGACAGCCTTTCCCAATGCGCAGATGTATTACCCGGCAGCAGGTGTAATGCTGGCTCTGATTTTTACCAAAGGGAAAGAGGAAAAGTTCCCGAAAAAATTCTTTACAGGATTTTTAATAACAACTGCAATTATGATCGTGACTGCCTTTGCCAGCGTTGCCGCGCCCAGGTTAAACTGGATGATGTTAGGGCAATATCCCATTATTATTTTCAGTATTGTTTGTCTGATATTGCTGCTAATTGAAAAGAAGGAGATACGTGCCTTTTATGGTCTTAAATTTACCGGCAAAAAGGGGGCAAAGTCCTGGCTGTATGTGTTATTGTTTTTTGTTCTGTATCTTGTCAGGCTCTTGCTTAGCTGTGTGATCGAGGGACAGCTTTCTATGTTTGTGGATATTTTTACAGAGCCTTCTACTTACTTGATGATTTTAATATTAGTAATTAACTTTGTTTTTTCCTTTACTGCATTTTTTGGAGAGGAATACGGATGGAGATTTTTCTTCCAGCCCCTTTTACAGAAGCGTTTTGGATTAAGGGGTGGCGTTCTGGTATTGGGCGTGCTTTGGGGATTGTGGCATCTTCCTATCAATATATTTTATTACAGCCCGGATACATGGATCATCAGTGTTGTCTTACAATTGATCACCTGTGTAAGCTTTGCGGTTTTCTTTGGATATGGCTACATGAAAACAGAAAATATATGGGTTCCGGTTATTATGCATTACATCAACAATAATATGATAGCGGTATTAACAGGAAGTGCCGATCTTGGCAATCAGATTTACCGGTGGGTGGATATTCCCATAGCGATTGTGATTAACCTTGTATTTCTTGTATTTATCTTTTCCAGGGCCTTTAAAGAAAAAAAATAAAGCGGGTGATGGGAATCGAACCCACGTATCCAGCTTGGAAGGCTGGTGTTCTA
>USJG01000123.1 GCA_900554925.1 uncultured Lachnospiraceae bacterium
ATGGTTGCGTCCAGGTAGACAGACTTCCTTAAGAACATTTAGAAAATCCATTTTCAGAAGTTGACAGCGTGCAATTCTTTTTGTGCAATCTGACAAGAGCACTTTCTAAAAACACCTTTTGACACCCGAATCATATAAATAAATGAAAGAGGATAGAAAAATGGGAAATACCAGGCATAAAATTGAAAATGTCAACAAATCCGTCTTTGCCCAATCAAGGCTTTTGTACATATCAACATCAAAATATGAAGGGGATTGGCAGAGCATTCTGCATTCTCATTCCTGCAGCGAGCTGTTTTATGTGGTAAGCGGCAACGGTTTTTTTGTGGCGGAAGGTGAGGAGTTTCCGGTGGGCAAAAACGACATGGTCATCATTAATCCGCATGTAGAACATACTGAAAAATCATGGAGTACATCGCCCCTTGAATATATTGTTCTGGGAATTGATGGTCTTGTTTTTTCTTTTGAAAATATTGCCTCTGCCCAGGAGGGAATCTCTGTGGAGACGGCCTCCGGCGCTGTTTATAAATATAACCTGCAAAGCTCGAATGTTTATGCTTACCTTAATATAATGCTGGAAGAAGCTTTGCATAAGGAGGAAAATTTTGAGGAAGTATGCCAGAATCTGCTGGAAGTGGTTTTGATCTGTATGCTTCGCAACGATAATCTTACGATTGTAAACAATAATAATAAAATTTTAAACCGGGAATGTGTGCAGATCAAAAATTACCTGGATGCCAATTATTCGGAAAAGATCACATTGGATACCCTTGCCGCTTTTACTCATATGAATAAGTATTATATGGCTCATGCCTTTACCAAGTATACAGGACTTTCGCCGATTAATTATCTGATACAGAAAAGAATACAGGAAGGCAAGGCGCTTTTGGAATCTACGAATTATTCCATTGCGCAGATTGCCACTATGCTGGGTTTTTCTTCTCAATCCTATTTTTCTCAGGCCTTTAAAACAACAACGGGGAAAACGCCAATACGATACAGAAATGAATACAAAAAGCAAAAGCAGGAGCTTAGATAAAAGCTTCTGTTTTTTTACACAGAACTTACAAACAAATTACCTGAACGTGATATTTTCTTCAAATTCAAAATGATAACATATTTCCAGAAACAAACTTACAATTTAATTTAAGAGGAGATATGAAAAAATGATCAAAAGTAAAAAAATTCTTGCACTGGTATGTGCAGCAGCAATGACAGCCGGATTGATGGCATGCGGTTCTGATAATTCCGCAGAAGTATCCACGGAGACAGAAGTAAAAACAGATAATGCGCAGACAGAAGTAAAAGCAGACGATGCACAGACGGAAGAAAAGGCAGATGATGCAGCAACCGTAAGCGGTTCCATCTCCATGGCAGGAAGCACTTCTATGGAAAAGCTGGCAAATGCAGTGGCAGAAAGCTTTATGGCAAAGTACCCTGATGTGACTGTAACCGCTGAATTTACAGGTTCTTCCGCAGGTGTTGAAGCGGTAAGCGCAGGCAGCGTAGATATTGGAAACTCTTCCAGAGCATTAAAGGATGAGGAAAAAAATGCGGGCGTTATTGAGAACATAGTGGCAATTGACGGTATTGCGGTAGTAGTTGATCCTGCAAACCCGGTTACCGATCTTACCAGAGAACAGCTGACCAGTATTTATACAGGCGAGATAAAGAACTGGAGTGAGCTCGGAGGAGAAGACGCCCCTATCGTAGTGGTTGGACGTGAAGCTGGTTCAGGTACCAGAGGCGCTTTTGAAGAACTGCTTGAAATAGAAGATATGTGTGCATACGCTAATGAGCTGGACAGCACAGGCGCTGTTATTGCAAAAGTAGCTTCCACGCCCGGAGCCATTGGATATGCTTCCCTGGATGCAATTGACGACACTGTAACAGCGGTAGCGCTGGAAGGTATTGCAGCCACAGTAGATAATATCAAGGCTGGAGAATACTTCTTAAGCAGACCTTTTGTCATGGCGACCAAGGGTGAAATCTCACAGCAGAGTGAGGCTGTACAGGAATTGTTCGCATACCTTGCATCTGACGAAGGAAAAGAAGTAATTAAAGCTGTTGGACTTATTACAGTAGATTAATTTGTCAAAGCTAAAGCTTGGAGAGGTAAAAAGATTGAAGGGACAGGAAAGTTTTTCGATAATGGGAAACCGTAAAACTGCATCCGCAATAGAAAAAACAGCACAGGGCATCTTTACCCTGTGCGCGTTTATTGCGATTTTGGCGGTGGTATCCATAACTGTATATATGATCATCAACGGTATGCCGGCACTGTTTCATGTAGGTATAAAGGAAATTATTTTTGGCAGCGTTTGGAAGCCTGCCGCAGCAGAGCCTTCGTATGGTATTTTGTATGTTATTCTGACATCAATTGTAGGTACGGCACTGGCGGTTTTGCTGGGAGTTCCCATTGGCCTTCTGACAGCGGTATTTCTGGCAGAGACAGCGCCTAAAAAGCTGGCCTGTGTTGTAAAACCTGCGGTTGAGCTTTTGGCAGGGATTCCTTCGGTTATTTATGGCCTTTTGGGACTTATGATTTTAAATCCCCTTATCTATAAATTGGAGCTGGCTGTTTTCCGGGACTCTGATACCCATCAGTTTACCGGAGGTGCCAATCTTCTTTCGGCAGTGCTGGTGCTGGCAATTATGATTCTTCCCACAGTGATCAATATCAGTGAATCAGCAATAAGAGCGGTTCCGTCACAACTGAAATCAGCTTCGCTGGCATTGGGAGCCACCCACATCCAGACCATTTTTAAGGTGATCATTCCTGCTGCAAAGTCAGGGATCATTACGGCCATTGTGCTTGGAGTAGGGCGTGCGATCGGTGAAGCTATGGCCATCACCCTTGTTTCCGGAAGCTCTGTGAATGTACCGCTTCCCTTTAACTCGGTAAGATTTCTGACCACAGCCATCGTAAGTGAAATGGGATATGCCGCGGGAACGCACAGACAGGTGCTTTTTACCATCGGTCTGGTATTGTTTGTGTTTATTATGATGATCAATGTTACCCTTAGTAAGATTTTGAAAAAGGGGGATAAGGATGAACAGTAATAGTATTAAGAATGGGAAAACCAGAATTGGGGATATGGTGACAAATGGGTTGATTTACCTGTCCGCGGCCTTTTCGGTGCTGCTTTTGGTGGGCATTTTAGCATATGTGTTCCTAAGGGGGATCGGCAGTGTTAACTGGTCTTTTCTTACCACCGTTACCAGCACGTTAAATAAGACGGTAGGTATTGCAGGCAATATTATTAATACATTGTACATTATTATTATTACATTGGTTATTGCCACACCCATTGGAATTGGTTCTGCCATTTATCTGAATGAATACGCAAGACCTGGAAAACTGGTAAGGGCAATAGAGTTTACCACGGAAATACTTTCCGGTATTCCTTCCATTATTTTTGGTCTGTTCGGAATGGTATTCTTTGGCGGCGTGCTGAGGCTGGGATATTCTATTCTTACAGGCTCCCTTACATTGACACTAATGGTGCTGCCCCTTATCACCAGAAATACCCAGGAGGCGCTGAAAACAGTTCCGGACAGCTACAGGAGCGGTGCTCTTGGAATGGGAGCTGCCAAGTGGTATATGATACGCACCATTCTTCTTCCTTCCGCAATGCCCGGTATTATTACGGGTGTCATTCTTGCTATCGGCAGGATCGTGGGAGAGTCGGCAGCTTTGCTGTTTACGGCAGGCAGCGGATACCTGCTTCCAAAGGGCGGAATGGGTATCCTTAAGAAAATTATGGAATCAGGCGGCACATTGACGATCCAACTGTATTTGAGTATGACAAAGGCAGAATATTCAACAGCTTTTGGTATTGCGGTGGTATTGCTTGTAATCGTGCTTTGTATCAACTGGCTGACCAAATTCCTTGCCCGGAAGCTGGATGTTAATCATATGGACTGACGCTTACGATAGAAAAATGGGAGAGAAAGAAAAAGATGAGCGAAAACAGCTACAAGATTACTACAGATAACCTGAATCTCTTTTATGGAGATAATCATGCACTTAAAGATATTAATATGAATATTTCTCCGGGAGCAGTGACTGCGTTTATCGGTCCTTCCGGATGCGGTAAATCTACTTTTTTAAAAACCTTAAACAGAATGAATGATCTGGTGGACTGCGTGAGGATCGAAGGAAAGGTTTATCTGGATGGAGAAGATATTTACGATCCGGCAGTTGACACAGCCCTGCTTCGCAAAAAGATAGGCATGGTGTTCCAGCAGCCCAACCCTTTTCCTATGAGCATTTATGACAATATTGCTTATGGACCCAGGATTCATGGGATCAGGAATAAAGCCAGGCTGGATGAAATCGTGGAAAATTCTCTTAGAGGCGCGGCTATTTTTGATGAGGTAAAGGACCGGCTGAAAAAATCCGCATTAGGTCTTTCAGGAGGACAGCAGCAAAGGCTTTGTATTGCAAGAGCCCTTGCAGTAGAGCCTGAAATCCTTTTAATGGATGAACCGACTTCCGCACTTGACCCTATTTCCACTTTAAAAATAGAAGAGCTTATGGAAGAGCTGAAAAAGAAATATACGGTAGTGGTGGTAACTCACAATATGCAGCAGGCGGCCAGGGTTTCGGATTATACAGCCTTCTTCCTTGTGGGGGAGATGGTAGAATTTGATAGCACTGATAATATTTTTTCCCGTCCCAAAGATAAGAGAACAGAGGATTATATTACAGGCCGGTTTGGTTAAAGGAGGTACAAAGATATGTCACCGAGAGTTTCGTTTGATAATGAATTAAAACTGCTGAAAAGAAATGTGGCAGACATGGTAAATCGTGTAGAAGAAAATTATGAGCGTTTGTTTGAGGCACTTAGGGAGCAGAAGGAAGAGGAGATCATTAAAATAAGAAATAATGACAAGATGTTTGGAAAGAAGCAGCGGGAAATAGAATCCCAGTGCCTTTTTCTTATTACAAAGCAGCAGCCTGTTGCCTCTGATTTAAGGGTAGTTACCGCAAGCCTTAAGGTGGTAACTGACATTGAAAGGATCGGAGACATCGTGGCTGATATGGCGGAGCTATTGCTTCGGCTGAAATTAAAAGATTTAGCCTTGTTTTCCGTTCATATTGACGGAATGATCGATGCCACCAGAGAAATGTTTTTAAATGCGGTAGACGCTTTTGTCAACAGAAATATGGAAGGGGCTAAAAAAGTCATTAAGGAAGATGATGTGATAGATGAGCTTTTTAATAAAGTAAAAAGCGATCTGATCGAATCCTTAAAAAAAGAAATCAAGGACGCAGATGAATGCATTGATGTGCTTATGCTTGCAAAATATCTGGAAAAGATCGGCGATCACGCTGTAAATATAGGACAATGGGAAATTTTTCAGGAAACAGGCAATATCAGCGACATGCGGCTGCTTTAAAGAGTAAAAGTATCCTGTAATCTATGTAAAATATTTGTAAGGAATATTTAAAATGCCTATACCCAAAAAGGATGAAATAGTGTAAAATAGGAAACGTATCAGTTTTTTACGAACATCCGGAGGGATAGGAGATGGATATATTTAGTGTACTGACGTTGATCGGCGGCCTGGCGCTTTTTCTGTACGGAATGGAGCTGCTGGGAGACGGCCTTAAAAAAACATCTGGCGGTAAGCTGGAAATTATTCTGGAAAAGCTGACTTCCAACAAGCTGATGGCAATTCTGCTGGGAGCCGGAGTGACTGCTGTTATTCAGTCTTCTTCAGCTACCACTGTTATGGTAGTAGGCTTTGTAAATTCAGGTATTATGAAGCTTTCACGGGCAGTAGGCGTCATTTTGGGCGCTAATGTGGGTACCACGGTGACAGCGTGGATATTAAGCCTTATGGATGTAAAAGGCACGAATGTTTTTCTCAGGCTTCTTAAACCCTCTTCTTTTTCCCCGATCCTTGCTATTGTTGGCGTTATTCTTCTTAATATGAAGAAGAAGGAAATCTATAAAAATATAGGGACGATTCTGATAGGATTTGCAGTTTTGATGTTTGGCATGGATACCATGGCAAATTCCGTAACTCCTTTTGCCCAGAGCCCGGAGGTTTCCAGGGTTCTTCTGATGTTTTCCAATCCGGTGCTGGGTATGCTGGCAGGGCTTATATTGACAGCTATCATCCAGTCTTCTTCTGCATCTGTTGGTATTTTGCAGGCTCTTTGCGCTTCGGGGGCAGTCAGTTATGCTACGGCGATCCCCATTATCATGGGGGCAAATGTAGGAGCCTGTATGCCTGCGCTCCTTTCAGGTGCAGGAGGCAATAAAGGGGCCAAACGGGCAGCGCTGATACACCTTTATTATAACATTATAACAACAGTGACGTTTTTGATAGTATTTTATGCCATAGATGCATTTGTCCATTTTGAAGTTTTGGGACAGGCAGCCAGCGCAGTAGGCGTTGCGATCATACACAGCATGTTTAATGTGGCAGCTGTCATTGTGATGTATCCTTTTACTTTTATTTTGGAAAAGCTGGTTTACCTTACCATTCCGGAAACCGAGGAGGAAAAGCAGGAGGTGGTGCAGGACAGGAAAGAAATCCAGCTTTTGGATTCCCGTTTTTTAAGTACGCCCGGCTTTGCGCTGGAACAGTGCAAGAATGTAGCAATTGATATGGCAAACTATGCAAAAGATGCATTGTTTTTGTCCATGCAGCTAATTGATAAATATGATAAAAAAGCGGCGGAAAAAGTCATAGAGCTTGAGGAGCTTGTGG
>USJG01000124.1 GCA_900554925.1 uncultured Lachnospiraceae bacterium
GAGATCTTTCCAAGAAGCTGGATAAGAAGATGGAACTGTATATGTCCGGTGAGGAGACAGAGCTTGACAGAACCGTGGTAGATGAGATTGGCGATCCTTTGATGCACCTTCTTAGAAATTCCGCCGATCATGGCCTGGAATCTGCAGAAGTGCGCGCCCAGAGAGGAAAGCCTGAGGTAGGTTCCATATTCCTGGACGCATATCAGGATGGCAATAACGTAGTGATCGAAGTAAGAGACGACGGAAATGGCATTGATGTAGAAGCTGTTAGAAGTAAAGCCATTGAACGCGGGGTTATCACTCCTGAACAGGGGGATAACATGACAGAGAAGGATATCATTAATCTTTTGTTCCATGCGGGATTTTCAACGGCAAAAACAATTTCTGATGTTTCCGGACGCGGTGTCGGGTTAGATGTGGTGAAATCCAAGATTGAGTCCTTAAGCGGAGAGGTAGAGGTTAAATCCAAGTTAGGCGAAGGAAGCACATGGATCATAAGACTGCCCCTTACCCTGGCAATTATTCAGGCACTTATGGTTACGGTTGGCGGAGAAAAATATGCGATTTCGCTGGGCAGTATCCAGACAATAGAAGATATTGCACCAGGTGATATTAAGCTGGTTCAGAACAGAGAAGTAATTCACCTAAGAGGTTCTGTCATTCCGATCATCAGACTCAGCAAAGAGCTGGATATTGAAAGCTGCAAATCACCTGATGAAAATATGATCGTAGTAATTGTTAAGAAGGGTGAAAAGCTGGCAGGTCTTGTGATTGATGAACTGATGGGACAGCAGGAAATCGTTATTAAGTCGCTTGGCAAATATATCAGCAAGTGCAAGATCATAAGCGGAGCAACCATATTAGGCGACGGCGAAGTGGCACTTATTCTGGATGCCAATGCACTGATATAGGATAGGGGGAAAAGCAATGGACGAACTTAAAGTATCCGGTGTGAAAACATCTGAAGCAACGACAGATTATGAAACAGTACAGTACATAGTAATTAAACTGGGAAGCGAACAGTATGGTATTGATATTAAATATGTAGATAATATTGTGCGTATGCAGCATATTACCAGAGTACCCAAGGTCGCTGATTATTTAAAGGGTGTTATTAATCTGAGGGGAGAAGTGATTCCTGTTATGAGCCTGCGCCTTAAGATGGATCTTTCGGCAGATGAAATCACCAAAGCCACCAGAATTATTATTCTTAAGCTGGAACAGCATGGAACCATTGGCGTGATTGTTGATGAGGTAAAAGAAGTTGTAACTCTGGGATCGGATGAGATTGAAAAGGTTTCTTATGATGGAAAGGATGACAGAGTTAATTTTATCTCTGGCATTGGAAAGCATGATAACGAACTGATATCCCTTCTGGATCTTAATACAGTAGCTATGGAAAAATAAGAAATTTTAAAATTATATTTGTATTAATAGGAGGGACCATGAAGGACCTTAGTATGGAACAATTGACACAGCAGTATTTTGATGTGTTGAAGGAACTGGGAAATATCGGAGCCGGAAATGCAACTACAGCTCTGGCACAGATGATCGGATGTAAGGTTGATATGTCTGTACCGCAGGTCAAGCTGCTTGAATTTCAGGAATTAGGAGCAATTGTAGGCGGCGATGATGAGATAATGGTAAGTATTTACCTTCAGGTGGAAGGAGATATTGAAGGCAGTATGATGTTCATACTTTCCAAGTCTGCGGCCGCCCATCTGGTAAATAAGCTTATGTGCGGTATGCTTGGTATTGATGAAAGCAATACAGAAGATTATGCATTTGGAGATATGGAGTGTTCTGCAATTAAGGAAGTGGGGAATATTATAACCGGTGCATATTTGAATGCACTTTCCGGTCTTACAGGCTTAAAGATTTATCCGTCAGTCCCGCAGCTTGGAATTGATATGGCAGGGGCGCTTCTTAGTGTTCCGGCAGTTGAGTTTGGAGTTCTGGGGGATAAAATACTGCTGATTCAGACCAAGTTTTCGGATGACGTAGATTTGGACGGTTATTTTATCCTGATCCCGGATATGGAGTCCTACGAAAAGATTTTGACTGTTTTAGGTGTAATATAGGATTCGGGAGAAAAAATACAGGAGACTCTTGAAATATGAGTGAAGTTATTAAAGTGGGAATGGCCGATCTGAAGACATGCAGCGGTGAAGATGGAGTTACCACATTGGGGCTGGGATCCTGCGTGGGAATTGCCATAAGAGATCCGGCAACTGGAATCGGCGGACTGGCACATATTATGCTGCCGGACAGTACGGAAATTAAAAATAATACCAACAGACCCAAATTTGCGGATACCGGCATTGAGGATTTGGTGAAAGAAATTGTAAAACTGGGCGGAAACCGCAGCCGGCTGGTAGCAAAGCTTGCAGGCGGTGCCCAGATGTTTGCTTTTGGAAGCAAAAGTGACATGATACGTGTAGGAGAAAGAAACGTTTTGGCCAGCAAGAAGAAGCTTGAAGAAATGAAAATACCGGTTCTGGCAGAAGATACGGGAAAAACTTATGGAAGAACGGTGGTTTTTTATCCTAAAAGTGGTGAATTCCATATACGAAGTGTAGGGATGCCGGAGAAAATCATATGAAAAAAGATAAATTATTTGCTCCCTTTCTGATGCTTCTCGCAGGGGCAGTTGCAAGTATTATGATGTATTATTTTCATTACAGCATGAAACAGATGCTGCCTATATTATTGATCGTGCTTCTTTCTTTTTATCTGGCAGGAATTTTTATACAGAGAAAGGTTTCTTCTTTTGTAAAACAGATTAAGGAAGAGGAAGAAAAAGAGGGAGAGGTCATAGAGAAGGAAGTGTCCGAAGAGGGCGAAGGAGAAACGACAGGCGAAAATGCAGAAAACAAAACAGAAGATAAGGCATAATTTCAGGTGATGGAGGTAGCAATGGACGAGGCAGGAAAAAATAAGCTTTGGGATAGTTATGCGAAATCCAGATCGCCTGAAATAAGGGAGAAGCTTATATTAGAGTATGCACCGCTTGTAAAACTGGTGGCAGGGCGGCTTAGTATGTACTTAGGCTACAATGTAGAATATGATGATCTGGTTAGTTATGGAATATTTGGGCTGATAGATGCCATAGATAAATTTGACAGTATGAAGGCTGTAAAATTTGAGACCTATGCAAGCCTTCGTATTCGCGGCGCTATTTTGGATCAGATTCGAAAAATGGACTGGATTCCCAGAACGATCAGACAAAAACAGAAAAAGATAGATGCGGCGATGAAGGAGATAGAGGCTGCCAAAAAACGCCCGGCAACAGATGAGGAGATTGCAGAAAGTCTTGGAATATCCGAGGAGGATTATCTTTCCTGGCAGTCCCAGATGAAGATTACCGGTGTGGTTTCCTTAAATGAATTTATGGAATCAGGCAGTGAAATTCCGGCAGAGCAGACGGATCAGCACCGCTTTGAAAGCCCTGAAGATGTTATTGAAAAGGATGAACTGAAACAAGTGTTGCAGCAGGCCCTGGAGCTTCTTACAGAAAAAGAAAAGAAAGTCATTTTATTATATTATTACGAAGATCTGACGCTTAAGGAAATCAGCAATGTATTGGAGGTATCTGAGTCCAGAATATCTCAGCTGCATACCAGAGCACTGCAAAAAATGAAAGCAAAAATGGGAGATTATATGGGTGTATTTTCCATATAAAATTGATTGGGACTATATGAGGGATGCTTAAATGAAAAATGGATATTTCCAACTGATATGCGGCACAGACAGAACCGCACTGAAAATATTTGCTCCTGTAGATGAGGGAAAACCGGTAAATATAAAAGAATTAACAGAATACCTTACTCGTCAGGGGGTAATGTTTGATGTTCCTTCCTTAAACAGAGCGCTCCAGGAAGCTGCCGCATCGAAATCAGAGGAATATCAGATAACCCTGAACGAAAACCCTTCCATGGAAGTAAGAGAAAACTATATCCTTCATGTAAGTGAGGACAAAATGCTGGCATCAGCCAGATTTTATCCTCCGTCACTGCATGGTGAAAGGATGACAGCCCAGGAATTTTTTCATGATCTGGAACAAAAAAATATCAGGTTTGGAGTTCAGACAGAAGAACTGGCCAGCTTTTTGCTAAAGCCGGAATATTGCAGGGAAATTCTGGTGGCTAAAGGGAAACCGCCCAGGCATGGCACAGATGCCAGGATCGAATATTACTTTGAAACGGATTTGCGCGCAAAGCCTACACTTAAGGAAGATGGAAGCGTAGACTTTTTTAATTTAAATACCATTAACCATTGTAATAAGGGTGATGTGCTGGCAAGATTATATCCGGGTGATCCGGGGGAATATGGCAAAAGTATTTATGGGGAACCTGTAAAACCCAGGGATATTAAGCAATTATCACTTAAATACGGAAGAGATATTGCCATTTCCGAAGATCGTCAGGTTCTCACATCAGAGGTGAATGGCCATGTGACCCTTGTGGATGACAAGGTGTTCGTGTCCAACGTTCTGGAGGTAGAGAATGTGGATAATGCTACCGGAAATATTGAATATGATGGAAGCGTAAAGGTCAATGGAAATGTATGTACAAACTTTTCCGTAAAGGCCAAAGGAGATATAGAGGTAGCAGGAGTAGTTGAAGGCGCCTACCTGGAGGCAGGAGGAAATATTATAATTACCCGTGGTATGAACGGCATGTCTAAGGGAATATTAAAGGCAGAGGGAAACGTTATTTCCAAGTTTATTGAAAATTCCAAGGTCAGTGCAGGGGGATATGTATCTACGGAGTCCATTCTGCACAGCGAGGTAATGGCCCGGGCAGAGATTATTGTAAACGGGCGCAGAGGCTTTATTACCGGAGGCCGGGTATGCGCGGGCAATTATATCCAGGTTAAAACCTTAGGTTCTCCTATGGGAGCCGACACCATTGTTGAAGTAGGGGCGGATCCTGGTGTGAAACTGCAGATCCAGCAGCTGCAGAAACAGATTATGGAAAATAAAAAAGCCATAGAAGCTATTCATCCGGTTTTGGTAACCACCGCCCAGAAGCTTTCCCAGGGAGTGAAATTTAAACCGGAGCAGATAAAGTATTTCCAGGAAATGCTTGAACAGGAGAAGCAGAAAAAGAAGGAGCAGGAAGCCTGGCTTAAAGAAATGGAGTCTCTGCAGCTTCTTTTGGATGAAAGCGCGTCAGCCAAAGTAGAAGTTACCGGGGAAGTATTTGGCGGTACAAGAATATGTATTTCAGATGTTTCGATGGTAATAAAAAACAGTATGAAATACTGTAAGTTTGTGAAGTCCCAGGGAGATGTAAAGATGGTGGCCCTGTAACTTAGCTTTAAACTATGGCCAGCGAAAGGATGTGGGAAGTTTATGACAATCAGCCGTGTGGAGCTTCAGGGTCAGTTGACCAGGGCACAGGATTTTACCAATATTAAGCATAATGAGGATAACAAGGCTTTAGTCGACCAGTCTAATTTTCAGCGTCAGTTTGACCAGTCAGTAGAAACAAGAGTCCGCCAGGTGCATCAGGGTGACCGGGCGGAAAATGAAGGCAGGCGTTTTGATGCCAAGGAGAAAGGCAATGGTCATTATGCCGGCGACGGTGGACAGAACCGAAAGAAAGAAGAAAAAGAAAAGGATGGGAAGGTAGTGCTCAAAGGAAGGGGCAGCTTTGACATCAAGATCTGATAATATACGGGTGAAGGTATGGAAGTAATGGAAGTAGTTTTGATCATTCTGGGCATTATCGTGTTTGTTTTAAGTTTTTTGCTTCCGGCAGGAAAAAAGGATGATACGAAGGACAGTGTAAATATAAGTGAGGAAGCCATTAAAGAAATGGTGGGCAGAGAAGTGGAGGGTGCCAGATCGCAAATAAGCGATATTGTGGACGAAACTATCACGTATGCCATGGAAAAGACGGAACGCTCCATGGATCGTCTGACCAATGAAAAAATGATGGCAGTTAATGAGTATTCAGACACCGTTCTGGAGGAGATCAACAAAAATCATAAAGAAGTAGTATTTCTGTATGATATGCTCAACGATAAACATGAAAATTTTAAAAATACTGTAAGCGAAGCGGCTAAAACAGCCAGTGAGGTGAAACAGACTGTAAAGGATGCGGAAGTGACTGCCAGAGAAGCAGAAGAAAAGGCAAGGGAAGCGAGAGAGGCTGTAAATGAGGCAGCAGGCAGTGTCCCAAAACAGGAGGAGGAGTTTGTCCCTATTTCGCCGTTGAAAGTTGAAATTGTTCATGAGGAACCTGGGAAGGAACAGGTGAAAGCTGAAAAGGCAGCCAGAGGAGAAAAGAAGAAGGAATCTGAGTCTTCTCCCAAAAGTACAAGAAAGCCTAAAACATCTAAAGCATCTAAAACATCAGATAAGAAGGAGGCACCTTCTGAAGTGCCGGAGGTTGTCATGACCCTGAATTCAGCAGGGGAAACTGGTGGAAGAAACAGCAATGAAAGAATTTTGGAGCTTCATAAAGCCGGAAAGTCTAATATGGCCATTGCCAGGGAGCTTGGACTTGGTATTGGAGAGGTGAAGCTGGTTATTGACTTATTTGAAGGAATTTAAGAGAAACCTACCATATACAAGGGGATAAGAGTGAAAGAAAAATGAATTTGAAATATTACCTGAGAGGTCTTGGAATAGGCATCATTGTGACAGCGCTGATCATGGGAATTGCTGCCGGCGGAAAAAAAGAGACCCTCAGTGACAGTGAAATAAAAGAGAGGGCAAG
>USJG01000125.1 GCA_900554925.1 uncultured Lachnospiraceae bacterium
CTTCATCCACAGCTGAAAAAATTTTTATAAAGTTATCCACATAGATATGCACTATTTTTTATAATTTTTCCCAGTTTTTTATAACAAAATCACTTCATATCAGGGATAAAGGAATCAAAAATGAAAATATCGAACTTATTTCTTGCCTTTTCCAGTTCCTCCTGGCTTTTAATGGTCCAGGCTGCCGCCATATTTTTGTAAAGTTTTCTGCATATTTTTCTTGCGGGAACATCTGCATATTTATGGTTATATGCTACAAAATCGGGCTTAGTCACCCAGTTCAGCATCAGATTTTGCAGTAAAGCATACAAAATCCCCTTCATCTCACCGGACTTGACAAACCCGTCTGAAAGCTGTCCTCTTACCACATCATTATGATACCTTCTGTACCATGAAAGCACCAGCGGATTAAAAGACTCCACACAGTAAAGCCCTTTATACTCACGAAGCAGTTGATCTACAACAGGACAAACGGAAATATCCATCCATTCCACCTTAAGTTCCACAATAAGGGGAACTTTGCCTTTTATGGTCCTTAGCGCTTCCTCAAATCCGGGAATCCTCTCCTCACTGCCGCAAAGCCTGAATTGCTTCAATTCCTGAAAGGTGTAATCGCACACCTTTCCTTCCCTGCCGCAGATCCGCTCAAGGGTAAAATCGTGAAACACTACCGGAACCTTATCCTTAGTCAGCTGAACATCCATCTCAATTCCATAACCGGCCTTTACTGCCTTCTGGAAAGCCGCCAGTGAATTTTCCGGTGCATCGGAGGTATTATCATGCAGTCCCCGATGGGCATAATAAACTCCCAGAAAATCCTTTCTTTCTTTTCTGTGGCTTAATCTGGGCATAATTGCAAGAAAATAGAGAAGTACAAGCACTGCTGCCCCAATAAGCACTCCATATAAAATTGTTGTCATTTCATCCCATCCTTAAAAAATCTTCAGTACCTTATTATTTTAGTCGTCTACATCAAAATGTTCAAGCATACTTTTCTTTTTATCCGGTCTGGCATCTCCGTGACGTACCTGGGACATGGTAATAAATGCCAGCAGGGAAAATATAAGTGCATAAGGAAACAATGATCTGTAAGAAACATTTTCCAGCAAAAATCCTGACAGAATCGGCGTAAATATCTGGGCTGTCATGGAAAACGTGTAGTAGGTTCCCGTAAACTTTCCGATGTTACACCCTTTGCTCATCTCAACGATCATAGGATAAGAATTCACATTGATCGCAGCCCATCCTACACCGATCACCGCAAAGGCAATATTAATGACCGGATGGTAGGCAGAGGCAAAAATCGCCGCAAAATAACACAGACTCATCAAAATGATCCCTCCCAGTATTGTCTTTTTTCTCCCGATTTTACTGGATAAATTTCCAATGGGAATATAACTGATGATAGCCGCTACTGTGGCCACCATCAAACAATCTGCAAATCCGCCGCCCTCCAGCTTCCACACCACCTTCGTATATCTTGAAAAAGCAGTTGTCACCGCATTGTAAGCTGTAAACCAGAGAAAAATAGATGCCAGCAAAAAAGCCATGCTTTTCTTTACTTCCCTGGGCATAGGCGCTGTTTCTCCCATCTCCTTTTCCACAGTATCTTCCGTCTCCACGATTACGCCGGCGCTTTTCTCATAAGCCTTAATCTCGGCTTCCATCCTGGCTTTTACCTTTTTTTCGTTGATGGTAAGCGCAAGGATCCCCACTGCCAGAATCATAAGAGCCGCTACGCTTGTAAACAGCGGCATATAATTGGGGCGCTGGCCTTTTTCCACCAGGAGCTTTATCATGAGCAATGTATACACACCGCCCACAGCTCCCATCAGATTGATGATCGCATTTCCTTTGCTGCGCAGTTTATTAGGTGTTAAATCCGGCATAAGCGCCACTGCCGGGGATCGGTACAGTCCCATAGATATAAGCAGCGCAAATAAGGCTATGATAAAAAGCGCCAGATTCCTCATTCTGTCCGCAGCTGGAAGCAGCATAAGAAAGATCACTGAAAGGATCGTACCCCCTGCAATAAAAGGCATTCTCTTCCCCAATCTGGTATCCACTTTATCAGAAAGGCTTCCAAAAACTGGCAGAAGAAACAATGCCAGTACATTGTCAGCGGCCATGATAACACCGGTTATCGTCTCTCCAAGCTGAAAAGTTCCCTGCAAAATAAGCGGTATGATATTGTCGTACATCTGCCAGAAAGCACTGATAGATAAAAATGCCAGCCCAATCAGAAAAGTTCTCTTATAGTTAAGTTTCATTCTCCATCCCCTCTTCTCTTATATTCATGCCGGTTTCTTTCCTGAATCCTGATAAGATTATTTTATCATTGAATCCACGATCAGGCTATCCTTTCATCTGCTCTTTTATAAATTTTACCGGATATTTACATTCATTTCGGCATTCTTTTATATTGTTCAGGTTTTTATTGTATCTGAACGCATCTATTGAGAAGTGAGTAAAAAGTGAGTACAGAAAACTTGCATAATTATATGCAGTATGTTATATTTTTATTAGAAAAAGGGAAAGCCAGAGAAGCGGCCTACCCTCGAAAAATGTTCAGCATTAACGCTTTACAGCGTCAGCCGTCACTAGTGCGAGTAGTGGCGGCTATTTTCTTCCCCTGAAAATCTGATATAACAGACTCCCAAGGGCGACAATGAATATTCCAACCTGAATCAAATCAGAGTATGTAACATACATTGGTATCCCTCCTTTCTTTCGTCTGGAGGGTTATCCCCTCCTATATAAGAGGGTAAGCCGCCTTGGCTCTCTGGTTTCCCATGCGCTTATTTTATCATGCAATTTCCCTGTATACAATCTCTTTTTAAATTGAAATTAAATGAAAATCTATGAAAAAATGGGGAACTCAGGCATATTCTAGATTGCAAAAAAATCCATTTTATGTATAATGATATGAGTAGCTATAAAGCATATAAATATAGGAAAATACGAGGTTTTAACATGATCAGTGCAAATAACGTAACTTACAGAGTGGGCAAGAAAGCCTTATTTGAGGATGTGAATATTAAATTTACCGAAGGGAACTGTTACGGACTTATCGGTGCCAACGGTGCCGGAAAATCTACCTTTTTGAAAATCCTTTCCGGTCAGCTTGAAACCACCAATGGTGACATCTCCATTACGCCTGGCCAGCGTCTTTCCGTGCTGGAGCAGGACCATTTTAAATATGACGCCTATCCCGTCATGGACGTGGTGATTATGGGTAACGAACGCCTTTATCAGATCATGAAGGAAAAGGACGCCATCTATGCCAAGGAGGACTTTACCGATGAGGACGGTATTCGGGCCAGCGAGCTGGAAGCCGAATTCGCGGAAATGGATGGCTGGGAAGCGGAATCCAATGCCGCAACACTCTTAAATGGTCTGGGAATAGATACTTCCCTCCATTACTCTGTAATGAAGGATTTAAACGGCAATGAAAAAGTGAAGGTGCTTCTTGCCAAAGCCCTTTTTGGCAATCCGGATATCCTTCTTTTGGATGAGCCTACCAACCATCTGGATTTAGATGCTATCGCATGGCTGGAGGAATTTCTTATCAATTTTGAAAATACTGTGATCGTAGTGTCCCACGACCGTTATTTCTTAAACAAAGTCTGCACCCACACCGCAGATATTGATTACGGAAAGATCCAGCTTTATGCCGGCAACTATGACTTCTGGTATGAGTCCAGCCAGCTGCTGATCAAGCAGATGAAGGAAGCCAACAAGAAAAAAGAGGAAAAAATCAAAGAATTGCAGGAATTTATTTCCCGGTTTTCCGCCAACGCTTCCAAATCCAAACAGGCTACCTCCAGAAAGCGTGCCCTTGAAAAAATTGAGCTGGAGGAGATCAAGCCCTCCAGCAGGAAATATCCTTATATTGATTTCCGCCCGGAGCGTGAAATTGGAAACGAGGTGCTTTCCGTAGAAGGCATTTCCAAAACAATTAACGGAGAAAAGGTTTTAAACAATATCTCCTTCATTGTAGGCCATGATGATAAAATTGCCTTTGTGGGAGGCAATGAGCTGGCTAAAACTACTTTGTTCCAGATTTTGATGGGGGAAATGGAACCGGATGAAGGAACCTTCAAATGGGGGGTTACTACTTCCCAGACTTATTTCCCAAAGGACAGCACCGCTGAATTTGACAACGACTATACCATCGTTGACTGGCTTACCGGCTATTCTCCCGTTAAGGATGTAACCTATGTCCGCGGTTTCCTTGGACGTATGCTGTTTGCCGGTGAGGATGGCGTTAAAAAGGTTAAGGTTTTATCCGGTGGTGAAAAAGTACGCTGCCTTCTGTCCAAGATGATGATCAGCGGCGCTAACTGCCTGATTTTGGATGAACCCACCAATCATCTGGATATGGAATCCATCACTGCTCTTAACAATGGCCTGATCAAATTCCCCGGAGTGGCTCTTTTTGCCTGCCATGACCACCAGTTTGTGCAGACCACTGCCAACCGTATTATGGAAATCCTGCCAGATGGCAGCCTGATCGATAAGATCACCACCTATGACGAATATCTGGAAAGTGATGAAATGGCAAGAAAACGCACTGTTTATACCAAGCAGGCTGAGGAAGACGAGAACTAAAGGAAACGGATTAAAGGAAATAATATATTATGAATATTGTCGATTTACACGTGCATTCCACCAAATCTGACGGAAGCTATACTCCCATAGAGCTGGTTGATTATGCTGTTAAAAAAGGTCTTTCTGCTTTCGCCCTGACCGACCATGACACCACCGACGGCATTGAAGAGGCCATAGAGGCTGCCAGGGGCAAAGACATTGAAGTGATTCCCGGCATTGAATTTTCTTCTGAATATGAAGGCCAGGATATCCATATTGTAGGACTTTATATTGATTACAAAAGTGATTTCTTTAAACGCAGGCTTACAAGCTTCGTAAACGGGCGCATTATCCGCAACCAGGAAATGTGCCGCCGCCTGACAGAGCATGGTATTCCCATTACCTATGAAGAACTGACAGGTGAGTTTCCCCACAGCGTTATCACCCGGTCCCACTTTGCCAAATTTATGCTAAGCCGTGGTTATATCAAAAGCATGAAGGAAGCCTTTGACCGTTACATCGGCGACCGGGGGCCCTGCTTTGTCCCCAGAAAAAAGATTACTCCCATGCGGGCAGTAGAAATCATATTAAAAGCCGGTGGTTTTCCTATCCTGGCCCATCCCCTGCTCTACCACATGAGCGGAGAAAGGCTGGACAAATTAGTTTCTCTTTTAAAGGATATGGGGTTGCAGGGCATTGAAGCCATCTACAGCACCCACACTCCTTCCGATGAAAGAAAAATGCGTGCTCTTGCAGCCAAATATGATCTGTGCATAAGCGGCGGCTCTGATTTTCATGGCAGCGCCAAACCCGGACTGGATCTGGCAGTTGGCTATGGCAGGCTGTTTATCCCCGAGGAAATCCTTGACAAAATAAAAGAACGAAGACAATGGATGCTCACACACTCTGAGCAGCTAAGGCAGAAGAAAATTCTTTTTACCGATTTAGACGGCACCCTCTTAAACGACCAGAAGCAAATTGGCAGCTATACCCGTGAAATTCTGGATGCCTGGACCGGGGCCGGTCATAAGCTGGTACTCTGCTCCGGCAGAGACATCAACAGCGTTGGAAGCGTTAAAGAAGAGCTGAAGCTTAATTTCCCCGGTATGTACCTGATCGGTTACAATGGCGGTGAAATTTATGACTGCGAAAATCAGAAAACCATCTGTAAAACAGCACTTACCCTTGATCAGGCCTCCCATATCCTGGAGGAAGCGGCAAAATTCGGCATCCATGCTCATACTTACACACAGACCCATATTGTTGCCCCTAAGGATACGCAGGAGCTTGCCTATTATCGGCGTGTCATAAAGACGCCTGTGATTATCAGTCCAAAGGTAACTGACGTCATGACCGAAGGCCCCTGCAAGTGTCTTGCAGTTGAGCTAAAGGATGCAAAAAAACTGGAGGATTTCAGGCTTTCTCTCCTGCCATGGGCTTCCTCGGAAGGGATTTCCATGATGTACTCAAGCCCTTATTATCTGGAATTTTTCCCCTCCTCTTCCGGAAAGGGAACCGCGGTCCGGACTCTCTGCCAGCTTCTTAACATTAATCCTTACTTTTCGGTAGCCGCCGGAGATGCGCAGAACGATATTTCCATGATTGAAGCAGCGGGCATGGGAATTGCTATGTGCAATGGCAGCGAAGGTGTGAAAATAGCCGCCACCACTATTACTGAATTTGACAATAACCATGACGGACTGGCATATACTCTGCGTGATCTGATTTAATAATCAGACAGCTGCAGTAGCGCCCAGCACACATAGATATCGTTTTCAGAAAACAGTTATGTGAATTGCCATAGTAATGTTACACAGTAGAGGGCAAAAAATCCTTGATTTAAGCGGCTTACAGACACGAAAACATCAAGGGGGAGGGATTTATACCTTTTCCCTCAAAAACGGGGTTCTACTGCGTAACAATGCGGAGGTAGAAAAACAGAGAGCCAACCACTTTTGAAAGTGATTAACTCTCTGTTTCTGTTTGCAATCCTGTTTGTCAATGTTAGTGATAATTTGTTGTAAATACTTCCTTATCACTGTAAACCTAAGTGTTTAGGATTATAGTAAACAGCTCGTAGGGGAATCGAACCCCTGTTTCCGCCGTGAGAGGGCGGCGTCTTA
>USJG01000126.1 GCA_900554925.1 uncultured Lachnospiraceae bacterium
GCTGTGGTCTTATTTTTTATAAAAAAGCCCCGGAAGGATTCTTTTTTTCCTTCCGGCGCATACCTGAAAAATCTGTTAAAAAAGCACTATGTTTTTTTTATTTTATGCAGTTTTACCTTTATTATCTTTTGCATTATGCTGTCCTCACATACCTTACAGCCAGGAGAAGGGGGACTGCATACCGGCCAGTGTACCTATGGCGACATGAATATGCATCTGGGCTTTATTACCAGTATTGCCCGCCAGCAGACCTTCCCTCCCCATTATTCTATTGCTCCCGGCAATAAACTAAGCTATCCCTTTCTCTGCGACAGTATTTCCTCCAGCATCTATCTCCTGGGAGCTTCTTTAAGATACGCCTATATGCTCCCCATGTACTTTGCCATTATGCAGGTCATGGCCGGATTTTACTGTCTTGCCTTTACATGGCTTAAAAAGGCTGCGAAAGCCTGCCTTGCCTGGTACTTTTTCTTTTATAACGGAGGACTGGGATTTGTTTATTTCATCGACTGGTCAGAGAATCGTATCTACCAGTTTAAAAATATCTTTACAGAATACTATGAGACTCCCACCAACCTGATCGGCAATAATATCCGCTGGGTAAATGTTATTGTAGATATGCTTCTGCCCCAAAGAGCCACCCTTTTCGGGTATGCGGTGCTTTTCACCTGCATCTGGCTGTTATGGAGATGCGTTTTCCAAAAGGAAACGGATCTGTTTCCTTTTACTGCTCTGCTCACAGCCTCCTTGCCCATGATCCATACCCACTCTTTTCTGGCCATGGCGCTTATCAGCGCTGCCTGGCTTCTTGCCAGCTTATGTGAGCAAAATAATTTTAAACTAAATATGAAATATCCAGGCAAGCTTCTGCTTGCAGGTTTTCTGGCCTTTATGTGTCTTCTTCAATTTACCAATGGCCAGAAGGGCGCTGTGGAGGCACCGCGTTTTCTCTATATCTGCCTTGGCATCCTTGGAAGCCTTTTGTGCTTTGGTGTATGGCAGTTAGCAGTCTATCTAAAAGAACATGGCTGGAAAAAACTGCTCTCCACCTGGGGGATCTACCTGGCCATTATTCTTATTTTTGCCCTGCCTCAACTGCTTTACTGGACATTTGGCCAGACCTCAGGAGAGGGATTCTTAACGGGACGCTTTAACTGGGGAAATCAGGGAGATGATTATCTGTGGTTTTATATCAAGAATTGGGGTGTCATCCTGCTTCTGCTGATTCCTGCCATCCTCTACGCCAAGCGTAAAAATCTGGCAGTTTTTTGGGCGGGATTCTTAATCTGGTTTGTTTTGGAGCTGATCTGCTTCTCTCCAAATCCTTACGACAATAACAAGCTTCTGTATATCGCTTATATTTTCTTCTGCTGTATCAGTGCTGACTATGGCTATACGCTTTTTCAAAAAATAAGGCCAATAAAGAGTCTGGCTCTCTGGCCTACAGTATTTCTGTTCCTTTCAGGCATTTCCGCACTGCTTTCCATGGGGCGTGAGCTTGTATCTGACTATACGCTGTACTCCTCCTCTCATGTGGAAGCCTCTCTCTATGTAGATGAGAACCTGCCAGTGGATGCCACGATTCTTACTGGCGACCGGCATGCAAATGAAATTTCTTCTTTAACAGGAAGAAATATTGTAAATGGAACCTCCATTTTCTTATGGCCTCATGGCATCTACGACCAGGGGCGTGTTGACGACGTAAAGATCATGTATGAATATCCTTCGCTTTCCACAGAATTGTTTCAAAAATATCATGTGGATTATATTATGGTCTCCTCCTTTGAAAGAAGCAGCTACTGTGTGGATGAAGAAGCTCTTAACGCTATGTTTGAATGTGTATTTACACTAAATGAAATAAAGCTGTACAAGACCAATCTATAACTTTCATTTACCTTCCAAGCAGCATCTCCTTATAATAAAGCATCACATTAAAGGCTGTCAGAATGCACAACAGAAAGTTATACAGCCATGGGGAAATCCTGAATCCTGCTTTTAGTGATGGAAACCTTTTACCAGCCTGAAAGATCCCCTGCACGATCAAAACAGCCAGGCAGCAGCACATGGATACAGGCGAAGGCAGAAACAGCTTATACGCAAAGGGGCAAAAGCAGATAAAAGGCAATAGTTTATCTGCGCTCTGCCTGCCAAATATTTTGAAAAATAAAAAATATAACTGTGTACCATATGCAATGGCAAAAAAGAAACTGGTATATACAGCCGCCGACAGATACTGCTCAAAAATTTGCGCATAGTCCCCATAGCCCCATATCACATCATATTGAAAAATACTGGCCTGACCAATTGAAATGTTGTAAAAAAATCCGCCAAGCACAAGATAAAAAATCCCTGTCCCCCACAGACATAAGGATACCTTGCCAAGTAACGCAGCCCGTTCTTTGCGGAGCAAATGAAATTCCTTAAGCATATTTAAAAACAATATCCATATCAGCAGCAACATTAGAAATCCTGCCGACTCCCCAATCAACTTTCCCATATCTATCCCTCTGCATTACATAATCGCCTGTCCCTGCAAAAACAAAATCGTATACAGCATACACAAGGCCGTACTAAGCAGTAAGACAGCTCTTCTCACTACCCTGTTGTCAACAGATGCATAAACTAAAAACAGCGGAAGGCAGCTCAGCATATATCTGGCGCCGCTGATCAGCCATCCTGACAGATAACAAAAGCAGGTATAAATTCCTCCATATACGATCATACAGGTTTTAACCTTTTTTTTGATTCCATACAAAAGCGCTCCTACTGCAACAAAAAACAGTACAATTTGAACCCAGTAAATAAAATATCCCAGAACTCTGTATTCCATAGCCATACCATAGTCCTTGGCCAGATTGTCACTGATCCACTTGACAGACTGATACCATGGCGGCGCGCTTTGATGCTTCATAAACGAAAAACAATCTCCCTGCTTTATCAGGTTTAGCAGCAAATACTCTCCAAAGCCAGCGGGTATAAGCGCCAGCATAAGCTGGCGTTTATCCAGATATTTTTTCCACTCCGATCTCTTCTGTGTCAGATAGAAAATCAACTCGTACAGTGCCGGCGCCAGAAGCAGCATCCCCTGCATTCTGCACAAGGAGGCCAGCAATCCCAGAACGCCTGCCCACTCCCAGCGATGTTTCCTGATATAATATAAGGCCGCTGCTGTCAATGCCAGAAACAATCCTTCTGTAAAAACCCCCATTGTAAACATCATAAAGGGATAGGCCAGGAACAAAAATACTGTTTCTATGGCCCGTTCTTCCTCATGATCCAGTCTGACCAGCTTATATAAAAATACAGCTGCGATTCCTGCTCCAAGCTGTGAAATCACCATACCTGCCAGCTCATAATTCTGAAACAGAAAATATTTTGCCGCAATGCGGATGACAAGTGGATACAAAGGATAAAAAACAATTAAATTTGCCTTTTCCCCAACACTCTGATAGCCTTCCTTCGCCAGATACAGGTAATGGGGTGCATCCCCTGCGGTTATCATTCTTTCATAAATCAGGGAATATCCCGCTTCCGGATTCTGCGCCTGATATGCTATGAATGCAATCCCCATGATCAGCCCATGGAATATCATCGTAAGCAGCACAAGAAATATTTCTTTTTTATATATTTTTATTCTGTCCATCTCACCCCACCAGTCCGTTATACACACATACTGTACCCACTACGTTTAAACAGAACCCCCAGATACAAAAGGGTATCTGATATTTTATCAGCTCCGGAAAGCGTGAGGTGAGCATTCCCATCGCCAGA
This sequence comes from uncultured Lachnospiraceae bacterium, assembly GCA_900554925.1. Lineage (GTDB taxonomy): Bacteria > Bacillota > Clostridia > Lachnospirales > Lachnospiraceae > Suilimivivens. The sequence goes on from USJG01000126.1 coordinate 3,772, forward strand.
AATCCCCATGGAAGAATATCATTGGAATATCGGTTTCCAAAATGCCACCCGCCCATGGTCTTATGCATTACTATGATAAACAGGTACAAAACAGACAAAAGAAGAATTCCCACTGCCTGCATTACCTGCCTGTAGGCTTTTTTTACCAGCGCATAGAGCAAAGCTGTCAGTATAAACAAAAAGATTGGACTTACAAGAAATATATTTAAATTTCCCATACTGTTTATGATCAGTTTTCCATCCTCAGCAAATTCTGGCAGGCGAAACAAAGCCTTCACATTTTCCTTTACGTAATGTATATGAAATTGACCATACTCAGCCCGCACAAACTCAGGGAGATAATTATGTCCAAATTCAAAAATATTTCCAAACCTTAAATAGTTTAATATCATATAGGATATTGCCACAGCCCCTGCCGGAACTGCCCATGGCAAGCGCCTTAAGATCATCTGGTGCCATGCCGCCCCAGGCTCCTGCCTTTTTACATGCCTGTACAACAGGATCAGCAATACCGGAAGAAACACTGCCTGCATGGGCCTGCATCCCACAGAACAGGCCCAGAAAAACAAAGCCCCCGCCCCCTTTCCGGACACTGCACAGTAAAGTGCCAGAACGCAAAGCGCAAAGCTCATATTCTGGGCCATAAACCATACAGAAGGATCGATCATCACAAATACAAAGTTTGATCCCAGCATCACAAAAATTGTTTCCAGCATAGCACTTTTTGGAGAAAGGTTAAGCTTAACTGCCATTTTATATAGAAAAATACAAGACACAAGGTTCATCACCCATATCAAAATGATATCAGGCGTGTTGCTTCCCCATAGGAAGGTCAGGGGAAACAGTACATAAGACGGAAAAGGCGGAAAACTGCTGTAATACTTTCCGTTGTAAATTGCAAGCTCAAGCCATGGATAATCCTGCCCCAGATCCAGTCTTCCCTGCCTCCATGCCTCTGCCTGTAAGGCATAGGTATTATACACATTGGCATCAGATAATCCTTTTCCCGTAAACATGCTCATAATAACCAGAAAAATTAACACCGACAAAGCTGTGACAATTCCATATTCCAGATATTCCTTTTTGGTATTTTTTATGTACATAGCTTCCTTCCCTCAAATACGCCAATACAAACCAAGCGCCCATATAGCAATGAGCGCCTGGCATTAATCTTCATAATTTGTCTTTTCTATTTATTATTTTTTAATCAGCAGAGACTTTCCTGTCATCTCTTCCGGCTGCTTCATTCCCATCATCTCGATCATGGTAGGAACAATATCTGCCAGACATCCGCCCTCTCTTAAGGTATATGCAGGGTCTGCATTTACAAGGATAAAGGGAACCGGATTGGTAGTATGGGCGGTAAAGGGTTCTCCGGTTTCGTAGTCAATAAGCTGCTCTGCATTTCCGTGGTCCGCACAGATAAACATCTGGCCATTTACTTCCTTAACTGCATCCACAGCTTTTCCAACACATTCATCCACTACCTCCACAGCCCTGATGGCTGCTGCTTCCACGCCTGTATGCCCTACCATATCAGGATTTGCAAAGTTAATGATGATCACATCATATTGATTGGATTTAATGGCCTCTACCAGCTTATCACATACTTCATAAGCACTCATCTGAGGCTTTAAGTCATAGGTCGCAACATCCTTAGGGGAATTAACAAGGATTCTGTCCTCTCCCTCATTGGGCTGTTCCACACCGCCGTTGAAGAAGAAAGTAACATGTGCGTATTTTTCTGTTTCTGCGATTCTTGCCTGTTTCAGGTTGTTGGCTGCCAGCCACTGGCCGAAGGTATTGTCCACGGAAATCTTATGGAAAGCTACCTCCTTATTGGGAATGGTGGGGTCATAATCAGAGAAGCATACATAAGTAACAGCAAGCCTCTTTCCTCTGTCAAATCCCTTGAAATCATCATCACAAAAGCTTCTGGTGATCTCTCTTGCACGGTCAGGCCTGAAATTAAAGAAGATTACGGAATCCCCATCCTTGATCGTTGCTACCGGCTTGCCCTCCTTGACAATCACGGTGGGCTTTACAAATTCGTCGGTCTCTCCTCTGTCATAGGAAGCCTGGATTCCCTCGGGGCCGCTTGATGCAGTAAGGCCCTCTCCTTTGGTAAGGGCATCATAGGCAAGTTTTACCCTGTCATAATTGTTATCACGATCCATTGCATAATAACGGCCTGTGACAGATGCGATCTGGCCTACACCTGTCTTTTTCATTTCTGCTTCCAGATCCTGCGCATAGCCCTTACCGCTTTCAGGGGGAGTATCACGTCCATCTAAGAAGCAATGTACATAAACCTTGGTAAGGCCATTTCTCTTAGCCAGCTCAAGCAAACCATATAAATGTGTATTGTGGCTGTGAACACCGCCGTCTGAAAGAAGTCCGAACATGTGAAGCGCGGAATCATTCTTTTTGCAGTTTTCTACCGCCTTTAAAAGGGCAGGATTTTCAAAAAATGTGCCATCCTGAATTTCCTTTGTGATTCTTGTAAGCTCCTGATATACAATACGGCCTGCTCCCATATTCAGATGCCCAACCTCTGAGTTTCCCATCTGTCCTTCCGGAAGTCCTACTGCCATACCGCTTGCATTCCCTCTGACAAAGGGACATTCTGCCATAAGCTTGTCCATAACAGGCGTTTTTGCCTGTGCCACGGCATTGCCCTCCTTACGCTCGTTCAGACCATATCCGTCCAAAATCATTAATACTGTAGGTTTTTTCATTTCTATCTCCTTTACTGCTGAATTGTTGCTTATTTCTATCCTTAACCAATCTGCATTATACACTTTTTTTAATTTCTTAGCAACTTTATCAGAAGAAATTAAAATATAAAGCTTTTAATAT
>USJG01000127.1 GCA_900554925.1 uncultured Lachnospiraceae bacterium
GGAATAGAAAGATAATTCTTCTTTCTCGTGATCGCGTACACGCATTTCCTCATCTTTCATGCCAAGACTCTTAAGCCAGTCAATACAGAACTGCTTCCAGTATGCAAACCATTCAAGATCAGTATCAGGCTCACAGAAAAATTCAAGCTCCATCTGCTCAAATTCTCTGGTACGGAAGGTGAAGTTTCCTGGTGTGATCTCATTGCGGAAGGACTTTCCGATCTGGCCGATGCCAAAGGGTATTTTCTTACGGGAGGTTCTCTGTACATTCTTAAAGTTGACAAAAATACCCTGTGCTGTTTCAGGTCTTAAATAAACCGTATTTTTTGCATCCTCCGTAACTCCCTGGAATGTCTTGAACATCAGGTTGAACTGGCGAATATCCGTAAAGTTATGCTTACCGCAGGAAGGGCAGGCAATGTGATGCTCTTCAATGAAATTCTTCATCTTTTCCTGACTCCAGCCATCTACAGAGCCATCCAGCTCCACATGATTTTCAGCCGCAAAATCTTCAATAATCTTATCTGCGCGAAACCGCTCATGACATTCCTTACAATCCATAAGAGGATCGGAAAAGCTGCCCAGATGACCGGATGCCACCCATGTCTGGGGATTCATAAGAATCGCACAGTCAACTCCTACATTGTAAGGGTTTTCCATGATAAATTTCTGCCACCATGCCTTTTTTACATTGTTCTTTAATTCCACACCCAGATTGCCGTAATCCCAGGTATTTGCAAGGCCTCCGTAAATTTCGGAACCGGGATATACAAAGCCCCTTGCCTTTGCCAGAGCAACGATTTTTTCCATTGTTTTTTCCATATCACACATACCTTTCGTTCTTATTTATTCCTATTTAAATTATTTAAAAATAATATACGCCAATCCTTCACTGTCCAAAGAGCGGCAGACCGTCTTTCCATTCCCTGATACTGTTACGTTTTCGCTGACATAAAGGGCTTTTCCGTCAAGCTTAATGGTATCGGCTGCATCTGTGATCAGAAGCATTTCATCTTCCATCGCCAGAATATCTCCCTTTCCTACCGTTTCCTGAGGATTTTTCACTCCGCTTAATACCACGTTAAGTTCATAGCCTTCCTGGTCTGCCTCTTTTGCGTTTCCCACAAAAAAGACCATTTTATTAAAAGAAGCATAGTCCTTTGCTTTGGCATAAGTCATCTGGACTTCTGCTACACCGTCTTTTACTTCAACCTTTTCCACTGCTATGCTTCCGCTTCCTGCTTTCCGGTTATAGGAAGCCGCCTGGGTCAGGATCATCTGCAAAAGCTCGTCTTCGTCATAATAGCTTTCTTCAAAGCTTTCCCGAATATTAGATTGTACCGTTCCGTTTTTATCAAGAGAAACAGACGTCCCATCCGCCCCGCTTTTCATACTGCCGCAGGAAACCATAGTAAGCATTGAAATTGCCCCCAGCACACAAAAGATCCCTCTGGAGACAGATTGATTACTGTTTTTCATTTCATTCCCCTGTTTTCTTCAATTTACCTCATACATTATATATGACTTACCCTGGATTTTCAACATGGAATTTAACAGTTCCGTCATAGATTCATTTAAATTCCTCAAGAATTTCAAGACTTTTCAGCTTTCTGTCTATAAAGCGCTCTCGGTATCTAAAGGCAATCTCTGCCAGTTCCTCCAGCACCTGCTCCTTCACCGTAAAAGTGTAAAGCTTCTCAATGGTAGAATTTACAATGTAATTTACCGCATATTCCGTGGAAGCAAGATACGCCTTATCTTTCCTGGGAAGCCCCGGATACTCGCCATTTATGGCAAGGGCCTTAATTTCATATATGTACCTGACCAGCATATTGGAAAGCCCTTTGTGCAAAAGCGCCCGCAGAGATTGATACAGCAGCTTCAGCATTTCCTTTTCATCATTATTCTCTCTGGTATAATAATCTGCAAGCTCCAAAAAGTACATTCCATATAAAGCTTCTTCAAAATTCTTCCGAAGACCCTCAAAATAATTGCTGATCACCGTCTCCTTAATGCTGTAGGAGGCTCTTCCTTCATACAGAAAAAATTTACCAAAGCAAAAGGGATTGGTGGAAGCTAACAGCCTGCTGCCCTGTTTTCTGGCGCCTCTTGCAAAAGCTGAAATCTTTCCCCGCTCCCTCGTCAATATAACTACTCTTCTGTCATATTCCCCTATGGGTTCCGCTTTTAAAATTATCCCTGTAACAAAAACCTGTTCCTGCACCCTTACCGGCTCCCCCATATTCCTTTGGCCTTTCCGGCAAAGGCCCCTTCGCCTTTTCGTTCCGGTAGGCCAGATAATCATCAATCTTACCTGTACTTAAAAATTGTTCCCAGTAATTTATTATTCTCATCTTGTGCCCCCTGATATCAAAAAGTATGATATTAGGGTTTACTTTTTTGTTTTTTCTATTCGCTGTCCTTTGGATTATAGCCAAAATTTTTCAGAAGAAAATCACTGTCCCTCCAGTCCTTTTTTACTTTTACCCAAAGCTGCAGATTCACCTTGCTTTCTAAAAGCTCTTCAATATCTTTTCTGGCGCCGGAGCCTATTTTCTTTAGCATTGCTCCCTGCTTTCCAATAATGATCCCCTTGTGCGACTCTCTCTCACAGATAATCGTTGCTTCTATATCGAAAATTTTACCGCGCCGCTTCATTTTTTCTATGATGACTGCAATTCCATGAGGGATTTCCTCCTCCAGGCATCTGAGCGCCTTTTCTCTGATCAGCTCCGCTACAATCTGTCTCTGGGGCTGGTCGGTAATGGTATCTTCGTCATAAAAGGCTGGTCCATAGGGAAGATACTGCATAATGCATTTAAGCAGTTCTTCGGTATTATCGTTCTTCAAAGCAGATACGGGAACAATTTCCGCAAAATCCATTTCCCTGCGGTAAGTATCGATAAATCCCAGCAGTTCTTCTTTCTTGACAGTATCAATTTTGTTGATGACCAGTATCACCGGCGTAGGGATCTTTTTCAGTTGTTCTATAATATGCCGCTCTCCTGCTCCGATAAAATTGGAGGGCTCCACCAGCCACAGGATCACATCCACTTCCTTAAGACTCTTCTGTGCCACATTTACCATATAATCCCCCAGACGGTTTTTTGCCTTATGGATTCCGGGTGTGTCAACAAAAACGATCTGCCCCTCCTTGGAAGTATATACTGTCATAATACGGTTTCTGGTAGTTTGCGGTTTGCTGGAGGTAATGGCGATCTTCTGCCCGATCAGACAGTTCATCAATGTGGATTTTCCTACGTTTGGTCTTCCGATAAGTGCCGCAAAACCGGATTTATACTGGTCATTCATTTTTTATCATTCCTTTTCCCTTACTGCTGAATATTCTGCTCTTTATTACTTTCCTGTTTTTCCTCTGCCTGCTGCTGTGGGGATTCCTGCTGCTGTTCGGATTCCTTCCCCTTCGGCGCCATGCGTTTCTTCCGGGCCCGTCTTATGATCCACCGGATAAGCAGCATGATGATAACAATAACAATCGCCCACACGATCAGGTATGGCAGTGCAATAATAAAACCGATTGCAAAATCTGCCAGACCATTGCCTACATGATACAGGCTGTTTATAAAGCCAGTAGAAATTTTTTCCCATGCACTCTGTTCTTTCACCGGGGTCAGCTTGCCAACTTCGTTGATATACAGATAAACTGTACTGTATGACACCTGATTATCTATGGTCCGCAGCTGTGACTCCATGCTTTCAATCTGATAACGCACCTCAGACAGGCGGCTTTCCAGACTGATGATATCCTCTATGGTTTCTGCCTTCTCCAAAAGTTCAAGAAGTCTGTCATGTTCTGCCTGCAAGGCTTTCTTATGACTGTCCATATCCACGTATTGCAGCGTTACGTCCGTAACACTTTCATTCCGGCTGATAACATTTGAAATTTCTGATACGTCAGACAAAAATTCACTTAATTTTTCTGCCGGGATCCGAATCGTCAGATTGGCATTTCTTGTATCCCTTCCATAATAATTACTGCCATTATAGGTGTAGCTTTCTTCTATGTAGCCCCCCAGACTTTGGGTTTTCTCTTCCACCGTGGAAAGCAGCTCGTCAAAGGTTTCTGTTTCCACTTCCAGATTTACATTTCTGATAAGCTTGCGCTGGGTGTCCTGAATTTCAATCCCGCCATTACCGGCAGCTTCGCTTTCATACTCCCCTTCTTCTGCCACTGCCACTTCCTCGGCCACTGCCATTTCCTCGGTCATTTCCATGCTGTAAATGCGGCTGGTGTCATAGGCATCCTCCGTGGTAGCAGCTGACACGGAATCTTTGGATGCGGAGCCGCAGCCTGCTGTCAGCAGCCCCAGCATCAAAAGTAATGACCATATTTTCCATTTTCTCTTTTTCATAGCAATCCTCCTTATTTCTTCTGTCATATCTGATATATCAGATACGTTTCAAACTGCTATTTTTATGGAATTTATGAGGGATCCGTCAACTTTATTTTAATGGAACAACTGATCCACACTCATAAACAGTTCTTCGTTTTCTTTAATCTTTTCGCTGTTTCCTACCACACACACGCAGTCTGCTTCCATAAATGCCTGCACATATTGATAAAGGCTTTGTAATTCTTCCTGTGTCGTTGCAAGCAGTTCGTCTCTTTCCTTCTGTACCCGCTCCATGGACAGGCCTGTCAGATAACCGCCCAGAGAATATTTTCCTTTCGTTGCCGGTGTCATAGGGGTATCCAATTCACTGACAGCGCCGATAATAAACTGCGTTACTGTCCGCTCGTCTAACTGCACATTCTTAATATACTCTGGTGCCTTCTCATAAACGTCAATGGTCTTGTGAAGATTGGGATCTCTGTAGGATACAAAGTATGCGTCTCCGTTTTTATAAAAGTTGCACATACAGCCATAAGCGCCTCCCTTTACTCTGACGTTATTCCAAAGGTAATCATACCCCATCATTACCTTGAGTACCTTCAGCGCACCTGTATAAGGCAAGCCCTTTTTCATAAAATTGCCGGCCCGGCATACGTATTGTACCTGTCCTGCTGTCATAAAGGCTTCATTCTTTTTACGCAGCTCCGGCGCAAAAACTTCACTTTCCCTATGATCGTCAAAGAGCTCCTCCTTTAATTTTCCGGCAGCCTGTTCCAGTCCGGGATAGCCCTCCTTAGTTGCAGTATAATCTACCAGAAGATTTTCTGCCTGGAAGATGCAGCGCGATAATTCTTTCAGCTTCTTAACCAGTTCTTCTTTTCTGTTATCAAAATTCTTTTCCAGATCCTCTAACAGTCTGTATTGAGGAATACCGCTAATCTGCTCTGATACTGCCGCCGTAGGTGAAAAATAGGAAAGCGTCCTTAAAAGCGCCACTGAATGCCCCGCTCCTGTCATGGCTGCCTGCATCCTCGACTTACTCTCCGCAATAATCTCATACAGCCTTCTGGTATCGTCAAATTTAGAGGTGAGAATAATCTCCTTCATCAGCTCCAGCGCCTTATCTCTTTTTTCATAAAGCGCTTTGGAATGAATTTCAAACATTACCTTATACTCATCCATCTGATCGGCATTGGTATAAGTGTTTACTGCCGTCTTAATGCCGCCGGTGTGAATATTGATCTCATTAAACAGTTCTCCATAGCTGTAATGCTCCGTATCCACCATCATCAGCACTGATTTCAGTATTCCCACATAAGGAAGCAGCTCTGCGGGTACCTGTTTTAAATCAAACACAAGATTTAAATATCCGATACCATTAGTAAAAATATCATGGAAAAGAACTGTCGTATCTCCCACTGTGCGTACTTCATTTATATAGGCCGCAGCTTCCTTTTTCATATCCTGCCTGGTAAGCAGCGGTATGGTTTCAAGGGCCTTTCTGGAGCTTGGTTCCTCCTGATAAGCATGAAGGGCCCTGGCCTTATCCACAATTTCCTGCTGCTGCTTTTTGGAAAGGGTATTTTTATATTCCTGTAATTTTTCGTGAAGCTGTTTGTCCTTTTTGGCAGTAAGGCCTTTAACAGGTTTCACGGTCATGATGGTCTTATGAGGATTCTTTAGAATATATTTCTCTATCAATCCCTCAAAATATCCGTCTTTTATGGAATCTTTTAATTTCTTATAGGTCTCATTTGCCTCTATATGCATAAAAGGCGCGTTTTTATCGTACAGCCAACTGTCAAGGGCCTGTAACCCCAGCATCAGCCCTCTTGGATAGGAACCGAAATCTGCTTCCCGGTACTTAAACTCAAAATAATTGATTGCTGCTGCCAGCGCTTTTTGATTCAGTCCTTCCTTAACGGATTTTAAAAGCACGTCTTCGATCACAGAAACAAATTTCGCCTTCTGTTCCTCATCCGCATTTTTAGCCACTATGGAAAAATAAGGTTGATAAATCCCATTTTCAAGAGTACTGTATACATCCTTACCAATCCCCTTATCTATCAGCGCCTGCTTAACCGGCGCTCCCGGCGCTGAGCAAAGCACATAGTCAAGTACATCCATGGCAACATAAAGCATTTTGTCAAGGCTGCTTCCCATGGAAACATTGTAAGTAAGATAAGTATTTTCTGAAAGGGACTCATCCTCCATAATCGAATATTCTTTTACCAGTTCCCTGGGCTCATCAAAGG
>USJG01000128.1 GCA_900554925.1 uncultured Lachnospiraceae bacterium
CCCAAAGCTTCAGGATTTCTCCCTGCTGATCCTTTTCTGTCAAAAAGCGCTTCCTAAAAGCTGTAGGTGCTTTTTGACAGAAAAGGATCAGCAGGGAGAAATCCTGAAGCTTTGGGAGGAGCAATTTAGCAGACAGAAGCTGCTGGTGGACAGCTGCGGCTTTTTGGAAGCACAGCGCTATGCCAGAAAGATCGCCGGAGCGCGGGTCCGGGAATTGGAGGAGGATAGCCAGCTGCCACAGCACGTAGACTTTTTGCAGCTCTATGGATGCGTTAGAATAGAAGAGCTTGAAAGCGGCCAAAGATGGAAAACTGCCAGGACGCAGGAGCGTCTTAAGGCTCCGATCGGGTGCAGGGCAGGGGGAAATCTGGTTAGTCTGGATATTCATGAAAGGTTTCATGGGCCTCATGGATTAGTGGCAGGTACCACCGGTTCCGGCAAAAGTGAATTATTACAGACCTATTTATTATCTATGGCAGCATCTTACAGTCCTGCGGATGTGAACTTTTTTATGATCGACTATAAAGGCGGCGGAACCGGAAATCTTTTAAAGGGCCTGCCCCACTGCGCAGGCGTAATATCTAATTTATCGGGAAAGCAGATCAAACGGGCCATGTCGGCCATAGCCAGCGAAAACAGACGAAGACAGAAGCAGTTAGGAGAATTTGGGGTAAACCATATTGATGCTTACAGCAGGCTTTATCAGGAGGGAAAAGCAGAAAAACCTATGCCCCATCTGATTTTAGTGATAGATGAGTTCGCGGAGCTGAAAAAGGAGGAACCGGAATTTATGCAGGAAATTATTTCATTGGCACAGGTAGGACGAAGCCTTGGCGTGCATTTGATCCTTGCCACGCAAAAGCCGGCAGGAACAGTAGATGACAAAATATGGAGCAATGCAAGGTTCCGTATGTGTCTTAGAGTCCAGGATGAGCAGGACAGCATGGATATGCTAAGGAACAGGGATGCGGCAAAGCTGAGCGCACCGGGCCAATGCTATATGCAGATAGGAAATCAGGAATATTATGAATTGTTTCAGGCCGGTTACTGCGGAGGAATTTATCAGGAGGAAGGAAAGGAAAAGGCAAAGGCTTTGCTTGTGTCAAAAACAGGGAGACGAAAGGAGCGGAAGCTTAAAACGGATGCGTCAAAAGCCATTGGTCAGATGGAGGCGCTGGTAAATTATGTGAGAGAGACTGCTGCAAGGCATCATTATGAAGCTGCTTCTTTGCTGTGGATGCCGGAACTGCCTGATAAGGTTGTGGTGGAGGAATTGCAGCAGCGAAAGGAGGTGACTGAAAGAATAAAAAGCAAAACAGAAAAATTGCCAGGGCCCGAAATTATTCTTGGGCTGTGTGACGATCCGGAAAACCAGCGGCAGTTTGTGCTTACTTTCAAGCCGCTTCTACAGGGACATATGGCTGTCTGCGGAGGGCCCGGAACAGGGAAGACAACATTGATGCAGACAATTCTCTGGCAGCTTTCCCAGGGCTATACACCACAGCAGGTATTGTTCCTGGCAGTCTCTATGGGGCAGGAAAGCTTCGAATGTTTCCGGCCCATGCCGGAGTGTATGGGAGTGTTAAGTAAAAGGGAGGATAAGGATGTTTTTTTCCATCATCTGAAGGAATTGGTAAATCGCCGCAGAAAACAACTGTCAGGAGTGGGATGCCAACAGTATAACCAGATAGGCAAAGCCGGCCTGCCTTATATTTTTCTGGTAATTGACAATTTCAGTGCCTTAAGCAGCCAGCTGGAGGAAAAACAGGAGGAATTTATTTTAAAGCTGGCGTCGGAAGGCATTAGCCTTGGCATTTATATGATTATAACGATCACCTCCATAAGCGAGATGAAGGCCAGGCTTTTTGAAAAGATCAAGACCACAGCAGCTTTGGAAATGAGCGACCGTTATCAATATGGCGACGTGCTGCGCCAATACTATCTTCCGGTGCTTCCCAAGGAGAATCAAAAGGGAAGGGGACTTTGCAGGGTGCAGGGAAATATACTTGAATTTCAGGGAGCCTTGGCGATTGGAGAGATGGAGGATTACCAGCGTATGCATTTGATCGGGCAGGCAGCCCAAAGAAAAGAGAGGGAAATGTACGCTAAGAAAATGGAAATACCTGAAAAATTTCCAAGACTGCCAGAAAAGCCGGAATTTCATAGGCTGGCAGAGGATTATGTGTGGAGGGAAGAAACCCTTCCCATTGGATACTGCCTTTTTACAGGAGCGATCAGGGAAATTTCCCTTAAGGAGACTGTATGCTTTCTGATATCCGGAAAGGAAAGAACAGGAAGAGCTGCTTTTTTAAGCTGTATGACAGAAGGACTTCTTTCTCTTGGAGGGCAGGCTGTGGTCATTGATGCTAAGGGGAAATTTGAGCATTTTTCAGAAAGAAACGGAGTTACTTACTTAAGAACCCAGGAAGAGACAGAAAAGTGGAGAAGGGCTTTCATGGAATCTGAAGAAGAGAGAGATAAGAAAGGAATTACAGGAGTGTTTATAGGCGATATAAGAAGTTTTTGCTGCTTTCTCTATCAGCTTGGAGAAAAGAGGCAGGAGAGAATCCGTTTCTGGGAACAACTGGCCATGGAAAAAAAGGAGAAGCTTTTTCTGGCAGGCATTTACAATCCGGACAGGGGTGGGGAGGCGGCGTCAACAGGGTTTTTCAGAGAATTTATCAGATGGCAGTGTGGCATCTGCTTAGGCGGAAATTTAGCCTCTCAAAGAGAGCTTGATTTTGATGATTTGGATTATACGGTGCAAAACCGGCATGAGAAGCCGGGAATCGGCTATTTTAAGGAAGGAGCAGGGGGAACGTCGGAAAGGCTTTTGCTTCCTGCATATGAAAGGCAGAAGCTATGATATTAGTGGATCTATATGTCCCCATGCTGGACCGGGTATATGATTTTGAACTGGATGAGGAGACGCAGACAGAAAGGCTGACAGAGGATATGCTGGTTCTTATTATGGAGCAGGAGCAATTGACATGCAAAAACAGGAAAGATATGCGTCTTTATGCCCAGGGGTGTGAAACCATGCTGGAACCGGAGAAAACTCTTAAAGAGCAGGGAGTATGCGCGGGAGAACGATTGATTTTGATTTAACCAGAAAAGTAAGCAGGGAGGAAAAAAACAATGGGAAATATACAGTTGCAGGCGCCGGGTTTAAATAACTGGCTGGACCATATGGAACAGAAGCTTACTGCCATGCAGGATATATTTGACAGGATGGACACAGAAGCGGAAGGGTTGGATCAGATATGGGAAAGTGAAGCTGAAAGAGGCTGGAAAGCGGAATTTCAAATGCAGATAGGGGAAGTGACAAACCAGATATTAAAAATGAAAGAAAGTGTTTTCGCCCTGGCGGAAACCGGAAGGATGCTGGCAGATATGGAAATCCATATGATTTCCCTGGCAGATCAATTGTAGGGAGGATCGGTATGGCGGAAAAAATTGCAGTGGTTACTGACAAGTTTAAAATAAAGGGAGAAGAGTGGAGGAGGGATATGGGAAAGGCTAAAGAGTGCCTGTCAGAAACCGGTGACTTATTAAATAAGCTTGATATGTATTTTGCAGGAAACCCTGTTGAGACAATAAAAGAAAAGGCTTTGAAAGTACAGGAAGAAGAAGCGGCCGCTTTCGCCAGGGTGAGAGCACATATAGAAAAACTGGGCGAGATAGCCGCTGTTTATGAGCAGGCGGAAAGGGGAAACTTAAATGGCATCCAGGGAAATTGAAATGCACTTCAGGGAAATTATGGATTTGTCAGAGGCTCTTAAGGGATTGGCAAAGGAATTAAGCTGCATATCAGAAGCAGAAATGATGGAGATTATCTGCGGCATACAGGCAGGCTGGAACAGTGAATGTGCAGATATTCTGGTGGGAAAGGAGGTGAAGATAGCAGCCAGGCTGGCAGAAGAAGCAGTGAAGTTAAAGGAACTGGCTTTGGAAATGGAAAGCAAGGCAAAGAAAATGTACCAGTCGGAAACAGAAAACATCCGGCTTGCAGCAGTAAGAATTTATTAATGGAAAATTGGTAATTGAACCCTAAAAGGAAAGGAGAAGGTATATGGCATTTTTTCAGGTAACATCATCGGAGTTAAGAAACAGGGCAGGAAGGATTTCGGATTTAAACAGTCAGTTTAAATTAAGGGCCTCCCAGCTTGGCGAGCAGGAAGCCGCCTTGTGTAATATGTGGGAAGGGCAGGCAAAGGATTCCTTTCATCAGGCATTTTTGCGGGACAGACAGCAGATGGAGGCTTTTGAGCAGCTGATTGGCCAGTATGTACAGGCGCTTATGGAAATTGCAGCAAGATATGAACAGGCGGAAATCAGAAACAGGGAAATTGCTTCATCCAGAAATTATTGATTTTATTTATGGAATTGAAAGGGAGGAAAGGTATATGGAAGGTATTTTGAAAGTAACACCGGAAAAGCTGATACAAACATCGGGAGAATTTGCGTCTCTGGGAAACCAGATGAAAAATCTTACAAGTGAGATGATGGAACAGGTGCAGGGGATGAAGAGCATCTGGCAGGGAGAAGCGGCGTCCGCTTATGGAAATAAGTTTCACTCCTTACAGGCAGATATGGACAAGCTGTATCGGATGGTACAGGAGCATGCAGGAGATCTTCAGGAGATGGCGGCCCATTATCAGAAGGCAGAGGAGGGAAGCACCCAGCAGGGCTCCGGCCTGAATGCCGGCATTGTTGTTTAGGAGAAAAATGGCTGCCCTGCCTGCCATTATTATGATGGTTTTTGCGGGCAGCCTATGTTTATGGCTGAAAGGAGGGAGCGCAGGAATGCTGGACTACATGGAGCAAAAATACGGAGAATCTTTTACTGCGGTGGAGTCCTATGCCGGACAGCTTGGCAAGGACTATACTATGCTTAAGGTGCGGAGCAAACGCCGGAATACAGGAGGAATACTGGTTCGGGCTGTGAAGGATAAAGGGAAAATTATTTATCAGGATAATTATCTGGCGTATCTTTTAAAAAATCAGATCGAACAGCGAATCAGGGAGCTTGCAGAACCAATCTGCGGAGAATGTAAGGTTTTTTATAAAATTCCGGAGATGGTGTTTCCAGAAGAGTTTCCGGCGGATATGGAGGCAGATGCCTTTTTAAGGCATCCTGATTCCATGGTCAGAATGTATTTTTATATCAGAAATATTTCGCAGGATAAGCAGGGGCAGCTTAAGCGGCTGTTAGAAGCCTTTAACCGGCAGGATTATATTGTGGGCGGAGTGATCAGTTATCCGGCGGACGAAAAATGTTATGGGATCATAACGGAGGATAACTTTACCAGAGACATTTATCTGGGATATCAATATGACTCGGAAGCAGTTTTTTCCATGGATGAAAAGGGAAATCTGGCATATCTGGAGTGGAAGGAGTGATGGAAGATCAATGAGAAATATTCTGAGGCAGAAATCAGCATGATATTAGATACGTTTATGTATCTGGATTACAGGGAAGCAAGAGAAGGAACCAGCTTAAGGGCTATCATAAAAGAACTGTCCGCGCATCCTGATTATGGAGGCGGCGGTATCCACTACGGAGAATATGCAATCTTAAAAGAAGCAGTAGAAAGTCAGGAGATAGGAAGTCTGAAAATAGGCTGTCAAAGCTTTCACATGGGATATGATGCAGGTACTGTGGCCTGTACCTTTCAGAGCAAGGAGGAAAATACCATTTATGTGGTCTATCGGGGAACCGCAGATGGGGAATGGCCGGATAACGGAATTGGAATGACCAGCGCATCCACCCTCCAGCAGGAGAGAGCCCTGTTTTATTTTGAAGAGGTTGTGGAAACCATGGAGATAAGCGAAGAAAACAGGGTGATTGTCACAGGGCACTCTAAGGGAGGCAACAAGTCCCAGTATGTCACTATGGAAACCAGATACGAAAAATTGGTGGACATCTGCTATTCTGTGGATGGTCAGGGATTTTCAGAACAGGCAGTCAGCACTTGGAAGGGTAAGTATGGAGAAGCCGGCTATGAAATAAGGGCTCAAAAGCTGTACGGAATACATGGAGAGAATGACTATGTCAGTGTGCTTGGAAACAGTATTATCCCAGAGGATCATATCAGGTATATAAAAACGCCTGTGGAAAAAACTAATTTTGCAGGATACCATGACATTAAGTATATGTTTGCTTCCTTAAGTTATGATGAAGAGACGGGAAATTACAACACTGTCTTTCGTGGAAGGAAGAATGGAGATACAGGAAAAAGGGGAGAACTGGCAGAGTATGCGGCGGCATTGTCAATGGGAGTCATGGAATTAACGCCGGATAAGCTGGATGGCTGTGCTGCTGTTATCATGCACCTGATGGAGTCTGTAAGCGGTCAGAAGAAGGGGCTGAAT
Organism: uncultured Lachnospiraceae bacterium; assembly: GCA_900554925.1. Taxonomy (GTDB): domain Bacteria; phylum Bacillota; class Clostridia; order Lachnospirales; family Lachnospiraceae; genus Suilimivivens. Next base: position 6,376 of record USJG01000128.1, read on the forward strand.
GGGGAAAAACTCCGGTTGTCAGATTTAAAAGATTTTACCATTCAGGGGATTCCTCTGATTGCAGAAAGCCTTTTTGGGGGAAAAGAAGGGAAAAATCTCATATGGTCGGTTTTTCATAAAGAATTTCTGGATGCCCGGCCTGATCGGAAGGTTATTTTACAGGTAGATGATC
>USJG01000129.1 GCA_900554925.1 uncultured Lachnospiraceae bacterium
TGCGGACGGTTGCGTCCAGATAGACAGACTTCCTTAAGAACATTTAGAAAATCCATTTTTCGAAGCTGACAGCGTGCAATTTTTTGGGCAATCTGCCAAAGGCACTTTCTAAAAGCACCTTTTGACACTTGAATCCTGTTATACAAAAATCCTCCGGACAGGAACCCATAATTTCAGAAAGAAAGGAACAAAGCTATGTATCAGAAAGTATCCACAGACTTAAACTTTGTAGACCGCGAGAAGGAAATTGAAGAATTCTGGCGTGAAAATGACATCTTTAAAAAGAGTATGGAAAATAGAAAGGAAGGTCCTACTTATACTTTTTATGACGGCCCTCCTACTGCAAACGGAAAGCCTCATATCGGCCATGTTCTGACCCGTGTTATCAAAGATATGATTCCCAGATACCGCACCATGAAGGGTTATATGGTTCCCAGAAAAGCAGGCTGGGATACCCATGGACTTCCGGTAGAACTGGAAGTGGAAAAGCTGCTTGGCTTAGACGGCAAAGAACAGATCGAGGAATACGGTCTTGATCCCTTTATCGGTAAATGTAAGGAAAGTGTGTGGAAATATAAGGGGATGTGGGAGGACTTCTCCTCTACCGTCGGTTTCTGGGCTGATATGGATGACCCTTATGTAACCTATCATGATGATTTCATTGAATCTGAATGGTGGGCGCTTAAGCAGATCTGGGATAAAGGACTTTTGTACAAAGGCTTTAAGATCGTGCCTTACTGCCCCAGATGCGGAACTCCGCTTTCTTCCCACGAAGTGGCACAGGGCTATAAGTCTGTTAAGGAGCGCTCCGCAGTTGTCCGCTTTAAGGTGATCGGTGAAGACGCTTATTTCCTTGCATGGACCACCACCCCGTGGACACTGCCCTCCAACGTGGCCCTTTGCGTGAACCCGGAGGAGACCTATGTGAAGGTAAAAGCAGCAGACGGTTATATCTGCTATATGGCTAAGGCGCTGCTTGACAATGTGCTGGGAAAGCTTGCTGAAGATGGGAAACCTGCCTACGAAATTCTGGAGACCTATACAGGTAAGGACCTGGAATATAAAGAATATGAACCGCTCTTTAAATGTGCAGGAGAGGCAGCAGCCAAGCAGCATAAAAAAGGATTTTTTGTAACCTGCGACAGCTATGTTACCATGACAGACGGAACTGGTATCGTTCATATCGCACCGGCTTTTGGTGAGGATGATGCGCAAGTAGGACGTAAATATGATCTGCCTTTTGTTCAGTTTGTTGACGGCAAGGGCAATATGACGGAAGAAACTCCTTATGCAGGTAAATTTGTAAAGGATGCGGATAAGGAGGTATTAGTTGACCTTGATAAAGAAGGAAAACTGTTTGATGCGCCTAAGTTCGAGCATGATTATCCCTTCTGCTGGAGATGCGATACTCCTCTTATCTATTACGCAAGAGAGTCATGGTTTATTAAGATGACAGCAGTTCGTGACGATCTGGTTCGCAACAATAAGACCGTAAACTGGATTCCGGAGTCTATCGGCGAGGGACGTTTCGGAAACTGGCTTGAAAATATTCAGGACTGGGGCATTTCCCGTAACCGTTACTGGGGTACTCCCTTGAACATCTGGGAGTGTGAAGACTGCGGACATCAGGAGTCCGTTGGTTCCAGGGAAGAACTGGAAAAATTAAGTGGCAATCCCGCAGCCCGGACAGTAGAACTGCACCGTCCCTATATTGACGAGATCACCTGTATCTGCCCTGAGTGCGGCAAGACTATGAAGAGAGTACCGGAGGTAATTGACTGCTGGTTTGACTCAGGTGCCATGCCTTTTGCACAGCATCATTATCCTTTTGAAAATAAGGAGCTGTTTGAGGCACAGTTCCCGGCACAGTTTATTTCTGAGGCAGTGGATCAGACCCGCGGCTGGTTTTACTCTCTGATGGCAGAGTCCACCTTATTATTCAATAAGGCGCCTTATGAAAATGTAATTGTATTGGGACTTGTACAGGATGAAAACGGACAGAAGATGAGCAAGTCCAAAGGAAATGCAGTGGATCCCTTTGAAGCGCTTGCCACTTACGGCGCAGACGCTGTCCGCTGGTATTTCTATATTAACTCCGCACCATGGCTTCCCAACAGATTCCATGGAAAGGCAGTTATGGAGGGACAGCGCAAGTTCCTTGGAACTTTATGGAATACCTATGCATTCTTCATTCTGTATGCAAACATTGACGATTTTGACGCAACGAAGTACTCCCTGGAATATGATAAGCTGCCTGTGATGGATAAGTGGCTGTTATCCAAATTAAATACAGCCATCAAAGCGGTAGATGATCATCTTGATCATTACAGGATTCCGGAAGCCGCAAGGGTACTGGATAACTTTGTGGATGAAATGAGCAACTGGTATGTGCGCCGCTGTCGTGAGCGCTTCTGGGCAAAGGGCATGGAGCAGGATAAGATCAACGCTTACATGACATTATATACAGCCCTTGTTGAAATTTGTAAATGCGCAGCGCCCATGATTCCTTTTATGACAGAAGAGATTTATCAGAATCTTGTGAGAACCAACGACAAGGAAGCACCGGAAAGTATTCACCTGTGTGATTTCCCCAAAGCCAATGAGGATATGATCGATAAGAAGCTGGAAGAGAACATGGAGGAAGCCCTTGATATCGTTGTTATGGGACGTGCGGCACGTAATGCGGCGAACATCAAGAACCGTCAGCCCATTGGAACCATGTATGTGAAAGCCTCCCATACTCTTGATGATTATTTTAAGAATATTATTGAAGATGAGCTTAATGTAAAAGAGGTAGTGTTTAAGGAAGATGTCAGCGACCTTACAAGCTACAGCTTTAAGCCCCAGCTTAAGACAGTTGGCCCTAAATATGGCAAACAGCTTGGAAGTATCAGAGAATATCTGGCAGGGGTAGATGGAACCCAGGCCATGAAGCAGTTAAAGGCAGAGGGAGCGCTTAAGTTTGAAGCAGGAGGCGTGGAAATTTCTCTTACAGAAGAAGATCTGCTGATCGATGTGGCGCAGAAGGCAGGATTTGTCACAGAGGCAGACAATTATGTCACAGTTGTACTTGATACAAATCTTTCGCCTGAGCTGATTGAAGAAGGCTTTGTTTACGAGGTGATCAGCAAGATTCAGACCATGCGTAAGGATGCGGGCTTTGAGGTGATGGATCATATTAAAGTAGCCATCAATGGGAATGCAAAGGTTGCAGAAATTGTAAATGCCAACAAGGCAGCTATTTGCGAAAAAGTACTGGCAGACGAAATCCTTACAGATGCAGAGCTGGCAAATGTAAAGGAATGGAATGTAAATGGAGAAAAGGTTGTTATCGGTGTGGAAAAAATGTAATATACTTTTGCAAATCTTGTGATTTTGCGGAGCCTGTAGTAAAATATACCGTGAAATATTTGTAAAAATGCAAAAGCGGAGGAGAATAATATGGCAAAAAAGATCTTGGCATCGCCATCGCTTACTTTTGATAAGGATTTATTTAAAAGAAGTGTGCTCTATAATGTAAAAACCCTGTATAGAAAAACCCTGGAGGAAGCCAGCCAGCAGCAGATTTTCCAGGCAGTTGCTTATGCTATCAAGGATATGGTAGTGGACAACTGGCTGAATACCCAGAGGGAATATGATAAGCAGGACCCTAAGATGGTTTATTATTTATCCATGGAATTTCTTATGGGCCGGGCACTTGGAAATAATATTATAAATTTGCGGGCTTATAAGCCTGTGAAAGAGGCAATGGATGAGCTTGGCCTCGACCTTAATGTGATTGAAGATCAGGAACCGGATGCAGCCCTTGGAAATGGTGGTCTGGGAAGACTGGCAGCATGCTTCCTGGATTCTCTGGCAACATTAGGCTACCCGGCTTATGGCTGTGGTATCAGATACCGCTATGGTATGTTTAAGCAGGAGATCAGAGACGGTTATCAGGTAGAAGTACCTGATAACTGGCTGGTGGACGGAAATCCTTTTGAACTCAGAAGACCGGAATACGCCAAGGAAGTTAAGTTTGGCGGCTACGTTAACGTACATATTGATGAAAACGGAAGAAGCAACTTTGTTCAGGAGGGCTACCAGAGCGTAAAAGCAATTCCCTATGATCTGCCAATTGTAGGTTATGGAAATGGCATTGTAAATACCCTTCGTATCTGGGATGCGGAAGCAGTAGAGTGCTTTAAGCTTGACTCCTTTGATAAGGGAGATTATCAGAAAGCAGTAGAACAGGAGAATCTGGCAAGAAATATCGTGGAAGTGCTTTATCCCAACGATAATCATTACGCAGGCAAGGAGCTTCGTTTAAAGCAGCAGTATTTCTTTATTTCCGCTTCCGTGCAGGAGGCAGTTGCCAAGTACATGAGAAAGCATGACGACGTAAGAAAGTTCCACGAAAAAGTTACTTTCCAGCTCAACGACACGCACCCTACCGTAGCGGTAGCAGAGCTTATGAGAATCCTCATGGACGAATATTATCTTACATGGGACGAGGCATGGGAAGTTACCACTAAGACCTGTGCTTATACCAACCATACCATTATGGCGGAAGCTTTGGAAAAGTGGCCAATTGAATTGTTTTCAAGACTGCTTCCCAGAATCTACCAGATCATTGAGGAAATTAACCGCAGGTTCATTCTTAAAATACAGGAAATGTATCCCGGTAATCAGGAAAAGATACGTAAAATGGCAATCATCTATGATGGACAGGTTAAGATGGCGCACCTTGCAATTGCAGCCGGATATTCCGTAAACGGTGTGGCAAGGCTTCATACAGAAATCTTAAAAAAGCAGGAGCTTAAAGATTTTTATGAGATGATGCCTGAGAAATTTAACAATAAGACCAACGGTATTACCCAGAGACGTTTCCTTTTGCATGGAAATCCGCTGCTGGCAGACTGGGTAACAGCCCATATTGGAAATGAATGGATCACTGATCTGCCTCAAATCAGCAGATTAAAGATTTATGCCGATGATGAGAAGGCTCAGCAGGAGTTTATGAACATCAAATATCAGAACAAGGTGCGTCTGGCTGAATATATCTTAGAGCATAATGGAATCGAGGTAGATCCCCGTTCCATCTTTGACGTGCAGGTTAAGAGATTGCATGAGTACAAGCGTCAGCTTCTTAACATTCTCCATGTAATGCATCTGTATAACCAGTTAAAGGACAATCCGGAGATGGATTTCTACCCCAGAACCTTTATCTTTGGTGCCAAGGCGGCAGCAGGTTATTATAATGCAAAGATGACCATTAAGCTGATCAACTCCGTGGCAGATGTAGTAAATAACGATCCGGCCATTAACGGGAAGATCAAGGTAGTATTTATTGAAAATTACAGAGTGTCCAATGCAGAAATAATCTTTGCGGCAGCAGATGTATCTGAGCAGATTTCAACCGCAAGTAAAGAGGCCTCCGGCACCGGTAATATGAAGTTTATGTTAAACGGTGCGCTTACCATTGGAACCATGGATGGAGCTAATGTGGAGATCGTAGAGGAGGTTGGAGCAGAGAATGCGTTTATCTTTGGTCTTTCTTCCGACGAGGTTATTAATTATGAGAACAATGGCGGATATGATCCTACAGAGATCTTTAACAATGACCCTGATGTGAGAAGAGTTCTTATGCAGCTTATAAATGGTACCTTTGCACCGGGTGATCCTGACAGATTCAGGACCCTGTACAATTCACTGCTTAATACCTTAAGCACATCAAAGGCTGATACTTACTTTATCTTAAAGGACTTTAAGTCCTATGCGGAGGCACACAGGAGAGTGGAAGCAGCTTATCGTGATGAAAAGGGATGGGCCAGAAGTGCAATTTTAAATGTAGCATGTAGCGGTAAGTTTACCTCCGACAGAACCATTCAGGAATATGTGGATGACATCTGGCATCTGGATAAGGTTGTATTACCGAAGAAGAAAGCATAAATTATGTTGAACCAGTTTTCCAGAACAGAACTATTATTTGGCCCGGAAGCCATAAAACGATTGCATAAGGCAAGAGTGGCAGTGTTTGGCATCGGAGGTGTAGGAAGCTATACCGTTGAAGCACTGGTCAGAAGCGGTGTGGGTACAGTAGATATAGTTGATAATGACAAGGTATGTCTGACAAACCTGAATCGTCAGCTTTTTGCTACAACAAAGACGATAGGACAATATAAGGTGGATGTGGCAGAACAGAGAATGAAAGAGATCAATCCCGATGTGATCATTCATAAGCATCAGACCTTTTATATGCCGGATACCGCCCAGCAGTTTGATTTTAGGAAGTACGACTATGTTGTTGATGCCATTGATACGGTAACAGGGAAAATACAGCTTGTTATGCAGGCTAAGGAAGCAGGGGTTCCCATTATCAGTTCTATGGGAGCGGGTAATAAGGTTGACCCCACTGCCTTTGAGGTGGCGGATATTTACCAGACCTCTGTGTGCCCGCTGGCTAAAGTCATGCGGCGTGAGCTTAAAAAGCGCGGAATCAGGAAATTAAAGGTGGTGTATTCCAAAGAACCAGCCCTTACGCCAACAGATAG
>USJG01000130.1 GCA_900554925.1 uncultured Lachnospiraceae bacterium
GTCCTGAAAGTGTGGCAGCAACAAGCGAACCTGCTGCTGTAAATACAGAGGAAAATACTAACTCAGCAGGCGTGACGGTAGCGGCAGTTACCCCTAAACCCCAGACTGCATCAGAGGATAAGGATATTCTTGTAATGGATATGAGCAAGACAGGCATGATTTATGCGCAGACTCTGCAGCAGATCAGGGAACAGGGAAGAGAAGTGGTTTTTGAAATAAATGATCAGATCAGTTGGAAAATTGACGGCAGCAAGATAGACAGCGAAAGTCTAAAGGACATTAACTTAAAGGTATCTCTTGGAAGCAGCCAGATACCTGAGCATAAGCTGGAAGCGCTTACAGAGAATGAAAATTATATAGAACTGTCACTGGCACATGAGGGAGAGTTTGGATTTACTGCGGTGCTGTCTGTGCAATTAGACAATGGGCAGCCGGGACAGTATGCAAACCTGTTTTACTACAACGAAGAGACAGATGACTTTGAATTTATGTGTGCGTCCTTAATAAACAGTAAGGGTATTGCTGATTTTGAATTTAAGCACGCGTCAGATTATGTCATTATTATCAGTGATAATACCGAAGAAAACCTGTTAGAGGAAAAGGCAGAAGAGATGGACAGGGCGGAAGATCGGGCAGTAGAAGCCATGGTCCAGGCCAAAGAAGAGCTTCCGGCTAAAGAGCCGGGTAAAGCGGCAGGCATTATTGCAATCATACTGCTTGCAAGCGCTGCTCTTGGAATTGGTGCATATCTGATCTTTAAGAAAAATGATGAGGAAGAATAAGCAGGAAGTGCAGAGGTAGAAGTTTATGCAGGAAAAGGTTCTGTTATTTAATTTTAATGAAGAAAGCCAGCTAAATGCAGTCAGAATGGTGCTTTTTCTGATGCAGGTTCCGGCAGCGATGATTCCCAGGGAAAAATATAAATTACCGCTGAAAATGCTGATAGCAGAAGAAGAACCTTCATCGGTATCTGCAGGGAATGATAAAGAGCTGGACGGACAGATGATGGTGTTTGCAGGCATTTCGGAAGAAAAGCTGGATAAGCTCCTTTCCCTGCTTCGGGCAAATCCCGCATGTGGGAAAATCCCATATAAAGCAATTCTCACGCAGATGAACCAGGATTGGAACGCCTTTACTTTGCTTAAGGAACTTCAAAAAGAGCATGCCGCCATGCATGGAGAGAGCGGATTATAATGATAAAAGATACAGGGAATAAAATCAGGTAAAATACGCAGAAGGAACAAAAATAATATGAGAAGAAAAGACAGAGAGATTAAGGATTTTGAAGAAATTTTAGAGGTAATAAAAAAATGCGAAATATGCAGGCTGGCATTCAATGACGAAGAATACCCCTATATTCTGCCCCTTAATTTTGGAATGCAGTTGGAGAACGGAAAGATTGTTTTTTATTTTCATGGAGCAACAGAAGGGAAAAAATATGAATTGATGGCCAGAAATAATAAGGCAAGCTTTGAGATGGATTGCTCTACGAAGCTGGTGACAATCTTAGAAGAGGGCAACTGTACCATGGAATATGAAAGCGTAATTGGCCACGGGACTGTTGAAATGTTGCCGGAGGAGGAAAAAGAGCGTGCTTTGGATATTCTGATGAAGCATTATCACAAAGAAGATTTTCCGTACAATAGAGAAGTTATTCCGCGGACTGCGGTGTTTAAAATGACTGTAGAAGCATGTACAGGAAAAAGGCGGATGAAAAAATAATAAGAACTGGCTATATGGAGTAATTCCCATATGGCCAGTTCTTTTATATAGCAGGAGATACTTTTTTCTAAATAAGTATTGACAACTATTCTTGTCAATGATATCATATATGACAAGAATAGTTGTCAAAATGTAAATAAAAGATGTCAATTGGAGGGAGGCGATTATTTTGACAGGAAGTATTAAGGGATATAACATCAGTAAAATTACCAAAAGAAAAATTTTAAAAGGACTGCCCTGTAGTGCGCTTAGTGTGCTGGTTAATAGTGAGACCTTGAAAGAAGAGTGCCTTAAAGCCCTGCAGACAGGAGGGAAGGTTTATGGCCTTTATAAGAAAAAGGAACTGACAGCCTTATATATACTGACAAATGAAAAGATAAACAAATCCCAGATCAATCAGCCGCAGATCGATCTGACGAAAGATAATATCGCAGATTTTATATTAAAAGGCAGTGATAAGGAAGCTTCCTCCTGGAGCAGCCAGGAACAGAAGGATAGCGAAAATGAGAAAGAAGTTTCCGTATATCGTCTCACACAGAAATATGTGATACCGGAATGTGAAAATGTGGTGGAGGAATTTGAGAGGGCAATTCTTTTCGAGCTTAAGGAACAGGTATTAATTGGAGAAGTTTATGGAGTCCTGTGGAATGACAAAGCGCTGGTGCCCAGAAAGATAAATGCCGGATGGCTTGGAACCTTCAGCGGCTTTGGGTTTGGAATTGCAATAGGGATTGTTTTTGGAATAGTTTTTGAAAACGTAGCGATCGGAATCAGTCTGGGGATTTTATGGGCTATTGTATTTGGAACCAGTTTTACTACAATTACAGGCAACAGGAGATGAGCAGATGCCGCTTTATAATCATTTAAAGGAATACCGGGCCAGGCTTGGTGTGAATCAACAGGAAATGGGAGCTTTAGTGGATACCTCCAGACAGACGATCAGTCAGATTGAGCGAGGAGATTATTCTCCGTCAGTTACTTTGGCATTAAAGATAGCAAAGGTCTGCGGTGTCACGGTAGAAGATATTTTTGAATACAGGGAGGAACAGTAAATGTTAGCTGAAACAAAATCACAATCTGACAATATGAAGGCAGAGAAGAAGAAAGATAAGAAGATATTTATTAAGTATCTGGCCATGTTGGCAATTTTTTTTCTTCTTGGAATGGGCTGTGGAGTAGCAGCAAAATTTCTGGGAGATATGGCTGGAAATTATGAAAGTGCCTTTGAGGTTCTGACCAGGGCCTTGGGATATGCGGTGCCGGTAATATTTATTGTGGGAAATATCAGTATTTTTCTGGTTTCCCTGTGGATATACCGTAAGGCAAGGAAGATGGGGGATATGTGGGATGGAGAAGAGGAAGCATTGATTGACGAACTGGAACGATTGCAGAATTATCCCATTCTTTTATCCAATATTGCCCTGATCTGCAATTTTGTATTTTTTGCAGTCAATATTGAACTTACCATCGATCAGATAAAAAGCGGCGGAAGCGTATTGTTTTGGATGAATATTGTGGTTTTTCTTGTAAGCTATGGGCTTGAAATGATCGTTATAAAACTCGTTTATGACCTGGAAAAGAAACTAAACCCGGAAAAAAAGGGAAATGTGTTTGATATGCATTTTAACAGGAAGTGGCTGGAAAGCAGTGATGAGGCTCAGAAGCAGATCATTTATATATCTGCCTACAGTGCCTATCAGGCTGCAAACAAAGCCTGCGCAGTGCTTTGTGCCATAGCGGTGGCCGCACAGCTTTGCCTTGGAACAGGAGTATTTCCTATCATTTGCATCTGCACAATCTGGATGGTGCTGGTGGTTACCAGTACAAGAATGACAATGAAGCTGGAAAATGGCAGGAATTAAAGTGCTACTGTGACTGCCTGCGGTATTCTCTTGGGGAACATCCGAATTTTTTGCGGAATACTTTTCCAAAATAGCTGCTGCTGTCAAATCCGCAGGCTGTTCCAATTTCCGTAATGGAAAGAGAAGTGTGGGAAAGCAGGTCGCAGGACTTGTGAAGCCTGTAATCCATCAGATAGGCAAAGGGAGAGATGCCAAGGGTTTCATGGAAGCACCGGCAGCATTCCCTGACACTGATGTAGCTGGAATCCGCAATTTGTTTTAAGATAAGCTTTTCATGGTAATGGGCCGCGATAAATTCCATCATGGTTTTGATGCGGTCGCTGTGAAAGGCTGTTTTTTTCTCCTGGCGTTGTTTCTCGGTAAGGAAGAAGAAGGACTTCCACAGCAGCGACATTTTTGAGAGAATATCAAATTCATAGCCCTCGTATTTCTCCATATAAATATCATATGCATCCCTTAAAATATCTATGATTGCCTGATGCTCCCAGTTAGCAGGGTCAAAACGGAAGAGATCAAAATCAGGGTTTTCTGTAATCGGATTAATATATTTGCGCATGAGGACATTATGCTCCTGTCCACCCAGCATCTGGGGAAGAAAAATGTGCTCTATCTGCACGCAGGGCTCCTTTTCTTCACAGCGTGTCATATGGGGCACATTGGCATTGATAAATCCCCCTTCTCCTTTGTCAAAGGTATAGCTGCCGCTGGGCAGGTGATATTCCAGCCTGCCTTCGCGCATATAAAAAAATTCAACCTCCTTATGCCAGTGCCATGGAAAGGTGTTTCCAGGGCAAAAATGCAGATCACACAGATTTGCCATATAGGGAAATTCCGGTGTAATATGCTTTACACTTTCTTCTAAGGTAGTCTGATTAATATGGTAGCTCTGTGTCTGTTTCATGGATGGGGATTCCTCTTTTGCTGATTGAATTGGCCAGATAGTTATAGTTTATGACCATTTTATAATAGTAAATAGTTGTTAGTATGCAATATTATTATACAAGCTGGCATAAGAAAATCAAGATATTTAAGGAGGATTTATTATGAGTCTGCTGCTTGCTATTATTTATATTGCCTTTATAAGTCTGGGGCTGCCCGACGCACTGCTGGGATCGGCATGGCCCAGTATGCATGAACAGTTAAATGTACCGGTTTCCTATGCCGGCATTGTATCTATGATTATTTCAGCGGGAACCATTATATCCAGCCTGTTAAGTGACTGGATGACCAGAAAGCTTGGAACAGGGAAGGTGACGGCGATCAGCGTTGCGCTTACCGCCCTGTCTTTATTAGGTTTTTCTTTATCAAGATCTTTTTTCCTGCTTTGTGTGATCGCACTGCCTTATGGACTGGGCGCGGGCGCGGTAGATGCGGCGCTGAATAATTATGTGGCGCTTCACTATAAGGCAAGACACATGAGCTGGCTGCACTGCTTCTGGGGAATAGGTGCGACCACGGGCCCCTATATTATGGGGGCGTGTCTGACAGGAGGTCTTGCATGGTTTGGAGGATACCGGATCATCGCAATTTTGCAGATGGTGTTGACTGCCATATTGTTTCTTTCGCTGCCCCTCTGGAATAAAAAGGAACAGGCGGAGGAAAGGGAGGAAGATAAGGAGAGCAGAGGGATGTTTAGGCTGCTTAAGCTGCCGGGCGTGAAAGAAGTACTGATTTCCTTCTTTTGCTATTGCGCAGTGGAGCAGACTACCGGACTCTGGGGAGCAAGCTATATGGTAATGGAAAGAGGAATGTCCGCCGAGAGGGCGGCAGCATGGGCTTCCCTTTTTTATCTGGGAATTACCGTAGGACGGTTTGCCTGCGGCTTTATTGCCATGAAGCTTAATGATAAAACAATGATCCGTCTTGGACAGGGAATTATTCTGACAGGGATTCTTCTGTTGATTTTACCCTTTGGAAACCTTATTATGTGTATAGGGCTGATTATGATCGGCCTGGGCTGCGCACCCATTTATCCCAGCCTTATTCATGAAACCCCTTCCAACTTTGGGGCCGGCCTGTCACAGGCCCTGATCGGTATGCAGATGGCCTTTGCCTATGTGGGAACTACCCTGATGCCTCCTTTGTTTGGGGCCCTTTCAGATATTGTGGGCATCAGATTGTATCCCTTTTACCTTTTGGTAATTGCGGTCCTTATGATCTGGATGGTAGAAAAGTTAAACCGGGTACCCAAAAAGGAAAAGGAAGATGCAACAGGCAGATAAAAGAAGGATAATGCCGCAGAAAGGGAGGATTAGGATGGGCATAGATCATATTGCCATGTATGTGAATGATCTGGAAAAAGCAAAGGATTTTTTCACTACTTATTTTGAGGCAAAGGCAAATGATGGATATCATAATGAAAACACAGGACTGAGAACCTATTTTCTTACCTTTGAAGATGGCTGTCGGCTGGAGCTTATGAACAGGCCTGAGATGAGTGATCAGGAAAAGACACTTTTCAGCACCGGGTATGTACATATTGCATTCAATGCAGGAAGCAGGGAAAAGGTTGACCTTCTTACCAGGAGGCTTAAGGAGGATGGTTTTCAGGTGTTAAGCGGACCCAGAACCACAGGCGACGGATATTATGAAAGCTGTATCCTTGGAATAGAAGGAAATCAGATAGAGATTACGGAGTAAAGCTATGACCATAAAAGAGCAGGTACTATTACTATTGGAAAACCAGCGGGGAAGATTTTTTTCAGGGCAGGAGATAGCAGAAAAGCTGTCGGTAACCAGGGCCAGTGTCTGGAAAGCAGTTAAGGCATTGCAGAAGGAGGGCTATGCTATCGAAGCTGTCAATAATAAAGGCTATGCTCTGAAAAAGTCTCCGGATATTCTTTCCGCTGCCTATATTGACCAGAAGCTTAAGGAAGCAAAGGTCATGCTGAAGGTACAGGTGGAAAAGCAGGTGGACTCTACCAACAA
>USJG01000131.1 GCA_900554925.1 uncultured Lachnospiraceae bacterium
GGCGCGGGTTTGCGAGTCAAAATAAAGGAAACAAGCGCCAGCGAAGGCAGGCAGGAAAGCGCCAGCGGCGCGGGTTTGCGAATCTGGGGAAAGGAGAAGGTACAAAATGATTAAGCGACGTGATAAAATTAATTACTATCTTGATCTGGCGGAAACAGTATCCAAGCGCAGCACCTGTATCAGAAGGAGGTATGGCGCTGTGATCGTAAAAAATGATGAGGTGATTTCTACTGGTTATGTAGGTGCGCCCAGGGGGCGGAAGAATTGTACTGACACGGGCAAATGTATCAGACAGGAACTGAACATTCCAAGGGGAGAGCGGTATGAGCTATGCCGCAGTGTACATGCGGAGATGAATGCCATTATCAGTGCCCCCAGAGACAAAATGATCGGAAGCGCCATGTATCTGGCAGGAGTGGACGCCCAGACAGGGGAATATATTCCCAATTCCAACAGTTGTTCCATGTGCAAACGTGTGATCATCAATGCGGGAATTGAAAGGGTTTATATCAGGGACAGCAGTGACGAGTACCGGATGATTGAAGTGCAGGACTGGATTGACAATGATGAGTCTCTGGACGGTACCAGAGGATATTAAATAATTATGAGTGATTTATATGAAAAGGCAAAGCCCCTTGCAGCAAAGGTCATGAGTTATTCCAGGGACAGTATACTGGTAAATATGCGTTTTCTGGATGTGGTGTTGTCAGCCCTTGTACCGGAGCCAAGAGAAGGTCTTGATGGTTTTGCGTCAGACGGGACAAAGATTTATTATGACCCTGTATTTCTCTTAAAAAAGTACAGGGAAGAGCCGGCATATGCAGTGCGCATGTATCTGCATATCCTTTTTCATCTGATATTTTATCACAGCTTCCGCTTCGACAGAGTGGACAGAAAGGCCTGGAGTCTGGCTTCGGATATTGCAGTGGAGGCGGCGATTTTAGAGCTTGAAATGCCGGGGATGACGCTTTTGCGAGATGAGAAAGTACGGGGCAAGCTAAGGGTTATGAGAGAAGAGGTCAGCGCCCTTACTGCGGAAAAAATTTACACCTATCTTAAAAATTTCCAGATAAGTGACAGGGAGAGGGAAGAGCTTTCACACCTGTTTTTTATGGATATGCACAGGTATTGGGAACCGGCACAGGAGCTTATCATTTCTGCTGATCAATGGAAAAAGCTAAGTGAGCGGGTAAAGGCAGATCTGAAATCCTTTTCCCAGGGAAAAACCAGGTCCGAAAGCATGGAAAAGAGTCTTTTGGAGGCAGTGAAGGATCGGTATGATTACAGCCAGCTGCTTCGGAAATTCACAGTGTTGAATGAAGATATGCAGGTCAATGATGATGAGTTTGATTACATCTATTATACTTATGGGCTGGAAAAATATGGAAATATGCCTCTTATAGAGCCTTTGGAGTACAAGGACAGCAAAAAGATAAAGGAGTTTGTCATAGCCATAGATACCTCCGCTTCCTGCCGGGGGCCACTGGTGAGAGCATTTCTTAAGAAAACCTATGCACTGCTTTGCAGGGAAGATAATTTTTTCCGTAAAATGAATGTGCATATCATTCAGTGCGACCATGAGGTGCAGAAGGATACTAAAATTACCTGTAAGGAGGATCTGGATTACTTTTTAAATTATGAAAAGCTGACTGGTTTTGGGTCAACCGATTTCAGGCCGGTGTTTGCTCATGTGGAGGAGCTCCTTCAAAAAGGTGAGTTTGAAAATCTGAAAGGGCTTCTTTATTTTACAGACGGCTATGGAGTATATCCGGAAAAAATGCCGCCCTATGAGGTAATGTTTGTATTTTTAGATAACGGTGACGAAGGGCCCGGGGTGCCGCCATGGGCGGTCAAGGTACTGCTGGATGAGGAAGAGTTGGATACAGAATGATAGATAGCGGGAGATGGATATGAATATTAAACAGGCAAAGGATTATATTGAAAATACTGTCCGTTTATATCTTAAAAAGGATGAGTTCGGAGAATACAGAATACCGGTGGTGCGGCAGAGGCCCATTTTTCTTCTGGGGGCGCCGGGAATAGGCAAAACCGCTGTTATGGAGCAGATTGCCCAGGAGCTTAATGTTGCGCTGGTGTCCTATTCCATGACGCATCATACAAGACAGTCGGCGCTTGGGCTGCCGTTTATTTCCCACAGGGAATATCAGGGAATGAAATTTGACGTGTCGGAATATACCATGAGTGAGATCATCGCATCTGTTTATGAGGTGATGGAGCATAGCGGCATGCAGGAGGGGATTCTTTTTCTGGATGAGATCAACTGTGTATCGGAAACATTGGCCCCTTCCATGCTCCAGTTTTTGCAGTACAAGGTATTTGGACGCCACAGGGTACCGGACGGATGGGTGATCGTGACAGCAGGAAATCCGCCGGAATACAATAAATCGGTAAGGGAATTTGATGTGGTGACCATGGACCGCCTTAAGGTGCTTGAGGTGGAGCCTGATTATAAGGTGTGGAAGGAATATGCGCAGTACAAGGGACTTCATGCTGCGGTTTTAAACTTTCTGGAGCTTAAAAAGGACTATTTTTACAGAATAGAAACCACGGTAAGCGGCAGAAGCTATGTTACCGCCAGAGGATGGGAGGATCTGTCTGAAATTCTTTCC
Source organism: uncultured Lachnospiraceae bacterium (assembly GCA_900554925.1). Lineage (GTDB taxonomy): Bacteria > Bacillota > Clostridia > Lachnospirales > Lachnospiraceae > Suilimivivens. The sequence goes on from USJG01000131.1 coordinate 2,631, forward strand.
CTGTATGAAGAAGAGGGAATGAAGGTGGATGAAACGCTGATAGAGCAGTATCTGAGAAATGAACGGGTGGTAAAAGAATTTACCGCCTACTATGACCTGTTTAATAAATATAAGAAGGAGTATCAGACGGAGGAAATCCTGAATGGCACTGCCATGGCGCAGACCGCAGAGCGTGCGAGAGTCGCAGCCTTTGATGAAAGATTGTCCTTGCTTGGAATGCTGATCGATAAAGTGATCAGTGAAACAAGAGAAGATATGGAGATTAGTGATTATCTGGTCGAACTGCTTAAAAACCTGAAAGCAATAAAAGCCGCTGTGGAAAAGAGCGCAGCAAGTGAAGGAACAGGACAGATTCTGGTAACGCAGATGCTGGAGAATCAGATACAGGGCAGAAAGAGACAAATGGAGTCTGCCCGGATGGCAGGAAGCCTTTCTGAGAAAGACACAAGAAAAAGCAGGCGTATCCTCCGTTTTCTGGAGGAAGAAAAAAAGCAGCTTCTTTTAGAAGGAATATCAGAAGGAAAAGCAGCGTTTGCGCGCCTTAAAACAGCTTTTGATAATGAGGCTAAAGACCTTAAAACCAGAACCGCGGTTACAGGAAAGCGGCTTGAAAACCTGTTTACTTTTGTGGAGAATGCTTTTGCCCAGGGAAATGAAATGTTGATTCTGGTGACAGAGCTTACAGTAAATAACGACAGTGCCCGGTTTATCGGTCAGTTTGGATGTGCTGCCTATCAAAGACACAGCAGTGACTTGATGCTGTCGGAACGCAGCAACAGCCTTCAGAAAGAAATTTCGGCACTGAATTTGGATATTATTTGAGAATTGCGTTTTTTAGACGAGAATAAGGCAGGGCATTAGGATGGTTACAGAAAAAGAACTGGAAATTGAGGGAGGCAGGATCACCTACAGGATTCACAAAGGCGAGGCGCTGATCGTGCAGTGCCATGTGACAGCCGGTAAAGTAAAGCTTCCGGATAGCATAGAAGGTTTTGCAGTAACCGAAATTGAAAAGAAGGCTTTTTTAAGCAGTAAATTGCTCAGAGAAATTTCTTTGCCTGAGAGCGTAAGGAGGATCGGCGACTGGGCGTTTGCTTACTGCACCCACCTGGAACGGGTCTTAATTCCAGGGAAAAGCCTGGTTTTGGGAAAAGGAATTTTTAAGGAATGCGACAGTCTTTCCAGTATTTGCCCTCTGAATACTGACAGCCTTAAGGAGCAGCAGATTGGCAGACTGCTTGGGGCGGTTCCCATAAAGCTGGAGGCCGACTATTTATTTGTGCCTGGGGAAGCCGGAACGGAAGACTGGCTTTCAAGATTTGATGATAAACTAAAGGAATTTCTGGCGGTGCCGGATGAGGAGGGCTATACCAGAATGGTTTATTGCGGAGAGGAAGATATTGTGGCTAATATGGACCTTTATCTGGCAGAAAGAAGACGTGCCAAAGCCAGGCTTTGCTTTCTTCGGCTTATGAATGATGTAGGGCTTTCGGAGAGTTTCAGGATAGAACTGTCCGGCTATTTGTCCACCCATACAAAAGGGCAGGCTTCTGAAGCTGCCTGGGAAGTGGTCTTTAAGGAGCACGGAAATGAGCAGGATTATTACGAAGCCTTTACCAGGGCAGGATGCCTTTCGGAAGAAAATTATGACAGCATATTGGCAGAGATGGGGGAACAGTATCCGGAGATGAAAGGCTACCTGATGCGGTATAAGTCTCAAAATATGGAAAGCACAGGATTTTTTGATATGCTGTCATTGGATTAGGTTGTTGATGTATGGCTGGAGGACTTTGCCTGTGCGCGCAGTTTTCCCGGAGTGGTGCCATAGGTGTCCTTAAAGGTGCGGATAAACAGCTTATAATTGGTAATTCCATTTCTTGCCATCAGATCGGTAATGGTGTAGTCAGTAGAAAAAAGCTCCCGGTAAAAATGAGTCAGTCGCACTGCATTTACATATTCTAAAAAGGTCTGTCCGGTGTATTTTTTAAAAAGGCGGCAAAAATATTCGGGGCTGACGCTTAACAGCCCGGCAGCATTATTTAAGGAAATTTCCTGTTTGTAATGGGATTTTACATATTGAATGATTTCCTCCATCCTTTCAAAATTGCGGTTCTCTTTTTCTTTGGTTTCAGAGCTGATCCTATGAGAGTAATTCCTGTATAAAATATAGAGAAATTCATATACAACAGAGGAAAAATGCAGAAGATACCCGTCCTCTTTTTCCGTGTAGGTTTTTACTAATTCAAAAAGACAGTCATGGAGCTTTCCCTGCGCAGAATCAGGGGTAACAGAAGGGAAATACTCCTGAAACTGAATCAGGGATACGTTGTCCAGTACCCTGGAGAGGTAATCTGTGGGAATCTGCAAAAGCAGATAGTCCGTATCCCCCCAGGTTCTGGTGGAGTGAAGCTCTCTGGAACCAACTACCAGCATATCGTTTTTTTTGAGGGTGTATTTCCGGTCATTAATGTAAGCGGTCATACTCCCTTTTTGTATAAAAATAATCTCCAGGTGTCCATGCCAGTGAAGAGGTGAATAGTGATCGTTGGAGGTTGGCAGCAGAAAGTGAAGCTGCAGCCTGGTATCATCATTTATAATCTCGTGAGAGTAACTGTTCATTTCAAATCTCCTGGATATGTAATCTCTCCGCAAACTGCGGAAATTAAAATCAGACAGTAATTACCAGTAAATTATATTTAATTTTGCTGCAACATGTCAATATTGACAGGTTAATTGTTTAAAAATGATAAACGTAAAATCTCAAGGTAATATAATCAGCGGACAAGTTTATGTTTGGGGAAACGGAACATACATTAAAGTAATTGTAGCTTTGGAGCCTCAAATTGAAAAAAATATTGATTGCCGGAGAGCCTGATAAAACCGTAAATTATGAAAATGCAATGAAGCGTCTGGGCGTTCTTTCCGGGACGTCATTACATGTGCCTGATACTTCGCTTTATGACGGGCTTATCCTGCCCGGCGGCGGAGACATTGATCCTAAGCTGTTTGGCCAGCTTAATAAGGGGACCCGCTTTTTTGACCCGGTGCTTGACAGGCTCCAGATGGCGATTTTAAATGCTTTTGTTCTGGATAAAAAGCCAGTGCTGGGAATCTGCAAGGGAATGCAGATGATTAATATTTACTTTGGAGGGGATATGATCCAGCATCTTGCCGCCAGCAGGCAGCATGAATATATAGAAAAGGACCAGCTTCATGAAACTATAGCCAGAAAGGGGTCTTTTTTGGAAAAGCTGTATGGAGAACGGTTCGTGGTAAACAGTGCCCACCATCAGGGGGTAGACAGCCCAGGGCAGGGAATAGAGTATATCCAGTTTGCGCCAGATGGTGTGACAGAAGGTCTAAAGCACAGTTATCTTCCAGTTATCGGTGTGCAGTGGCATCCGGAAAGACTGTGCTTTGATCATAAAAGGCAGGAGGCAGTAAATGGCGCGGCACTGCTGGAATATTTTGTAAATTTGTTAAACCAGCCTGCAAATTGTATCAAAAGTTAAAATTGGCTGAACTGTTGCAAAAAATAGTAACTATTCAGCCTGCGGCTTCATAGTTACTGAATCTGCCCATTTGTAATCGCCTGCGGCGAGAGGCAGATTCACTCTTGGCTAAATTCATGTGTCCTCACGGACTTTGCAGCAAGTGCAAAGTCCTGGCTGAACTGTTACAAAAAATATCCAAAAATTTGAAAAAAACCTTGACAAGCATACCGGGAAAATAGTATACTAGCAAAGCGGTCAAACGAAAGAGCAAATGCTCATGGGATCTTAGCTCAGCTGGGAGAGCATCTGCCTTACAAGCAGAGGGTCACAG
>USJG01000132.1 GCA_900554925.1 uncultured Lachnospiraceae bacterium
GGGGTAAAGAAGCAGCGGGTAGAAGTCTACCAGGAGATGCTAAAGCCTCTGGGGCTGGGCCTTGAGGATAAAATGCACACAAAGGTAGGGTCCTTATCCGGTGGTCAGCGTCAGGCTCTGGCCCTGCTCATGTCCACTATGACGCCTGTTGAATTTATGATTCTGGATGAACATACTGCGGCACTGGATCCGAAAACCGCCGAAATCATTATGGAGCTTACGGATAAAATAGTAAAAGAAAAGAAAGTGACTACGATCATGGTAACCCATAATCTGAGATATGCGGTAGAGTATGGAAACCGGATCATTATGATGCATGAGGGAAAGGCAATCCTGGATAAAACCGGAGAAGAAAAGAAAAACATTCAGACAGAGGAAATCATGAAGATTTTTAATGAAATCAGCGTGGAATGTGGAAACTAAGCGAAAGGGTGGATTTCGTGGCGGAAAAAACTGATTTTTATGTAGATGGATATCGTTTTGGTTCTTTGACAGATGCCAGGCAGGCACAGATGGAACAAAAAAAGGCAGCTTATTTTGAGTCAAAGCTTCAGGGAAAGGACGCCCAGAACATACTGGCGGTCTATGATAAGATTTTGGATGAGAAAATTTTTTCAACGCCGGTTGGCTGGGAATATTTGAAATATCTGCAGGAAAAGCTTCGTGCCCTGGGAATAGAGGAAAACCAGATTCGGCCAATTCCAATGTATGTTTCCTTTGTACATGGCAGTAATGAAGAAATCGGCGCAAGACAGAGGATAAAGCCTGCCAGAAAGCGGGATGGGACCATGGATAAGCTTAAAATATCCATCATGATCAATCTTCTTCTGGGGATTCTGGTGCTGGCCATGTTTGTGATCACTTTAAAAAGTGAAAATCCAAACATCCTGAATTACAGAAGGGCCATTGAAAATGAATATGCGGCATGGGAGCAGGAACTGACAGAAAGAGAAAAGCTGGTAAGGCAGAAAGAAGCAGAGCTTTTCACAGAATAAACATATTTCTAAGATATAATAGCATTATAGTATGTTAAGTAAATGGCTGTATTCTTGTGATGAAAATATTTTATCTTTCAGGAGGTCAGATTCCATGGATAAATTAAAGATTCTTGTAGTAGACGACGAATCCAGAATGCGAAAGCTGGTCAGGGATTTTCTGGTTAAAAGCAATTATGATGTTGTGGAGGCCGAAGATGGCAGCCAGGCTCTTGATATTTTTTACGAACAGAAAGACATTGCGCTTATTATTTTAGACGTAATGATGCCTAAAATAGATGGATGGCAGGTGTGTCGTGAAATCAGGCAGTATTCCAAAGTACCGATTATCATGCTTACAGCCAAATCAGACGAAAGAGATGAATTGCAGGGATTTCAGTTGGGAGTTGATGAGTATATTTCCAAACCCTTCAGTCCTAAAATTCTGGTGGCCAGAGTGGAAGCGATCCTGCGCAGGACCAATCAGTTAGGCAACGAGGAAAAGCTGGAATCCGGCGGCATTGTCATTGATAAAATTGCTCACAGTGTAACCATAGATGGCACATTAATTGATCTAAGCTATAAAGAATTTGAGCTTTTGTCCTATTTCCTGGAAAATAAAGGAATTGCCCTTTCACGGGAAAAAATACTGAACAACGTTTGGAATTATGATTATTTTGGCGACGCCAGAACAATAGATACGCATGTGAAGAAACTGCGAAGTAAAATGGGAAAGAAAGGCGATCTGATCAAAACAATATGGGGAATGGGATATAAATTTGAGTGTTGAATTTTACTCCTTCCTAAGAAAGAGGTGATAATACTGCGGTATTATTACTCTTTTTTTAGTAAAGAGTTTTGTTTGACCTATATATAGAAGGAAACTTAAAGCGGAGAAAATTTTATGAAATATTCAATCAGAAAACAGTTTACGTTGATCTTCTGCCTGCTGATGGCAGGTACAATCCTGCTTTGCTGGTTTATAAATAATACTTTTCTGGAAAAGTATTATTTGAATAATAAGCAAAAGGCAATGATGAGCGCTTATCAGAGTATCAATAAAGCTTCTAATGAAGGTGCAATAGAATCGGAGGCTTTTGACATTGAATTTCAAAAAATTTGTGGAAAAAATAATATAAATATTATTCTCCTTGATGCGGAAACCAAAACAATCAAAACCTCCATGAATGAGTATGAGGTTTTGAGCAGACAGCTTTTGGATTATGTGTTTAATAAGGGGACAACAACCCATGATGAACTGCTGGCTGTAGAAGATAATTATGAAATGCACATTAAGATGGATGAAAGAACCCAGCTTGTATATGTGGATATGTGGGGAGTTTTGGATAATGGGAATCTCTTTCTGTTTAGAAGTCCCTTAGAAGGAATACAGGAAAGCGTAGCTCTTGCCAATCGTTTTCTGGCATATGTGGGAATTGGCTCCGCCATATTCAGCGCCTTTATCATTTTACTGATATCCCGTAAAATTACAGAGCCTATTATGGAACTTGCCAAAATTTCCGAGAGGATGACGCATCTGGATTTTGACGCCAAATACACCGGAAACAGCAATACAGAGATTGCGCTTTTGGGACAGAACATCAATGCGCTGTCCGAAGCCTTAGAGACTACCATATCCGAGTTGAAAAGCGCCAACAATGAACTGCAGCGTGATATTGAAAAGAAAAGTAAAATTGATGAAATGAGAAAAGAGTTTTTATCAAATGTTTCCCACGAATTAAAGACTCCCATTGCATTGATACAGGGATATGCCGAAGGATTGAAAGAGGGAATCAATGATGACGAAGAAAGCAGAAATTTTTACTGTGAGGTCATCATGGATGAGGCTGCGAAAATGAATCAGATGGTTAAGAAGCTTCTCACCCTCAATCAATTGGAGTTTGGCAACGATACAGTTACGATGGAACGCTTTGATATTACCGCTCTTATCAATAATTATCTTCAGTCAGTATCTATTCTGTGCAGGCAGAAGGATATTAAGCTTCAGATGGATTCTTATGAGCCTGTCAACGTATGGGCTGATGAATATATGGTGGAAGAGGTATTTAATAATTATTTCAGCAATGCAATGAATCATGTTGCAGGAAACAGAGTAATTGATGTAAAATTAACCTTAAAGGAAAAGTTAGTACGCGTTTCCGTTTTTAATACCGGATTGCCGATACCAGAGGAAAGTCTTCCTTATATATGGGAAAAGTTTTATAAGGTAGACAAAGCAAGGACCAGAGAGTATGGAGGCAGTGGAGTGGGGCTGTCTATTGTAAAGGCAATTATGGAATCTATGAATCAAAATTATGGAGTTATTAATTATGATAACGGAGTAGAATTTTGGTTTGAACTGGAAACATCGGAGAAAAAATATGAATGAAAATAGCAGAGAGAATATGCAAAATATAAGCGACCTGGAACGCGCACGGAGACTCAGGCAGGAAGCGGAAACACTGGAATATAAGGGGCGCATCAGAAGCAGGCTGGAACGCCTTATGGAAATATCCAAAGATCCTTACTATGACCGGTACCTGGCACAGATGATCAGGGATCTGGATAGTGGAAGGGCAACACCTGCACAGGTAGACCGGGAAGCCGAGCGCAGCTATCATCAGTATAAACAGCGTATGGAGCAGCAGGCAATGGCCGAGGCACATACACGTCGTCATCAGCAGACAAAGGCAAACACAAATACTGCGCCCAGGGGCAATGTGGAATTTAAAATTGGTGTGCATGTATTTGGTTTTGTAGGAGCTGCCTTTATATTATCAGCATTTGTGATATTTGGATTTAATTTTTTAAGCGGACTGGCCCAGGGATTGTGCTTGTATGTCGCGGCTCTTGCTTTGGTAATTTTATCGGAATTACTGCTTGGCAAAAAAATCCCTGCTTTTTCCCATGTGCTTACGGGAATCGGAGTTGGAGGACTATACGTTGCCAATATTGTCAATTTTCTGGTGTTACATACCATAAACGGAATTGCAGTAATGGTAATTACATTAGCCATTGCCCTTGCTGCTCTTTTTCTGGGAAGAAAAAGGGAATCCGCATCTATAAGGATCGTTAGTCTTGTGGGAGGTTATATTAGCTTTCTGCCTGTGGAAGGTTTTGGAACAGAATTTAATTTTCTGATTTCCGTAGTAATTCTGTTTGTTATAAATACAGCCGGCATTTTTTTCAAAAACCAGAAAAAGCAAGTGGCAATTGATTCGGTACACATATTTTTAAACGTATTTTTTACGGTAATTCTTACCAGCGCTGCACGGACAGAAAATTTAAATCCGGCATATATGGTATTTTATGTGCTGACATCTTTCATTTTTGGCAGTATACTATATTTACGGAGAAGCACAGATGGCGAAAATATTTTGTTTATCTTTAGCTGCATTGGAAACGGAATCTATATATTTCTTCTTTTTTTGATCGGTTATATGACGCCGGGGGTATCGGATCCGGATATAGCATTGTTTGTGCATTTACTGGCAGAGGTTTTGCTTGTGGCAGTCTGCAGTGTAATTTTCCTTCTTTGGGATAAGGAAGACCACAAAAAATGGGCCCAGATTTATTATATAGCCGGCGCAGTATTGCTTTTGAGTTCATTTTCAGAGTATCATTTGGAAAGAATTATATCCATATTGCTCGTACTCCTTTTGGTGAAATTACTGGCAGGACAGAAGGAAATACAGGTGCTTGACTGTATCGTGGTGACATGGACGGGGTTAATGGGATTATGGCTTTCGGATTACTGGTACTGCTGGATCTTTGCAGGGGCGCTGCTTTTATCCATTTTAAGGATCAAAAGCGTGTATATTTATCATGAGATTGTAATTACGCTCAGCATACTTGCAATCTGGTTTAGTCAGTGCGAGTTTTATTTTCACAAAGAGTTTTCCCTTGACAGAGGGTGGCTCTATCCGGTAAGCGCCGGGATTTTACTGCTGTTGTTTTTATTATTTAATCATTTGCCGGGACTTAAAAATGTAAATCAAATACCTTATAATATTACCAATATTATATTTATGGTGTTATATTATCTGGGTGTCTGGTTCTGCGATGATTATAGGTTCAGTTCTTTTATGATGGTATTAGGAGCAGTAACAATTATAGTAGCATTTAGAAAGCGGTATGGAATGGCTGTTCCCAGAAAGTATTTGCTGCTGGCAGGATTTCTTGTTTATTTTTCAATAACAGGGCATTATGAATCGCCGGTAATCGTAAGTATTCTTCTTATGATAATTTCGCTTGGATGCGTAGGAATCGGATTTAAATTGCAGGATAAGACAGAAAGAGTCTGTGGACTTGTGATGGCATTAATAGTCTGCGTGAAGCTTGTAATATATGATTTCAGGGAAGTGGAAATGATATACAGGATGATAGTTTTCCTGGCGGTAGGTGTTATAGCGCTGATCATTTCATATATTTATATACAATTGGAAAAGAAAATTGAGTATAAAAAGGAACGGGAATCAATGATGTCAAAACAGACACTGGCACAGCCCAAAACGCATGACGATAATTAACGGGTTAAGGTCTGAGGGAGGTAATAATGAGGAAAAGAATAATAGGTGGCTCAGCAATTATATGTTTTGCATTAACTATGGCAGGCTGCTCAAATGTAATACCTGAGATGACTAAAGAGCAGCAGGAACTTGTTGTAGAATATGCAGCAGGAGCAGTGCTTAGACATGATAAAAATTATGAAAGTAAACTGGTGGAGCTTACTTTGGAAGAGACCCAGGCAAAGGAAGGCGAAGCTGTCCCTACCCCTGAACCCGAAAGGACAGAGCCGGAAGCTGCTGATGTATCTGTTATTGATAATACGGAAACTGCGGAGATGGTATACAGTATAGAGTCCTTTTTACAGCTGGATGCTGTCAGCATTACTTATGAAGGATATGAAATTGATGATTTTTACCCTAATGAGAATGAAAGCGAAGACCTTTACTTTATTATGAATGCAACAGAGGGAAATAAATTGCTTGTTTTGAAATTCAGGGCAGAAAATATTTCCACTACAGATACGGAACTTGATATTCTGCAGAGCAATATCAGATTTAAAATTGATGTTAATGGTGTGGAGAAAAATGCTTTAACAACCTTGCTGCTCAATGACCTTGCATATTATCAGGGGACACTTGCGGCGGGGGAGAGCACAGAGCTTGTATTGGTATGTGAAATATCTGACCAATTGACAGAAGAAATTTCTTCCCTGTCCCTGATAATGAAAAGTGCCGATGACACAGCGACAATTCCCCTGAATTAAAGGGTGCAAAAAAATCTACAAATTTTTTAAAAATATTGTTGACAATATGAATTAGTGGTGTTATAGTAATCAACGTTGCGGGTGATAAATCAGCAGCAAAAGTTCAGTAATAAAGAACAAAACAACGAACCTTGACAAATAAACAGCAATGCAACCCTGAAAATTCAAAGAGAAGAA
>USJG01000133.1 GCA_900554925.1 uncultured Lachnospiraceae bacterium
TAATTTATGAAGTTTATGGCGCCCACAATCTGCCGGGAGTTTCTCTTGGCACAGTGGTAACCAGACCGGGAACCTTTGCCTGTGCATCCAATGGGCTTATCATAGACTTTAAGGGAGCGCCAGCCCATGCGGCATATCCTGAAAACGGGATTTCTCCGGCGAGGGCTACGGGACAGCTTTTGTGTGAATTAGAAGAGCTTGCGGCGCCGGAGCATTATGCGGGGATGGTTCTTTGCACGGTGATCGGAGTTTCCATGGGAGAAAAGGCCTTTGGCATGGCCGCAGCACAGGCGCAAATCTGGCTGACCGTACGTGGAGAACATGACGAGGATATCTTCTTACTTAATAAAAAGATTTGTGATCGGGCCGAAGAACTGGCGAAAGAAAATAAACTGGAATTTTCAGTTGCAAGGCAGGATGTATTTCCAGCTACAGAAAATGAAGCCCAATGTGCGGAAAAGGTACTTGATGTCTGCCGGGGCACAAGGATGAAGGAGCCTATGCGCTGGAGCGAGGATTTCGGTTACTATCTGTGGCACTGTAAAGGGGCATTTTTTGGCATTGGAGCGGGAGAAGACCATGCACCGCTGCATACCAGCGGGTATGAATATCCTGATAAGCTGCTTTTACCTGCCCTGGAAGCCTTCTGGAAGCTGATTATAGCCTGACAATGGGTAAGGAATGATATGGCTTGCGGAGCAGTCCGGCATAGTTAGCTTATGAAATGATTAAATTGTGTGAAATGATAAAGGAATAAGAATGGGCGAGGACAGAGTAAGAATTGTGGATATAGCGGAGGAACTGGGGCTAAGTACTGCCACAGTTTCCAATGTGATCCACGGGAAGACGAAAAAAATATCTGACGAAACAGTAAAGAGGGTGCAGGAGCTTCTGGAACAAAGACAGTATATTCCCAGTATGGCGGGAATTTTACTGGCCCAAAATGATTCAAGGATCATAGGAGTCGTGATCAATGATCACGAAAAGTATGAGGGTCACGTGCTGGAAGATGGGTTTATTGCGTCCTGCTTAAATGCGCTGGCAGAGGAAACCAGCAGGCAGGGCTATTTTATGATGGTGAAAACTACCGGGGACTGGAATGAGATCAGCCGATTTGCCTCCATGTGGAATATGGAAGGACTGGTAGTGATCGGCTTTTGCGAGCAGGATTATAAGAAGCTCAGGGAAAACATGCACATTCCATTTGTGGTGTATGACGGTTATTTTGATGGGCAGGGAAAGCTTTCGAACATTGTGATAGATAACCACAGCGGCGGAGTGCAGGTGGGAAATTATCTGGCAAGTAAGGGGCACAGCAAGGTGCTGTGTATTTCTGACAATGATATTTGTGTGGATCTTGAACGTTTTCAGGGCTTAAAGGAAGTGATTTCGAAGGCACAGCTTATGATAGTTCCCATGGAAAAGGAAAAACGGTACGAATTTTATCAAAGGAAACTGGAGGAAATCAGACAATATACAGCCATTTTTGCAGTGTCAGATTATTATGCAGTTGATATCATGCATTTTCTGCATCTTCAAAATATCAAAATCCCGGAAGAAATATCCATAGTGGGGTTTGATGATACAGCCCTTGGCAGAATGTGTCATCCGTCACTGACAACAGTCAGGCAGGAGAGTAGCATGAGGGCTGAAAAGGCCTTATGGCTTCTGAAAAAACTGAAAAATGAGCAATGCAGCGGAGAAACCGTTATATTACCGGTATCTTTAGTTGAGAGAGAAAGCGTGTCTGAAATTCTGCCTGCGTAGGAAGAGATCCAGAAGGAAAACTGCTGGTAATATTGCACAAATGCAGTTATTTATTTTTGTATTTGGTTACGCGTTTAACCTATTGTAACTGTTGGAAATGAGATTTATGATTCTGGTAGATTATAATTTCCATTTCATGTGATGGAAACAGGAGGAATACATAATGGATGAAAAACAGTTATTTTATAGGGACCTGATCAGAATTGCATTGCCGGTGACGCTGCAGTGTCTGCTTCAGTCCTCCTTCAGTGTGGTGGATCAGATCATGACAGGACAGCTTGGGAGCATCAGCATTGCAGGAATAGGACTGGCAAGTAAGTTTACTTCTCTGTTTTCTGTTGTAATTGCCGCAGTTTCAACAGCAGCAGGAATCATGATCGCCCAGTACCTTGGAAAAAAGGATGAGCGGGAAGTGGGAAGAAGCTTTTTTACCAATCTGTTGTTGGCGCTTGTACTTACTTTTATATTTCTGTTCTTATGTCTGGGCTTTTCACGGAATATTATGGGACTTTACACGGAGGATGGAAAAACACAGGCAGCAGCGGCAGCATATCTGAAAATTTATTCGCTTTCTTTTCTTCCGTTAACAGTAAATATGCTGCTGTCGGCCTTTTTGCGCTGTGCGGGAGAGGCAGCAATTCCTTTATACACAAGTATTGCGGCGGCAGTTATAAATACAGGGCTTAACTATGTGATGATCTTTGGCAGGCTGGGATTTCCGGCAATGGGGATAAAGGGAGCAGCCTGGGCGTCTGTGATTGCGCAGGTTTTAGGATGCCTTTTGCTTTATATTCTCTTTGTCGGAATGTATAAGAAAAAGGAGTGGAAGCTTTCTTTTTCCTTATTTGTACAAAAGGAAAGCTGGAAGCAGTATGCTGGTATTATACTGCCAATTCTGGTCTGTGAATTTTTCTGGAGTCTGGGCGAAAATGTTTATGCAGGCATTTATGGCCATATTGGAACAGAGGCAACTGCCGCCATGACCCTGACGAATCCGGTACAGGCAATCACTATTGGGGCTCTTACCGGTGTATCCCAGGCAGCCGGAATTATGATCGGAAAATTGCTGGGAGCCGGCGAATATGAAAAGGCATATAGAGACGCAAAGAAAATGATGCTTTATGGCCTGTTGGGTTCTCTTATCTTATCCGCAGGGATCGGGCTGCTGGCAGGATATTACGTAAAAATTTTTCATGTGGAGGAAAGCGTCAGATTATCCGCGAAAAGTCTTCTTTTGGTGTATGCATTGATTTCTCCTGTCAAGGTACAGAATATGATACTGGGAGGCGGAATTATACGAAGCGGCGGAAAAACCAGGTATGTAATGGTGATCGATCTGATTGGAACATGGGGAATCGGCGTGCCCTTGGGATTGATTTCCGCATTTGTCTTAAAAATGCCGGTTGCAGCGGTTTATTTTATGCTGTCTTTGGAGGAATGTGTCCGTTTTGTGATTTCGCTGGCAGTGTACCGCCGAAAGAAATGGATGCAGAGCCTTTCCTTGTTTCAGGCGCATTAAGATTTCTTCATGATTGGAAGCAGAAGGAAATATATAGATGGGGATTGCTTTTTTTTCACAGTTTTTTTATACTGAGTAGCAGGGAAAGGAAAGGCATATGAAAAAATATATATTTTTTTTGTCTATAATCTGCGTGAACATCTTGTTGACTGCCGGCTGTGGAAGTAAAACTGACAGCGATGCAGAAACGGACAGAAACAATGAGATTGTTGAAACGGCAGAGGAAGAAAGCAGCCCAGCCCCTGATAACACAGAACAGGTTACTGCGCAGGAAGAAACCTCTAATGTGGCGGTTCAGAAAATAGTGGTAGACAACCCTTCATGGGATTATTACGCTGCAGAGCCGAAAGAAGTGGAAACTGTGCCTTTGAAACTTACGCTGCTGGAACAGAGGGCAAATCAGATTACGGATGAAGAACAGTGGTTTAAAAGAAATGAACTGGCATTGCCTGATTCTGAAAACAGCGGGTATTACTGCATAATTGAAGGAGGGACGCTGGTTGATATTATTAAGAACGGCACCCTGGAAGCAGTGCTTGATTTTTCAGAATACCGATACGCCAATGAGATTTCCGGGGACAAGGATTTAGTTGAAGAGGATTTGCGAAGCGCAGTCATTTATGAGGGTATTTTGTACGTATCAAGTTTTCATTATACTTATGCGGAATCTGAACCTCAAAATGCCTACATTACCGCAATTGACCTTTCAGATTACAGTGTTTTATGGAAAACAAAGGCGCTGACCTGTAATTCTCTTAATTTTGAAATTATAGGAGATGTGATTTTGTGCGGATATGGATTTACTGCCGAGGAGGATTATCTTTATCAGCTTGACAGAAAGACAGGGCAGATTATTGATGAGATATTGCTGAAGTCCAAAGCTGATTATATTATTTATAAGGATAAAAAACTTTATGTAAGAACCTATGATACTGACTATGTATTCCAGGTAGAAGGATAAATAAGGGAGAGCCTGACAGTGGAAAAGATAAAAGCGTTATATAAAAAGCACGAGGAAATCGTTAACTATATTGTGGTAGGTATAATGACTACGCTGGTCAGCTGGTTTGTTTATTTTGTCAGCGTGGCCACTTTTCTGGATGCGGAAAATCCCATACAGCTCCAGATCGCCAATATTTTGAACTGGATTGCCGGTGTAGCCTTTGCTTATGTGACCAATCGAAAATTTGTGTTTAAGAGCACAGAAAAAAATGTCCTGAGGGAAGCGACACAGTTTTCAGCTTCAAGATTATCGACCTTGTTTCTGGATATGGCAGTGATGTTTGTAATGGTATCATTAATGGGATTTAACGATGGCATCAGCAAGATCGTTTCCTCGGTGCTGGTTACTGTTGCCAATTACCTGATCAGCAAGTTATTTGTATTCCACAAAAAAGAATAAAAGGTATAAAAAAAGTTTATGTCCGCATAATAATCATGGAGGTGTGGACATGTTAGATGAGAATTTTTCCAATCTTCCTGCAGGGCTTGGTATGGCACTCATAATGAATGAACGTGCAAGAGCAAGTTATGAGGAATTAAGCGAAACGGAAAAGGAGCATATTATTTTAAAATGCAAGGATGCAAGGACAAAAGAGGAAATGGATAAGATCATTGACTCTTTTGCACCGGCAGAAAAAATGAGGGACTTATTTAAAGGCCCCGGTATAGGCTAGAGGCAGGTATATTTATTTAATAGCAGATAATAGATACAAACTTCTGGCAAATTATAGAGAAATAAAGTATAATGAAGTACGAGCCATATGATCCGGCTCGTACTTTTTATCCTATACGGAAAAAACTCCGGGCAGGATATTATAGCAACATCATGTGGATTATAAAGATAGACTGGATCAGGAAAGCAAGGCACGGGTATAATCATGAAAGTTACAGAAATTTTTGAAAACAAAAAACGAGAAGGGAAACCGGTTTTATCCTTTGAGATATTTCCGCCCAAAAAGGAAGAAGCACTTAAAAATATTGACGACACATTAGAAAAGCTGTGTGATCTTCATCCTGACTTTATCAGTGTTACCTTTGGGGCAGGGGGAAGCGCGGCAAACAATCAGACGGTAGAGCTGGCCAAAAAAATAAAGAATAACTATGGAGTTGAGCCTATTGTCCATCTGACCTGTCTGCATTATGGCAAAGAAGATATTTCCGCCATTTTGGCGCAGCTTAAGGAAGAAGGAATTGAAAATGTTCTTGCTCTGCGCGGAGATGTGAATCCCAATGTTCCTGTTAAAAATGATTTTAAATATGCAAATGAGCTGGTAGCCTATATCAGGAGTCAGGGGGATTTTCATATAAGCGGAGCATGTTATCCGGAAACTCATCTGGAGGCGCCGGATTCCATTACGGATATTCATAACTTGAAAAAGAAGGTGGATGCGGGAGCAACCCATCTGGTATCCCAGTTGTTTTTTGATAATGAGGCTTTTTATCGTTTTTATGAGAAAACAAGAATTGCAGGGATTATGGCACCCATTGAAGCAGGGATCATGCCGGTAACTAACCGGGCACAGATCGAGCGGATGGTTCACATCTGCGGAGCTACACTGCCTGAGAAATTTGAAAAAATCCTTCATAAATATGAAGATAACAAAGAAGCGTTATTTGATGCGGGAATGGCATATGCAGTGAATCAAATTGTAGATCTGATTGCCAATGATGTGGATGGTATTCATATTTTTACCATGAACAGCTCCAAGGTGGCAGGAAGGATCTGCGACAGCATCAGAAACCTTATTTAAGGGAATTAAAGAGTTAAAATGAGAAAGAAAGTGCTGATCACGGGAGGTTCCCGTGGAATAGGAGAGGCAGCGGCCAGAGTTTTAGCCCGTGAGGGCTATGATCTGTTTCTGGTGTGCAAAAGCTCAGAAGAAAAAATAAAGAGGATAAAGAGAATGTTAAAAAAAGGTATGTCGCCCAGCGACATACCTTTTTAAGTTTTATTCCAGCCCTATTTCATCTACGAATATAAATGCCGGTCTTCCTTTACCCCAATGCCATGCCGGTATGTTATATTCCGGACGGGCTGTTATTTTCATATAACGTGCCTGCAC
>USJG01000134.1 GCA_900554925.1 uncultured Lachnospiraceae bacterium
CCGTATTCCTGGGCGAGCAGCTGGAGGATGTGGTAAAGCAGCTGGTTGAGACCGGTGATGCTACTCATTCCATCCAGGGCGGTAAACTGTTGACCGGCGTATCCACTCTGCCGGATCTGGATAAGGATGCCACCGACCGTAACAGAACTTCACCGTTTGCTTTCACCGGCAACAAGTTTGAGTTCCGTATGGTAGGTAGTGCAGACTCCATCGCCAGCCCCAACACCACTCTGAACGCTATCGTTGCAGAAGCTTTCTGCGAGGCAGCAGACATTCTGGAGAAAGCAGACGATTTCGATATTGCCGTACACGATCTGATCAAGAAGTACCTGACCGAGCATCAGAGAATCATCTTCAACGGCAACGGCTATTCTGAGGAGTGGGTAGAAGAGGCAGCCAGAAGAGGACTTCCCAACATCAAGTCCATGGTAGAGGCTTCCGAGACCCTGACCACCGAGAAGTCTATCAAACTGTTCGAGAAGTTCGGTATCTTCACCAAAGCTGAGCTGGAATCCCGCGAGGAGGTTCTGTATGAGACCTACTCCAAGACCATCAACATCGAAGCTCTGACCATGGTAGATATGGCGAAGAAGCAGTACATTCCCGCAGTTATGGGGTATACCAGGACTCTGGCGGATACCGTACTGGCTGTTAAGAGTGCAGGTGCGGATGCAACCGTACAGACCACTGTACTGAAGAGCATTTCCGAGAAGCTGGCTGAGGCACAGGCTGCAGAGACTGCTCTGGAGGATAAGCTGGCTGAGGCAGCAGGCATCGAAGATCCCAAGAAGCTTGCTTTCTTCTATAAAGATGTGGTACATACCGCAATGGATGACCTGAGAACTCCCGTAGATGAACTGGAGATGATGGTTGACAAGAAGGTATGGCCAGTACCTGCCTATGGTGATCTGATCTTTGAAGTATAAACAGCATTGTAAAATACCATCATACGTTTCTCTCATTGTGTTGAATAAAAACGGGGCTTGCCGCAGGACGGTGGGCCTCGTTTTGCAGTTATGTATGTTTCTTGTCATTGCTATGGGGAAAATCCTGTGTTATGATAACTGCATGATGAAAAATATACTGAAAAATAAGAAATTCTGGAAAATTATCTGTATTCTTGCAATCATTGCATATACAGCAAAAAATTTATTTATTGGTGCTGATACGGACGAAGGCTATGGTATTATGGTGGGCTATCGTCTTGCCATGGGAGACCGGCTGCTGCTTGAAATGTGGGAGCCACACCAGACTTCCGCCATTTTTACGGCAGTTTTTATCAGGCTGTTTGTGATGCTGACCGGTGGAGTGAATTATCTGAATCTATTTTTACGGCTCGTATTTTTCCCAATCCAGGCGTGCGTCAGCGTCTTTCTATATAAGACGATCCGCAGGACGGTGCCGCAGATGGATGAGAATGTGGCAGCACTGATGGGGCTTCTCTACTATGTGACAACACCCAAGTCCATTTTTATTCCGGAGTATTCCAATCTTCATAACTGGTTCTTTGCACTTATGGTGCTGTGCCTTCTGAGATACTTCGGAGCGAAGGACTCCGAGGGCAGACAGACAGCAGGAGAGCTGCGGTGGCTGGTGCTGGCAGGTATATTCATGACCTGTGATGTGCTGGCTTATCCCAGTATGGTACTGGTATTTTTGTGCTGCCTGGTATTTCTGCTGGTGCGCAGATCAGAGAAAAAATGGAAAGAACTCTGTGCTTATGTACTGCCCTGTGTGGCAAGTGCGGCAGTAATGTTTACATATCTTCTGAGTTATATGACACTGCAGAAAATGTTGGAGATGGCAGGCGAGATCCTGGGAGAGGGGTCCCATCAGACTACTGTGGGAGAAAAATTGTTGGGATGGGGGTCAAGCCTGGGCGAGATGGCCATGATCCTTCTGTGTGCCCTGCTGCTGTCTCTGGGGATCCGATGGTTTATAGAGAAGGTATGGAAGAAAAAACTTCCCGGACTGCTGCAGCTTCCGGGCATGCTGTTTTTCGTAATTGTATTTCTGATCCAGATCTGGTTCTGGCTGTTCAGTTCCTTTAATGCAATTTACCCGCAGCTTTTGCTGATGGCAGTATCTCTGACGGGATGTTATATCTATCTACGCAGAGACAAGACGGAAAAGCTGTTCTATGAACTGATCCTGCTGGCATTTGTCAATTATTTTTCGGTACTTCTGTTGTCTAACTGGGGACCGATGCTGCTGGTCACCTATCTCATTATGGGAGCAGTGGCCGGATTGGTATGTCTGGGAGACTACTGGCAGAAGGAAAACACCGCAGGAAAGAAGGCAATTCAGATCCTGTGCCTGATCCTTGTGCTTGGGAATGCATTTTCCTATACCTGGCTGATTCTGGGATCCCAGGAATATCATGCCTATGTGATTCAAAATGTGCGTGGCATCAACAGAGAGGGATTACGCGCCGGAATCCTCACGGATTATATGACTGCATACCGTTACAACAATAATCTGGCTGTATGGCCGGAGGCCGTGCCGGACGGCAGTACCGTGCTTTATGTGGGACCGTCCCAGTTCTATTGTATGCTCGGAGAACATAAGCAGGCATCCCCCGATACGATCTGCTCCATGATCTATGATGAGCGTCTGTTGGACTACTGGAAGATCAATCCGGACAGATATCCGGATGTGGTGGTATTTGAAAGCTGTTATGGAGATATTGCCCAGGAAGGAGAGAACAGCTTTATCTGGAACTGGTTGATGGAGGATTTTAAGCCTGCAGAGAGGAAGGATTACCCCTATATCACGGTGTTTATGCGATGATTTTACGGAAATTGTTCTAATTTCATATATT
The DNA here is from genome assembly GCA_900554925.1 of uncultured Lachnospiraceae bacterium. Taxonomy (GTDB): domain Bacteria; phylum Bacillota; class Clostridia; order Lachnospirales; family Lachnospiraceae; genus Suilimivivens. The sequence goes on from USJG01000134.1 coordinate 2,822, forward strand.
TTTTTAAATTTTTTTTAAATTAGGTATTGCAAAAAAGGAACAGATAGTGTATACTTCATCAAGTAAACGACATAGGGCTATCGCCAAACGGTAAGGCAACGGACTCTGACTCCGTCATTTCAAGGTTCGAATCCTTGTAGCCCTGCTAAAAATCCATGAGCTGATGCTCATGGATTTTTGTATGTATAGAAATTTAGATGCTGTTGCTTTGGAGAAGTTCGTGTTATAATTTCCATATTAATATTTTACAATAATAATATTTATGACAAAACTTATCTAATCAGGAAGGACAGAGAATAGAAAATGTACAGTTATAACAGCAGGATCAGATACAGTGAGTTAGATGAAAACGGACAATTGAAAATAGAGGCATTGCTGGATTACTTTCAGGACTGCTCTACTTTTCATTCTGAGGATATAGGACTTGGAGTAGACTATCTGAAAAAGCAGCATATGGTTTGGGTCATGTCCTCCTGGCAGATTGTGGTAGAGAGGTATCCAAGGCTTGGAGAGGAAGTGACAGTAGGAACAGCGCCCTATGAATTTAAGGGTTTTATCGGGTATCGTAATTTCCTTATGACAGATGCCAAAGGAAAGAGACTGGCCTGTGCCAATACGATCTGGAGTCTGATTGATACAGAGACTGGAAGGCCGGTAAGAGCTACGGAAGAAATGGTCAGGAAGTATGTTCTGGAGCCGAAACTTGATATGGATTACGCACCCAGAAGAATACAGTTTCCCGAAGAGGGAAAAAAGGGGGAGCCGGTACAGATCAGGGCACATCATCTGGATACCAATCATCATGTAAATAACGGGCAGTATGTTAGAATAGCCATAGACAGTCTTTTAAAAGAGTGTCATATCAGACAGCTTCGAGCAGAGTACAAAAAACAGGTATATTTAAATGATGTGCTTATTCCTTATGTTTCCTGTACACAGGAGGGTAAGTACATTGTTGTTTTGAAGGACCAGGAAGAGAATATCTGCTGCATCGTGGAGCTTCAGGAAGAAAGGAAATAGACGAAAGTGATAGAATTAGGAAAAACACAGGAACTGATTATCGTAAAAAAGGTGGAATTTGGAGTATATCTGGCAGATGCCGGAGAGGGAGCTGAAGCTGCACAGAAAGTGCTTCTGCCGGGAAAAGAGGTGTCGCCGGAGGCTAAAGTAGGAGATACGGTTACAGTGTTTGTTTACAGAGATTCCAAGGATCGGATGATTGCAACCATCAGGCAGCCGGAGTTTTCCGTTGGGGAAACAGCAGTGCTTACAGTGAAAGAAACTGGAAAAATAGGTGCATTTCTCGGCTGGAGGCTGGAAAAGGATCTGCTTCTTCCATTTAAAGAGCAGACAAAGAGGGTGACAGCCGGAGAAGAATGCCTGGTTGCATTGTATATAGATAAAAGCGGCCGGTTATGCACTACCATGAAGGTGTATCCTTACCTTAAAACAGGCAGTCCTTATCAGAAGGACGATCAGGTAGAAGGCATTGTCTATGAGATCAATGAAAAGTACGGTGTATTTGTAGCAGTGGATGACTGCTATCAGGCGTTGATTCCCAAAAAGGAACCAGCCCTTGGGGTTAAAGTGGGAGATCGTATAAAGGCTCGTGTTTCAGAGGTATTGGAGGATGGAAAGCTTACGTTAAGTCTTAGGGATAAGGCTTATATACAGATAAATAAGGATGCGGACAAAATCATGGAAATGCTGGAAAAAGAAGGAGGAAGGCTTCCTTTCAATGATAAGGCGGATCCGGAATTGATTAGACGATCCACCGGTATGAGCAAGAACGAATTTAAGCGGGCGGTGGGGCATCTGTATAAGCAAAGGCTTATTCTAATAGAGCAGGATGGGATCAAAAGAGTATAAGTAAGAGAGGATAAGGCGGGCAGGATGAACAGTAAAAAAGCAAATTGGGCATTTTTAATAACAATAATAGGATATATTATACTTTCCTGTGGAATTGCATTTTTATTTCCAAGGCTGGCAGACAGCCTTTTCTGGAGTAATTTTCTTTGTGAAATTGCAGTTATATTGCCGATTTTGATTTTTATGCTGGCATCTAAGGAAAAACCTCTGGCTTTTTTGGGATTTCGCAGGATAAAGCCAGGGTCAGCGCTGATGATCGTATTGTTTACTTTTTTAACTATGCCCCTTGTGACACTGTTAAACCTTTTTTCTCAGTTTTGGGTGGATAATGAAGTGACGCTTATGATAGAGAACATGAACGTTGCCCGGATGCCCTTTGGCCTTCTGTATCTGTCCATAGGAATTATTGCGCCGATATTTGAAGAAACGGCATGCAGAGGAGCTTTTTACCGTTCTTACAGGAAATCAGGAAGTGCGTTTAAGGCAATGATACTTTCTGCCATTATTTTTGCCCTGATCCATATGAATTTCAATCAGGCAGCCTACGCCTTTGCAATAGGAATCCTGGCAGTGCTTCTTGTGGAAGCAACAGGAAGCCTCTGGTCCTCCATTCTTTATCATGGCCTGATCAACGGAAGCCAGGCTGTGCTTATGTATTTCACATTGAAGGCAGATCCGGATGTATATAGCCAGTCGGCAGCGCTGGTGACCAATGATCTTCTGCTTATTTCGCTGGGAATTTATCTGATACTGACAGCAGTGACGCTTCCTTTGGCATGGGCTGTGCTTATATGGCTCAGCGGGCATGAGGGAAGAAGCGGCGTATTGTCAGATATATGGAATAGAAGAAAAGAAAAAAAGGACAAGATGATCACAATACCTTATGTATTGGCTCTTATCCTTTGCATTGGCATGATGACAGGCGCTTTTTTGTGGCTGATTGTCAAATTGCTTATGATGACAGGCGTGTCATTTTACTGATTGATTATACAAACATATCAAAATTGCTTCCAACATCGGGATTAACAGACAGTTCCATGGAGCGGTCTATCATGCTGATCAGACTGGCGCCTGCTGACTCAGAGCTTTCCAATGCCTTGTCAAGTACGGCAACGCTTACCTGGCTGCTGAGCTTCATATTTGCTAAGGCGGTTGATAATTCGGGAATATTCATCTAATTACTCCTTTCAACATCTAAACTCGCATGAAAACCAAATGCCGCCTTTGGCGTTACTTGGTTTTCTTAAATTACTTACAGGTGTAAACTCACAAACTCGCGCCTTTGGCGTCGCTTGGTTTTCCTATGCGCTCATTATATCATAAGCAGGTAAAAAATGGAATGGCTGGGAATTGGTTTTGGCAGTTTGTTTTTGTATAGATTGTATATTGTAATGAGTTGGGAAATATCGCCAAAAAGCATTAAAAATAAACAAAAACAAAACAAATACAGGTAGATTTTTTTGTACATTTATATTAAAATGATAAAAGGAGTTTGTCAGGGGAGGATATGTATAC
>USJG01000135.1 GCA_900554925.1 uncultured Lachnospiraceae bacterium
CAGAATAAAGGTTCTGAACGTGTATCCGAGGTAACGGCGAGATTTACCTTGGATGCCATGCCCGGTAAACAGATGGCAATCGATGCCGATCTGAATACAGGAGCGATCACGGATGCGGAAGCAAAGAGACGCAGAGAGAAGATCCAGGAGGAAGCAAGCTTTTTCGGTTCCATGGATGGTGCCGTGAAATACGTAAAAGGAGATGCCACGGCAGGACTGATCATAACCGTGGTAAATGTGGTAGGCGGCATAGCAATGGGAGTGCTGCGGCAGAATCTTGAGTTTAGCGCCGCATTAAATAAGTATGTAATCCTTACTATTGGTGATGGACTGGTCAGCCAGATACCCTCTCTTTTGATTTCCCTTTCCACTGGTATTCTGGTTACCAAAGGATCAAAGGATGCGGATTTTGGTACCGTATTAGTCAGACAGCTTTTTGGAATCCCCAAAGCCCTTTATCTGGTTGGCGCTATTTTAATAGGCCTGGGGATCGTAACCCCCCTGCCGGTTATTATTTTCCTGGCCCTTGGACTTGCCTTTATTGTTACAGGCAGGATTATTGCAGGCACCATTGAAACTGCCCAGATAGAGGGAGAAGTAAACGCGGAGGAAGTGGCGGCCGAGGAAATCAGGCAGCCGGAAAATGTAAACAGTCTGCTTCAGGTAGATCCCATCGAACTGGAATTTGGTTATGGAATTATACCCCTTGCAGATGTAAACCAGGGCGGCGATCTGCTTGATCGTGTAGTAATGATCAGAAGACAGATTGCCTTAGAGCTTGGAACCGTTGTACCGATTATCCGCCTGCGTGATAATATTCAGTTAAATCCAAACCAGTATATTATTAAAATCAAAGGAATACAGGTCAGCGAGGGTGAGATACTTTTTGACCATTATATGGCAATGAATCCAGGGTATGTGGAGGAAGAAATTACAGGGATCCCTACTTTTGAGCCTTCCTTCCATCTGCCGGCGATCTGGATTACGGAAGGACAGAGGGAAAGAGCAGAGAGTATGGGATATACAGTGGTGGATCCTCCTTCGATTATTGCAACTCACCTGACGGAGATCATCAGGCAGTATATTTCCGAACTGCTTACAAGGCAGGATGTACAGAATCTTATTAATAACTTAAAGGAAACCAATCCTTCCTTAGTGGAGGAGCTTGTGCCTAAGCTTCTTGGACTGGGTGAGATTCAGAAGGTTTTGCAGAATCTTCTTAAGGAGGGGATTTCCATCAGGGATCTGCTTACTATTTTTGAGACACTGGCGGATTATGCAACAACTACCAGAGATACCGATATACTTACGGAATATGTGCGTCAAAGCCTTAAGAGGGCTGTTTCCAGCAAATTTTTCCCTGCCAATGAAACTACCAGCGTGGTTACCCTGGATCCTAAATTGGAGCAGGAGATCATGGCCAGTGTAAAGCAGACGGAAACAGGCGCTTATCTGACGCTGGATCCGGAAAAGACCAAAGCGATCATGAAATCCGTAGGGAATGAGGTTGGCAAGCTGGAAAATCTTGGGAAGAATCCCATTGTTATTACTTCTCCCATTGTGCGCATGTACTTTAAGCGGCTGACGGAGGATTATTATAAGGATCTGATCGTGGTTTCATATAATGAAATTGAAAATAATATTGAATTACAGTCTGTAGGAATGGTGACAGCATGATAATTAAAAAATTTCAGGGAAAAACAGAAGCAGAGGCAGTTGAAAACGCTAAAAAAGAGCTGGGCAGCAATGTGGTGATCATGAATGTGCGAAGCGTAAAACGAAAAGGAATTTTCAGTTTTCTCATGCCCCAGGCAATAGAGGTTACAGTAGCCCTTGAGGAGGAGCAGGAGCGCCTGATGGCTGCGCCGAAGACTTCCAGGGAAGATGCCGGGCCCCAGCCCTTCATAAACGTAACGACAGGGAAAAGTGGGACAGAGCCGGGGCAGGGACCTATTACCAGCGCCCTTAGGGATATCATTCAGGAGGAGCCTGTAATTGAAAACAGGCAGGATGCCAGGGAAAGCAGCGTTATCGAGGAAAAACTGGATAATCTCCATATATTGCTGGAACAGCAGCTTCAAAAACCGGAGGAATTAAAAGGGGAAGAGGAAGAAGAAAAGGAAAGCGAAATGGAACGCTTTATGAAGCTTCTTTACAATACCATGCTGGCCAATGAGGTGAACGAGCAGTATGCCAATCAGATTATTGATGAGGTGGAGAAGCTGAACAAGCCCAATATGCCTTTTGATTTTGCGCTGGCCAATATTTATCAGAAGATGATATTGAAATTTGGCAAACCGGCTGTAATCACTCCTGCACAGAAAGGGCCCAAAGTAATATTTTTTGTAGGACCTACAGGAGTAGGAAAAACTACTACCATAGCGAAAATTGCATCCAGATTCAGTGTGGAGGAAGGCAAAAAGGTGGTATTGCTTACAGCGGACACTTATCGTATTGCTGCGGCAGAGCAGCTCCGCACTTATGCCAATATTCTGGAAATTCCCTTCCGGGTAATTTATTCTACGGATGAAGTGGAACAGGCCCTTAAGGATTTTAACGATTATGATTATATTCTGATAGATACAGCAGGACATTCTCATCAGAATGAAAATCAGAAAGAGACAATGAACGGGTTTATCCATTCGGTGGACGAACTGGCGGAAAAGGAAGTGTTCCTGGTATTAAGCGCCACTACCAAATACAGGGATCTGGTGAACATTGCGGATGCTTATACAAAGATGACGGACTATAAGCTTATTTTTACGAAGCTGGATGAAACTACCACATTGGGAAATCTGCTGAATTTAAAGCTTCATACAGGGGCAGCCCTGTCTTATGTTACATGCGGACAGAATGTACCTGATGATATAGAGAGCTTTAACCCGCAGAAGACAGTGAAGCTGCTTTTGGGCGGCAAAAAATGAGAAGAACAAACCACCGATAAAGTGAGGAAGACACATGGATCAGGCCGAACAATTAAGGAATATAATTAAAGCAGGGACTGTTAACCACAACAGGCCTTTAGCCAGAGTTATTACGGTTACCAGCGGCAAAGGCGGCGTAGGCAAATCAAATACGGCGATCAATCTGGCAATTCAATTCCGCAAAATGGGGAAAAGAGTCATTATTTTGGATGCGGACTTTGGCCTTGCCAATATAGAAATCATGTTTGGAGCAGTGCCCAGACATAATTTGTGCGATTTGATTTATCAGGGGAAAAATATTCGTGAAATTATTACATGGGGACCTATGGAGGTAGGCTTTATATCAGGAGGCTCAGGTATTGCAGGACTTTCCAATCTAAACAGAGACTATCTGGGCTACATTATCCGCAATCTGGCGGAGTTAGATGCCATAGCAGATATTATCATTGTAGATACAGGGGCAGGAATTTCTGACGCAGTACTGGAATTTTTGGTAGCCAGCGGGGAGATCCTGCTGGTGACTACACCGGAACCTACCTCTATCACAGACTCCTATTCCCTGTTAAAGGCATTGAACAGGCATCCCAGATTCCAAAGCGAGGTATCCCGTATTAAAGTGATTGCCAATAAGGTAGATAATCAGAATGAAGGACAGACGCTTTTTAACAAGCTGAACGCGGTGGTAAGCAGATACTTAAAACTTCCTATTACTTATCTGGGAGCGGTGCCACAGGATGCCCAGCTTTCCAAGGCAGTGATGCAGCAGATGCCAGTATCTTTGCAGGCTCCCACAGCAAAGTCAGCATTAGCTTATGAGGAGATAGCGGCAAAGCTTATGAACAGGGAAGTGGATCAGAAGGTTCAAAAACGGGGAATGGCCGCGTTCTTTTCTCATATAATTAGTGGCAAATAAATTTGACAGGAGGGGGAACTATGCTCTCAAAATATGTTGTGCCGGGAAATAAAATGGAGATACAGGCCGTAGAACGGGCAAGGTATATTGACGATGCGGAAAAGAAGAAGGTATACCAGACTCAGGTGATTGACATTCTTTCAGAAGACAGGCTTGAAATCCTGATGCCCATGGAGAAGTCAAAATTGATTTTGCTGCCGGTAAATGCAGAGTATGATCTGTATTTTTATACACCATCAGGTTTGTTCCAGTGTTTTGCCACTGTAATTGACAGATATAAAACAGACAGACAGTATATTCTTCTTATGGAGCTTACCAGCAATTTAAGAAAATTCCAGAGAAGGGAATATTATCGCTTAAGCTGCGCGTTGGAAATGAACTCCAGACCTCTTGAAAAGGAGGAAATAGAGGCTGTGGAAAAGCAGAAAAACTGCCTGGTGCCGGGCCTTCCGCTAAAGAGAAGTGTTATTGTGGATATTAGCGGCGGAGGAATCCGTTTTGTAGGAGATTATGCTTATGAGCCGGACAGCCTGGTTTATTGCAAATATAATTTGGTGACAGGAGGAAAATCAAAGGAATATACTTTGATTGCTAAAGTTCTGGTGGTCAGGGAGCTGGAGGACAAACCGGGAACTTTTGAACATCGGGCACAGTATATTAATATTGATACAGAGGAACGTGAAGAAATTATCCGTTTTATATTTGAAGAGGAAAGAAAACACAGGAAAAGAGAAAAAGGAATGTAAAATGATTACTATGCACCCATGAGAAGAGCGATTTGTGATATACTGGTAACTATAAAAATAAAAGATTGAGAGAGATCTATGTATGTTGAAAACAGATGTAGCAAGAGCCGGTAAGAAGGTTGTCGCAATCGCCAGTTCTACCGGGGGACCTAAGGCATTGCAGACATTAATTCCGCTATTGCCGGCGAATTTAAATGCACCTGTTATGATTGTACAACATATGCCGGCTGGTTTTACGGAAGCGCTTGCAGCGAGGTTAAATACCCTAAGTCCGCTTTCAGTCAAAGAAGCTGCGGAGGGAGATGTGCTAACACCCGGGTGGGTGTATCTGGCCAGAGGCGGCAGACATATGGAAGCAGTCAGAAACGGGTCCAGACATCTCATACGGTATACGGACGAACCGCCCCGGGAGGGGGTAAGACCGTGTGCAAATTATATGTATGAGTCCCTGGCTTCCTGCGACTATGATGAAGTGGTATGCGCAGTTTTGACAGGTATGGGCGCGGACGGTACGGCAGGAATTAAGAATTTAAAAGAAAAGAAAAAGGTAACGGTATTCGCTCAGAATGAAGCCTCATGCGCGGTGTATGGAATGCCAAGAAGCATCGTGGTTTCGGGACTTTCGAAGGTGGGGATCCCGTTAGAACAAATTGCACAGGAAATTATTAAGAACGTGGGGGTAATTTAAGATGGATGTAAATCAGTATCTCGAAATTTTTCTTGATGAAACAAAGGAACACCTGGAAAGCTTAAATGCTCAAATCCTTAAGTTAGAGCAGGAACCGGAGGATGTGGATACTATCAATGAGATCTTCCGTGCAGCCCATTCCTTAAAGGGAATGGCAGGAACTATGGGATATAAACGTATGCAGGCCCTTACCCATGACATGGAAAACGTATTTTCTGAAATCAGAAACGGTACTATGAAGGTAAATTCCAATCTGATAGACACCTTATTCCAGTGTCTGGACGCTCTTGAGGAGTATACCGGAAATATTCAGGAAACAGCTGATGAGGGAACCAATGATAACCAGCAGCTTATTGACCAGTTAAATGAGTTCCTTAAATCAGGAGGAAGCGCCCAGCCGGCAGAAGAGAAAAAGACAGCGGGCGCGAAGGAGAAGGCTCCGGCGGCTGAATCTGAAAAGAAATGGCTGGATATTAAGATTGGAGAGCCCGAAAGACTGGTATTTACCACTGCAAAATCCCAGGGAAAGAATGTTTACGGCATTACCGTATGCGTGCAGGAAAGCTGTCTGCTTAAAGCGGCAAGAGCATTTTTAGTATATAAAGCGGTGGAAGAGAAGGCAGAGATCATTGTGTGCAATCCTCCCGCACAGGATATAGAAGATGAAAAATTTGAGCTGGATTTCAGTTTGATCGTAGTTTCCGACTGTGCATTGGATGAAATCCTTCAGCCCGCAAGAAATGTGTCTGAAATTGAGAAGGTAATTGGAGATGTTTATGAGTTTGAACCGATAGCCATAGACGAAAACAAAGAAGCAAAAATATCGGATACGAAGCTGGCAGTTTCAGGACAGACCCAGAATGTAACTGCTAAACAGGGAGATAAGAAGGCGGCCGGAAAACCGGTTGTTAACAGGAC
>USJG01000136.1 GCA_900554925.1 uncultured Lachnospiraceae bacterium
GATTGTGTGTTCGACGCTGTCGGCGATTTATTATCGGAGGAGCAGGTGGGAGAAAGCCCAGGGATTATAAGAGCCCTAGGGCTTTCATTTTTCTCCAGAGAGTTGCCGTACTGATTCCCAGCATACCGGCTGCTTTTGTGCGGTTGCCATTACATTGGGAAAGTGCAGAGATAATGGAGTCTTTCTCTGAGAGGAGTCGATTCATTTTCAGAGAAAAAGAGTCCGAATGTAAGGGATGTTTGTGGACTTCCTGGCTTTGAGGTAACGCGTTTTGAATATCAAGACGCTGCAGGATACCATCGGAAGCAAGGACCATGGCCCGTTCCAGGATATTATTGAGTTCCCGGACGTTTCCTGTAAATTCCATGGAGGATAGAAGTTCCAAAGCGTCAGGTGAAATGCCTGAAATAGGGAGATTTAACTCAGAAGCACGCCTGTAGATGAAAAACTGTGCAAGCAGCGGGATATCCTCGCGACGCTGGGAGAGAGGGGGAATCTCCAGGAGCAGAGTGCTGATTCTATGGTAAAGGTCTTCTCGGAAGCGTCCGTCGGCAATCAATTCTGGCATATTGCGGTTGGTTGCGGCCAGTACGCGAATATCAATGGGAATTGAACGGTTTCCGCCGATACGTACAACCTCACGCTCCTGCAGTACTCTTAGAAAGCGGGATTGTATGTTCAACGGCATTTCACTGACCTCATCTAAAAAAACAGTTCCTCCGTGGGCCAGTTCAAATAATCCGGCTTTTCCTTCTTTTTTCCCTCCGGTGAAAGTATCTGGTTCGTAGCCGAACAACAGGCTTTCCAGTACACTTTCCGGCAGGGCGGCACAGTTGATTACTACAAAAGGTCCCTTTGCGCGGGGGCTGGCATTATGTATGCTTTGTGCAAACAGTTCTTTTCCGCAGCCTGATGGAGCTGTAATAAGAACGGTAGAGTTTACGGATGCATATTTTTTGGCCCGCTTTACAGCCTGTGTGATTGCAGTGCTGCCTCCAATGATAGAGGTGAAAGTGGCTGCGGCAACGGAACCTTTTTTCATTTCTTTTAAACGGATGGAGCGCTCTGTTTCTTTGATCTGTTGGGCGCTGTTAAAAGTGATCAGATGAGCTTTCAGACTTTCATCGATCATCACAGCGCGAATATCGTAAACCAGCATCTGATCATGAAGGGTGAGTATACTGCGCTGAACTTCATCGTGTCTGGATAATTCTCCATGGCGATCAAAGACGACGAGAACAGTCTGGGAATAGTGTTTTTCTAATAGATCATTTCTGTGAACGCCCAGTAAGCTGCAGGCATAGTCGTTAACATCTAAAATATTTCCATTTTCATCGATGGCGGCAATTCCTTCGGAGGAAAGATTCAAAACATTTGAGATTAGGTTTTCGCTGAGAGCCTGCCGCTGGTTGACACGAAGCTGAAATTCTGCATGCTGAATAGCTTCCAGGATGTCTGGTTCTGGAAGGAGTATATAGGCATATTTCATACCGTAATCAGAGACAAGGGGACCAACCCATGAGGGACAGATGACGGATTTAAATCCGGATGCCTTGAGCCGTTTTAAAATTCTCGGTACTTCGTTCTCATTTGAATATTCATAGGTGTATACCTGCTCTGGATTGACGAGGCGCGCCTCTTCTGCGGCTATTCCAAATGAGTAGCCGCCGATTCTGCTTAGAATGGCAATTTTGTCTGTTGTTTTTAATTCCTCTGCAACTCGCGAGACAAAAGAATATCCGCTGCGCCGGATACTGATGACAGATACGTTTAATTCCTGCATGAAAATTTTGCATAGGTAGTCCGTGGAAATTAAAACTTTGGCTCCTTTTTCTACTAATTCCCGTGCAATTTCCAAACAGGATTCACTATCTTTTCCGTAATAAACAGGATAATTTAATGCGTGTTTTTGCAGAACGTCTCTGATGGTTTCATAGTGATGATATGCTTTGGTTATAAATATAATCGGTTCTTTCATGATATTCCTTTCGGTGTGTAGTCTATATGATTGTATCTTAACACATACACCTTAATATTGCAATTTATTGAATTTCAAAAATGAAATAAAAATGGATAATTGTGGAAAAATAAGATTTAAATTTGTGGAAAAATAAATATTTTTGCTGAATGAAAAAGTTGGCACAAGAATTGCTACAGTATATAAGTAAAAATAATCGGAAGGGAGAGGATACAATGGAATATGCTATTGCCTTTATCGGCTATGGGGAGGCAGCGTATCATATTTCGCGCGGTCTGCAGTCTGAAAAAAGGGTACGCATGATTGCATACGATGAGATGGCGGAGGATGCCGCGCGGGGAGCGAAGATATGCTCCCACATGGAAGAAGTGGGTGTTGTCAGAGCGGCGAGTGCCGAGGAGGCTTTTACGAATGCAAAGTACATTGTCTCTTTAACAAGCGCGGCATCCGCAATACCGGTGGCACAGGGGATTATTGGAAAGCTGAAGGCTGGACAGGTTTATGTAGATATGAACTCGGCGGCGCCTATTTCTATGACGCAGATCGACAAAATGCCGAGAGAAGAGGGGGTGTTATTTTGTGATGTTAGCCTTTTGGGGAATGTGCCAAAGACGGAACATCGGACTAAAATGATGCTTTCAGGCGACGGAGCAGAGCAGTTTTATAATTTTATCAAGGAGTTTAATGCAACAGCCACATTATTGGAGACCCCAGCAGGCAGCGCCAGCGCGATTAAGATGTTCAAGAGTGTGTTCAGCAAAGGCTTTCCTCAGCTATTGCTGGAGTGTTTGATTCCTGCGGCAGAGTATGGAGTCATGGATATTGTGTTTGACAGCTTTAAGCATACGTTTGACAATCGGACAATCGAGGAGTTTGCGGACGAAACAGTATATCGCACATTGATTCATGCTGAACGCCGCAGGGCAGAAATGAGCGATGTGGCGGATACAGTTGAAGCGATGGGATTTGGAGCGGAGATTTCCCGGGCGGTCAGCAAGAGACTGGAGCGGCTGGCAGTATGTGGATATGCAGAGCGGATTGGAGAAAGTACCCCGACGCTTGCAGAAGTTGTGGAGATGGTGCGTAAGGATGAGCATAAATAAAATACGAGGAGGAAATAAGATGAAGAAGGTATTGGTATTAGTTTTGACAGCGGTATTGATGGGATCGTTAACGGCGTGTAATAATTCTGACGGTGTAACGGGATCGGGTGGCACTTCACCTGCAGAACAGACGGATGTTGGATATCCGAAAGCTGGTACTGTGGGAACATTTTTTATTGGAGGCTCTGTCGGCGCGGGCGGTGATTTAAATATGAGAACTTTGATCCGCTATCTGGAGCCGGAAATGGGAATAACGCTTGTACCGCAGAATGTGACTGGATCCAGAACCATATATAATGCAGTGAAAAATATGTTGAAGGAACCTGCTGATGGATATACGTTTGCTTATCAGCTTTATCCGTCCTGTGTCAGTGAGCTATATAATCCGGATACCAAAGAGAACGCATATGGCTTCGATGACTACTATACGCTTTGTAATCTGGTAACAGACAGTGCTTTGATAGCGGTTCGGGCGGATGATGAGCGGTTTAAGGATGTCAACGATCTGGCCGGGTTTGTTGATTATCTAAAGGAGAGCGGGGACAATATTTTGATAAGCGCCTGCTCTGTGGCGGGAGATGACGATATCACCGTGCATAAGATCATGCTGGAAATTCCGGAAATTGCCGGACAGATGACAATTATAAATGGTGAAGGTGTATCGGATGGAATTACCAGCCTCCTGGGAGGAACGCTGGATGTCTTTACTGGGAACGTCGGGGATGTAGGGACGCTTTTAGAGGACGGAGAAATCAAAGTGATCAGTGTGTTTGCGGAAGAACGATCCCAATTTTTGCCGGATGTGCCGACTGCAAAGGAATCGGGATTTGATATCATCAGCAGTACAAGCCGAGGCGTTGTTGTGCACAAGGATACTGCTCCGGAGATACTTGAGAAGATACAGGAATATATTGAAATTGTGGTTGAAGATTCGGAATTTCTTGAAGATATGGAGTCTCAAGGCTTTGAAGTGAATTATATGAATCCGGTAGAATATCGTGAGTGGCTTCAGAGCGAGTATGAAATTTTTGGGGAGATCGCAAAAGAATATGGTTGGCTGTAATATTTGGCAGGAGGGAAGAAAATGAGTCGATCGAAAAAATATTTTCATCAGGATTTTGTACTGGCTGTGATCTTGCTTTTGGTAGGAATTGCCTTTTTTGCGGGCAGTTTCATGATACCAAGGTCGGATAATCCGGTTAATAATATTCATACATTTCCCCAGCTTGCTTCGGGAGCATTAATTGTCTTTTCACTGTTTAATGTAAAAGACGGCTGGGAAAAGAGTAAAAAGCTGACGGAAGAGATTGCGGCAGGAAAGGATATCGTGCCGGAAATTTCGATCAAAAAATTGAAATTTCCTCTTCTGGGAGCGGGAATAATTCTTGTTTACGCAGTGGGCATTGCAATTTTGGGCTTTTTTGTTTCTACCGCTGTTTTCATGGTGGGGATGATTTATTGGCTTGGATATCGGAAAGTATGGGTGATATTGGTGACGACGGTGGGATTGGAATTGTTTATCTATGTACTATTTGTAAGAGTATTGTATACAAGAATGCCGCCAGGATTACTGTTTTAAAGGAGGAAGTGTATGGAACAGTTGTTGGAAATTTACCAGGCGATGATGGGGGCGTTTCCTGCATTCTTCGGCGAACTATTTTCTGTTGAAATGGTGGTTGCTCTTCTTGTGGGAGTGGTTGGAGGGCTGATTATTGGTGCTCTTCCCGGCCTTAATGCGACGACAGGAATTGTGCTTCTGATGCCGATAACTTATACGATGTCGCCAGTTCCGGCGCTTACCATGTTGATGGCTATTTATACGGCGGGAATTATGGGAGGCTCGTATTCATCGATTCTAATAAACACACCAGGAACATCCTCGTCAGTGGCGACGTTGTTCGATGGTTATCTGATGACACGGAAAGGGCAGGCGCTCAAGGCGTTAAATACCAGTATATTTTCGTCGGTGTTTGGTGGTGTAGTCAGCGCGCTGGCATTGCTTCTTATTTCGCCGCTTTTGGCCAGGGTTGCCCTGTTTTTTGATTCGTCGGAATATTTTTTACTTGGCGTATTTGGATTGAGTTTGGTGGCCAGTCTATCAGAAAATGGTCTTTGTAAGGGCTTTGGAATTGGTTGCCTTGGCCTTTTGGTGGGGTGCGTAGGGCTGGCTCCGTTGTCCAGTGCGGCCAGATATCATTTTGGAACGGATCTTTTGTATGATGGTTTTAATTCTACAGTTGTGATTATTGGATGTTTTTCTATCGCCCAGGTTATGGTGATGATTTATGAAGCGAAGATGAAGGACAAGCCAGTTGAGGCTGATTATGCGGAACTGAAGGGAAGAAAATTTCTTTCCTGGCAGGAGATTAAGAAGATTATGCCAACATGTATCAGTTCCAGTATTATTGGAATTGGAGTCGGGATATTGCCAGGGGCGGGAGCAGCTACAGGGTCTTATATTGCGTACAGTAATGCAAAAAATTCTTCAAAGCACCCAGAGGAATTTGGTATGGGGTGTATTGAGGGAGTTGCAGCCCCGGAGGCTGCTAACAATGCGGTTACAGGTTCGGCGCTGATTCCGTTGCTTACTCTTAGCATTCCTGGAAGCACGGCCGCCTCCGTTTTGCTGGGAGCGCTGATGATTCAGGGGTTACAGCCTGGATTTAGCTTGTTCACGAAGTAGGCCGATATTATTTTCCCAATTATTTTGGGCTTTTTAGTGGCGAATATAATTATGCTTCCTATAGGGCTTTTGTTTGCCAGAGTTGCTGGAAATATAATTAAAATACCAAATGCAATTTTAGCGCCTGTGATTGCTGTGTTGGCGGTACTGGGCAGCTACTGCATTCGGATCCGGATTTTCGATATTTTTGTAGTAGTTGCATTCGGATTGATTGGATATTTTATGAAAAAGGCAAAATATGCGCCCGGAGCGTTTACACTGGGACTTATTCTGGGGTCTATGTGTGAAACAGGACTGCGCAGATCTTTTGCGTTGGCAGCTAATTTTAATGGTAGTTTGCTGCATTATTACTTTAGCAGGCCGCAGTGGGTTATACTGATGCTTTTAATTATTTTTAATATGACAGCTCCGTTG
>USJG01000137.1 GCA_900554925.1 uncultured Lachnospiraceae bacterium
TTGCCGGAGTGGCCACGGGCGCAGGCATTGGCGTAGGCGTGGCGCTTAGGCTGAAATCCAGTCCGCTGACTACAGTTTCGGCAGCGGTTGCCGGTATGGCAGGGGGCTTTGCCAGCAAAATGCTTGACGGAACTATGTTAGTGGAGGGCAATCTGGTGTTTGCCGGCGTAGGAGAGCCGCTGGGGGCATTTCTGGCAGTGATTACCTGTGTATATGTGGGCCGGCTGGTATCCGGGAAAACCAGGGTGGACATTCTGGTAACGCCTTTTGTGTGCATTGTGTCCGGTTCCGCAGTAGGACTGCTTTTAGGGCCCGGCATTTCCAGATTCATGACCTGGCTGGGTTCTGTCATCAACTGGGGAACAGAACAGGCACCCTTCCTGATGGGGATCGTGGTATCTGTACTTATGGGTATCATTTTGACACTGCCTATCAGTTCAGCGGCTTTAGGCATTATATTAGGCTTGAACGGTATTGCCGCCGGTGCGGCCACGGTGGGATGCTGTGCCAATATGATAGGCTTTGCAGTGGCTTCTTTCAGAGAAAATAAGATAAATGGATTGCTGGCCCAGGGATTGGGTACCAGTATGCTGCAGATTGGCAATATTGTGAAAAAGCCAGTAATCTGGCTGCCGGCAATCATTACCTCGGCAATCCTTGGTCCGGTATCGACCTGCGTGCTTGGAATGACTAATAATGCCACAGGCTCCGGTATGGGGACTGCGGGGCTGGTGGGACAGATCAATGCTTATCAGACCATGGTAAGCCAGGGAGCATCACCCGGTATTGTCTTACTGGAAATTATTTTGATGCATATTGTAATACCGGCAATTCTGGCACTTGGCATTTCTGAATTTATGCGAAAAAAAGGGTGGATCAAAACAGGTGATATGAAACTGGATATTTAAAGCCTGGGGACAGAAGTTATCAGTCCCCCTCAGCCATTCTGTACCCAATGCCGATCTCCGTAAACACATATTCCGGCGTGGCGGGATTTTTTTCGATTTTCCGGCGGATATTGGCCATATTAACTCGAAGAATCTGGTTATTGTTATCAGTGTAAGGCCCCCAGATTTTTTCCATGATAAAGGTGTAAGTAAGCACCTTGCCGGAATTTTTGGCAAGGAGCGTAAGCAGCTTATACTCAATTTGCGTCAGGTGGATAATATTGTCATTGAGTGTAACCACATGATTATCAAAGTTAATTGTCAGGTCGCCATAATGGTAGGGCTTCTGGTGTATGGAGGACATATCCTGCATCTGACTGCTGTGGCGTAAGGAGGTGCGGATCCTTGCAAGCAGCTCTACGGTGCTGAAGGGCTTGGTGATATAATCGTCGGCTCCATAATCCAGGGCCCTGGCTTTCTCATGCTCATTGCTGCGGGCAGAGATGACTATGACAGGTACGGCAGTCCACTCCCGAAGGCGTCTTATGACCTCCATACCGTCCATATCGGGAAGCCCTAAATCCAGCAGGATAATATCAGGACAAAGAGAAGCCGCCAGGTGCAGGCCATCTGCACCGTCAGCAGCGGTGGTGATCTTGTAATTTTGATTTCTCAGTGTGGTAGAGATAAAAGAGCGGATATTTTCCTCGTCTTCAATTAGTAAAATACTGTTTTTGTTCGCTGTAGTCTTAATCATAATGATCCTTTCTATGGACTGTTTTCATTTTTATTTTCTCTGGGCAGCGTAAAAGTAAACTGGCATCCATTTTCGTGGTTGGCTGCAACGATGGTACCGTTATGGGCGGTAATGATGGTTTTACAGATGGAAAGGCCAATGCCCATGCCGCGATGTCCGTCAGAACTTCCCTCGGGATCATAGCAGGAACCGTCGAATATGGTACTTAGCTTATCCGGAGAAATGCCGATTCCATAATCTTTTACGCAGAAGGATACCAGCGTATGAGTGCAGGTGACCGTTAATTCTACCGGAAGCTTGCTGCCGGAATGAACAATGGCATTTTCCAGGAGATTAATAATGACCTGCTCAATCAGCATAGCATCCATTGGTATCATCAAAAAGTCGTCGGGAACCTGCACAGTTACCTTGGCGTCAGGAAGCCTTTTGTGAAAACGGAGGATGGCTTCGGCCACAACCTCTTCTACGGATTCCATGGAGGTGGCAATCTTCATGGAGCTTTGATTGATCCTTGTAACAGACAACAGATTTTCTACCATATTAAGAAGCCAGTTGGAGTCCTCACGGATATGCCCTACCAATTTCAGCTTTTCTTCCTCGCTTAAAGAGGAGTGGTTATCTATATAGGTGGAGCTGTTGCCGATAATGCCGGTAAGGGGAGTGCGCAGATCGTGAGAAACAGAGCGCAGCAGGTTGGCACGCATCTTTTCTTTTTCCGCATCCATAAGCAGTTTTTCTCTTTCTACTAAAGCGGCGGCCTGAGTTTTGATCTGCGTTGTCATGGTACTGACCATTACGGAAATGATCAGGGTAAACAGAAAGGTTACCGGATAGCCGGTCAAGGTAAAATTTACCTGAAAAAAGGGATAGGTAAATAAATAATTGATTCCTACCACACTGACCAGGGAGGCTACGATTCCGTAAATGTATCCGCTGGTAAAGCGGGCGGTAAGTACAATAGCAGTAATATAAACCAGAGCAACATTTGTTGAATTTTCGGGAACTGCATGAAAGAACCAGAAGGCGATGACGGTAGCCAGTATCAGAAACATTATGGTAAGTAAAATATTTTTCAAAAAAAGCTTCATGGTATTATCCTTTCTGTTTTCATTATTATACCTTTTTGACCGCTGTGGGGCAATTGGCACTTAAATTAAATGGTGTTAAGATGTTGTTAAGGAAAAATTCATAGTATTTGTTAAAAATCTGCTTTATAATATAGGTATCGGAAGATGCAAAGGAAGGGTAATAATAATGAGCAAAGATTTTGATGGCGGCAGTGACAAAAGGTTATTGATCATCATGGGAATATTGGGGGCAGCCATTGTTGTTGGGATAATAGTTGTATTGCTCCTGTTTATTAAAAATGGAAAAAAAGAAAGGGAAGCTTTTGAGGAACAGGAAGCCCTGATAGAAGAATTAGAGGCCTGGCCCACCGATGAGTTGGAGAATGAAAGTGAAAATGATGCAGTTAATGTAATAGAAGAGGAAATACAGGAAGCCATGCAGCCCTCTGCGTCGCCTGAAACACAGACAAATGTAGCGATAGGGGCACTGGATGATGAACAGGACCCTCAGTCCTCAGGAAATGCGGGAAATGAAGGAAGCGGCGCCCAGGTAACGGTAGCAGGGATCAACGAAGATGAAACCTCAGGCATCACTATGGGAATAGATGTATCCAAATACCAGGGGACGATCGACTGGAAAAAGGTAAAAGAGTCGGGAGTAGAATTTGCCATGATACGTGTGGGGTACAGGGCAAAGTCTACCGGCGAGATATTTGAGGACCCTACTGCAAGATACAATATGCAGGAGGCCCAGGCAGCAGGAGTAAAGATAGGAGCCTATTTCTTTTCTTCTGCGGTCAGCACTGAGGAGGCCAGGGCAGAGGCAGCCTTTACCAGGGATATTATAGCAAAGTATAAGATCACTTATCCGGTGGCTTATAATTGTGAGGATTTTCTCTCAGGCGACAGCAGGCAGTACGGTCTGGATGCTGCCACAAGAACCAGTTTGGCATGCGCGTTTCTGGACGAGATTGCGGCGGCAGGATATACCCCTATGTTCTATGCTTCCAAAGGAGAGCTGGAGGGCAGCGCCCAGTGGGATACGCAGACATTAACCAGCAAATATAAGATATGGGTAGCCCAGTATCCCGATCAGCCCTATCCCCAGACAAATAAGTCCAGTTATTCCGGAACCCATGCCATGTGGCAGTACACCAGCCAGGGAACGGTAGAGGGCATTTCGGGAAAGACAGATGTAAATATTGCTTATTTTGGCTATACCCAGGAAGCCCAGGCCAAGGATGAAACGCCGGCTGAGGTGGTGGAGGCAAATCCTGAGGTGGGTATTATTTTTACAGAGGTAAATGAAACGGTAACTGCCAAGCAGGAAACAAATCTTCGGACAGAGCCCAGCACCTTAAGCGATGCGTCCATAGTAGGGAAGCTTGTACATGGCGATACTGCTACCAGAACGGGAATCGGGCATAATGGCTGGTCAAGAATTATTTACAATGGACAGACGCTTTATGCAGTGACAAGCTATCTTACCACGGATATGGAAGATACAGGACAGCAGGCGCCGCCGCAGGGCCCTGTTTATACACCGGTCAATGAACAGGTAACAGCAAAGATTGAAACCAATTTAAGAACTCAGCCAAGCACGGCAAGCGACGATACGATAGTGGGCCTGCTTCATAATGGGGAAGTACTTACCAGAACCGGCATTGGTGATAATGGGTGGTCCCAGCTTGATTATAACGGTCAGACAGTGTATGCGGTCAGCAGTTATCTGACCGTAGTACAGTAAGAATTTCGGAGGTCCTATGCAGATACAGAGTGATTATAATTCCTATTCAGGTATCAGCTATGAGCAAAAGCATAATCATCATATAACCCAGTGCCTGCATGAAGAACAGCAGGCACACAATAAGGCTGCGGCTTCGGCAGCAGGCAGCAGGAAGGATACCCTCTCTTCAGGAAAATCCCGAAATGACTTAAAAGAGGAAAGCACGTATATCCATGAAGAGGCAGGCAGAGGGCCTGTGGGTAAGAAAAAGGGAAAGGGATTTGTGAAAGGTCTTTGGGAGGCTTTGGGAGAAGAGACTGTCTCCTCAGCTATTAAACAGATTTTTCCCTACAGGATCATCAATAAGTGGGAAAATGTAAGGGAAAAGATTAAAGTCAGCGTAAGCACTGCTTTAAAGCGTTTCGGAAGAGAGGGGGCGGCTTTTGGAGCGCTGACTGATCCTAAAGGGCATTTCAGAAGGAAAAGGGAAGCGGATAAGCAGCTGGAAGAAAACAAAGAAAAGGGCACCAGACAAAAAGAAGGAGCGATTCCTGCCGCATTTTTATCAGACAGTCATCTGATGGATTCTTACAGTAAGACGGGGGCCTATTGCCGGTTAAATGAGAACCTGACTTACCAGAAAAAGAGTGTTTCCATAAAGCCGGAAAACCAATTTTTAAAAGAGGAATAAATGCTTGATAAACCCCCTGGAAAACGGTATACTTATAGGTATCAAAAGGAAATCTGGGAGAGGTTACTATGAGTTACGAGGCGATACCTTACGATAAAAGAATCAAAGAAAATATCAGAAATTATACGCTGGCTAATCTTTATGATATGGAAATCGTAAAGAGATACCTGACGAATCTGGCTGAAATGCTGGAAATCAATATTCTTCTGACTGACCGCCATGGGGAAAAGGAAATTGTTATCGGCGACAGCTTCCTTGGTTTTCATCCTGATGTGGTAAATGAACCTGGCCGGAAGATACGTATTCAGAATCGCACGGTGGGTCATCTTTATGTGAGACAGCTTAATTCAGACAGAGATGAACGCCTTATGAATGAGATGGTGGACGGTACGGCAGAGCTCCTTGAAAGACTGGGGGAGGAGGCATACCTTCACAGGGAGGGCAGCATCTATCTGGAAGAGCTGGAAAAACAACTGGAGGATAAGAAACATAAGAGCAGTCAGAACGAAAGGGAAGATATTCTTACCGGCGTATATAATAAGATTTATTTTGAAAACAGAATGAAGATCATCGACAGATCGGAGGTGGTTCCGGTAGCAGTGATTAATGTGAATATTAACGATTGGAAATTTGCCAATGATCATTTTGGAGATGAGGAAAGCGACAGGCTGATCAGGGTCGTGGCAGATATTCTCAGGCAGGAGGCTGAGCCGGAATTTGTAATCGGCAGAGTAGACGGCGATGTATTTGGCGTTCTGATTCCAATGCCGGAGGAAGGAGAAGTAGAAAGCTATGTGTCACGGATACAGGCGGCATGCGATACATATGAAGATCCTCATTTAGCACCTTCCGTAGCAGTCGGCGTGGTGTACAAGACTAACATAGAAGAGACACTGGAAGACAAGCTTTCCGATGCAGAATATGAAATGTTCAATAATAAGTTTGAAATTAAAAATGCACCCGGATACCGGGAGAGATTAGAAAAAAAGCTGGTATAAACGCCGGCTTTTTTTGTATCACAGGTGACACTTTGTTC
>USJG01000138.1 GCA_900554925.1 uncultured Lachnospiraceae bacterium
CGTACAGAGCAACACGTCTGTAGTCGCCGATGATACGTCCGCGTCCGTAAGCATCCGGAAGACCTGTGATGATGTGTGAGGAACGACAAGCTCTCATTTCCTGATTATAAGCGTCAAAACATCCTGCATTGTGAGTTTTTCTGTGTGTTGAGAAGAACTCGCTGATTTCAGGATCTACTTCATAACCGTTGTCAGCGCAAGCTTTTTCAGCCATTCTGATACCGCCATAAGGCTGCAGAGAACGTTTGAAAGGCTTATCGGTCTGGAAGCCAACGATTTTTTCCTTAGACTTGTCTAAGTAACCAGGGCCATGTGATGTAATTGTGGATACAACCTTAGTATCCATATCAAGAACGCCGCCTGCTTCACGTTCTTTTTTCTGCAGATCAAGTACCATCTGCCATAAATCCTTTGTGTCCTGTGTAGCTTCGGCTAAGAAGGATTCATCGCCATCATAGGGATGATAGTTTTTCTGAATGAAGTCACGTACATTAACCTCGTTCTCCCACTTGCCGCCTACAAAATCTTTCCATTCTGGTCTCATTTTGTGTAAGCCTCCTAAATTATTTTTTGATTTATTTTTGCATAAAACTTATGCTGTTACCGTACTCTAATTATATGTTAGAAAGTCACTGACAGTCAAGGCAAAGCGTGTACTTTTTTATGAACAAAGTGCGTATTTTCGGGGAAATTTCTAAAAATTTTGTGAAACCTGCTTAAGAAGAAAAACAGTTCTGTAAAATCCGTGCAAATAAAGTTTTAGACTTGTCAGAAAGTGGGTAAAGTATTATACTGAATAAGCCGCAGGACAAATAAGTCTGCCGGTGAATGCTAATAATAAAATGTTTACGATAAAAGGAGGTTATCAGATATGGCACAGATTACCAAAGACATGACAATTGGTGAAATTTTAAGAACCAATCCGGATGTGGCACCTGTTCTTATGGAAGCAGGAATGCATTGTCTGGGATGTCCTTCCGCACAGGCAGAAAGCCTTGAAGAAGCAGCTATGGTTCATGGAATGGATATAAATGATTTAATGGCTCGGATCGAAGCTCTGTAAGATGGCCTGGCAAGGTCAGGCCAGCTTTGATAAAAAAGTTTTGGGCAGCCTGGTGGGCTGCCCATTTTATGTTTCTGTATTTTACGCACGGCCGTTCTGAGATGTTTTGATGCCAAACAGACACAGGAGGAGCAAGACAATTCCTATTGGGAGAGGTACCCATGGGTTTTGTGCAAATCCGGCTATGATGTAGGTAATGAAGGAAACAGCGGCAGCCAGTATGGCATAAGGCAACTGTGTGGTAACGTGATTTACATGGTTGCACTGTGCACCCGCACTTGCCATGATAGTGGTATCTGAAATAGGAGAGCAGTGGTCTCCGCATACAGCACCAGCCATGCAGGCAGAGATGGAAATGATCATAAGCTGAGGATTTGAATTTGCAAAAACGGCTACGACGATTGGAATTAAAATTCCAAAGGTGCCCCAGGAGGTTCCTGTGGAAAATGCCAGAAAACAGCCCACAAGGAAAATGATTGCAGGCAGGAAATTCATAAGCCCCTGAGCACTTTGTTCCATAGCTGAGGCCACAAATTCAGCAGCACCCAGGCTGTCGGTCATGGCTTTCAGGGTCCATGCAAAGGTTAAGATCAGAATTGCAGGTACCATTGCCTTAAAGCCAGCAGGCAGACATTCCATGCACTGTGTGAAGGAAAGCACTCTTCTGAGAAGATAAATAACAATCGTAATGATCATTGCAAAGATACTTCCAAGCGCAAGTCCGACGGAAGCATCCGAATTGGAAAAAGAAGCAATGAAATTTTCACCCTGGAAAAAGCCGCCGGTGTAAATCATTCCAATGACACAGCAGATGATCAGAGTTATGATGGGGATGATCAGATCGATCACTTTCCCTTTGGCATTCGTGGGAATGACCTCTTCGGAGTCCGCCGCTTTATCTGAAGTAGTGAAAAGATCGCCTTTCTGGGCGTTCTCTTCATGGAGACGCATGGAACCGAAATCAACATTTAAAAGAATCAGTGCAATCATCATTACAATTGTAAGTAGAGCATAGTAGTTATAAGGGATAGCCCTGACAAAAATGGAAAACCCGTCCTCTCCTTCTACAAAACCGGAGACCGCGGCGGCCCAGGAGGATATGGGAGCGATAATACACACGGGAGCGGCTGTGGCGTCAATGAGATATGCCAGCTTGGCGCGGGAAACCTTGTGTTCGTCAGTGACAGGCTTCATGATACTGCCTACCGTAAGACAGTTAAAGTAGTCGTCTATAAAAATAAGGATACCCAGCGCCACGGTTGCCAGCTGAGCACCTGCGCGGGTCTTTATTTTTTCTTTTGCGAAGCGGCCGAAAGCAGCAGAGCCGCCTGCGCGGTTCATCAGGCTTACCATAGCCCCCAATATTACAAGGAAAATCAAAATACCCACGTTGTAGCTGTCAGAAAGGACTGCCACAAATCCATCGGTAAATATGTGAGTGAAGGTTCCCTCAAAGCTAAAGCCGGAATAAAACAGCCCGCCTACTAAAATCCCAATGAACAGAGAACTGTAAACCTCTTTTGTGATCAGGGCAAGCACAATTGCGACGATGGGAGGCACCAGTGCCCAGAAGGTGGCATACATGGAGGGCATAACGGTTTCTTCTTCTGCTGCAAAGGCCATTACAGGCATCAGCAGAAAGCAAAGTGACAGGACGGCCGCACCTGCAAGCAGTCCTCGTTTTAATTTGTTCATATCTCGAACCCCTTTCAAGTTAGTTGAATAACTCATTTTATCACTAAAGATGACAAAAACCAAGTATTTATGACATACAAATGCACAGTCATTCCCCTTTGGGTTATAAAAAGGCAAAAAAATAAGCCGGCACAAAAGCCGGCCAGCTTATTTTGGGGTATTTTTAAATACAGGACAATGACTGCAATGCAGTATTTCTCACAATCGGCTCAAAATGCTCTTCCAGGTAGGCCTCGGAAGCCGGAACTGATTTGACGCAGGTTCCGTATTCTGAAAGGATATTGCAGATTTTGTTAAATTCTGCCGGAGTATGCCCGTTTTTGGAAAGCACCAGCAGATAGGAGCCGTCCTTTTGCTTGTACAGAGAATTTGTGCCATTGTAAAAATCTGACAGAACATGGGACAGAGCTGTTACTTCCCGAAGGCCGTTAAACAGATAAATCCTTGTAAGCTCTGTTGAAGCGACATTATCGGAAAGCTTCTTTTGCAGGGCTTTTTTGAAAGATTCTTTGGCGTTTTTAAGATGATTGCTGTTTTCTTCTGTGGCAGCAGTGTCTTCGGAAGAGACATTTCCAGCTTTGCTGTTTTGAATCTTCTTAAACAGATCCAGTACATCATCTGCACCCTCAGCGATAGTATCGAGAACATCATCCAGGGTGTTATCGTCCTCGTGGACAGAGGGAGCGAATTTTGAAAAGCGCGTGTCAAGCTCGTCAGGATCCTCCACCTTGGTAATAATCAGAACGATACATTCGGAATTCAGAGGAATTGCTTCTATCATTAATGGAATATCTTCCGCCTCAAATCCAAATTCAAAGGATGCCTGCTGCATCATATCGCGGAACAGATCTTTAGCTTTTTCGGTACCATAGGCAAGTTCGCTGAGCTTTAGTTCTCTGTCTGCCAAATCTTCTCTGGTAAGGGTACAGCGAATCTGATGATCATTAACTTTTTCTATTTTCATAATTTATCACATCCTTACTATTAAGATACTATTATCCCAACCTTTGGTGACACTTTCATCACTTAAAAGTATATTATACTTTGTGCGAATTTAAGTCAATAGTGCAGAAAAACAGTTTAAAAAAATTTAATAAACTTGTGTATTTTTTAATGAATGGCCCTCAATTGTAAAAAAATAATAAAAAATACGGAATTGCACTTGAAAAAATTGGTAATTAATACTATAATCGGCCTTGTGAGATGCTTCCGGATAAATCCTGTATCAGAAGGAGGCATGCAGTTTAAAAGTATTTACACGAATCTAAGCAAATTAAATCAACGAAGCAACAGGGACCGGCAATACAGCGGTGCATGTGACAGCTTCATCTATTCCCTTCAGGTTTTAGGACTTTGTTAATTATTATTCAATCTTTTTTCAATTTATTATATGAAGGGATGTCTTACAGGCTTTGTGCTTGTCGCGAATATTTCTATGGATTTTCATCTGTTATAATTCACCCCCAATTGGAATTTCGCAGCGGAAGTTATTTTTAGATACGTATCCGGCATCTTACCTGTTTTAGTATCGTCATAATCAGAAAAACTATTATCGCTTCTGAAATTAATTTATCTTCTTATTTTTTGGCAGGCATATCACGGAATCCTTTTGGAATTTGCCAAAAATTAGTTTCAGAATGAATGGGAGAAAATATGGCTTCAAAAGATATTGCCAATTCAGATGCCCTTAAGTCAAGGCTTGAGCAATTAGAGAAAGAAGGCGCTAAACTGTACTTAAATGGCGTTCCGTCCACTACGGAGCATATTATAAAGAATTGTGTGAATGAAGATACAGTTTATATGCCTGACTATGTGACTGACGGGCATGGAAAAATTAAAGAGATCAGATACGACAGGATTTCTCTTGAATAAGTCACCTATCTTAGGCTCCTTCTAAAAGCCGGAGCAAGCATGACAGAGAGCCCCTTATAAAAATCAAACAAATATCAAAAGCTCCGGCTGCGGAGGCGCGAAAACAAGACCGGTAATAAAAAGTTAAAAATGGTAATGACGGTGTGAGAATAGTCTGCTATAATATAGGGCGATTGGAGGGTAAGTGATGAAAAAGAAATTAATACCGGTTGTGATAGCAATCGTCCTTATTATAGTAATTGCCGGCGTGAGTTTTGGAGGGATACTTTTTGAAAAATATTCTTATTCAAAAGAACGCGCCGATTTAAATGACTATTTTCATATGTCAGGGGAATCGGATGTTGCAATTGTGTTACAGGATGAATTGCTTGAAGAGAGAGCCAGATTGTTTGAAGGCGTTTATTATTTGGATCTGACCACGGTTCATAAATATTTTAACGACCGCTTTTATGAAGATAAAGGAGAAAATCTTCTGCTTTATACTGTGCCGGATGCTATCATCCGCACCGCCATAGGCAGCAGCGAGGTAACCGTCGGCGGCCAGGTGGAAGCCCTCTCCTATGTGCCGGCCAGATATGATGGAGACACCCTTTACATTGCCATTGATTATGTGAAACGGTATACGAATTTTTCCTATGAGGGCTTCGCTGAACCTGCACGTTTGCAGATTTATACAGAATGGAACGAAAGACAGGTGGCGGAGATCAAAAAGGATACTGCCATAAGGGTCAGGGGCGGTGTAAAAAGTGAAATATTAAAAGATTTAAATGCCGGTGACGAGGTAATCGTTTTAGAGCAGATGGAAACATGGAGCAAGGTAAAGACAGATGATGCGATCATTGGCTATGTAGAAAATAAGCGGCTTTATGATGTAAAAGCTGTTCTTCCTGTTCCGGTTACGGATTATGAGGAACCGGAATATACCAGTATCACCAGAGATTATAAGATAAATCTCGGATGGCATGTGGTGGCGGGAATCGCTGGAAACGATACCTTAGAGTCGGTGCTTGCCAATACAAAAGGTCTGAATGTAATCTCACCTACCTGGTTTAAGTTAAATGACAGCCAGGGAAATTTTACCAGCTTCGCCAGCCAGGATTATGTAAACAAAGCCCATGACAGAGGACTTGAGGTATGGGCGCTTGTAGAAAACATTGAATATAAGGACAGCATTGATATGTACGCAATCCTTTCTTCCACAACCACCAGGGCAAAGCTGATCGACGGTCTGATGGAGCAGGTTCTCGCCTATGGGATAGATGGAATCAATGTGGACTTTGAGCAGATCAGTATGGACTGCGGAGAACACTATATAGAATTTATCAGGGAACTGTCCATTCCATGCAGGGCAAACGGGATTGTCCTTTCTGTAGATAATTATGTACCTACCGGTTATACGGATCATTATGACAGAAGGGAACAGGGAGTTGTTGCCGATTATGTGATTATCATGGGATATGACGAGCACTATGCCGGCGGCACAGAAGCGGGGAGCGTGGCGTCTAT
>USJG01000139.1 GCA_900554925.1 uncultured Lachnospiraceae bacterium
GGATAAATATAGTATATATTCTGGACATTTTCAAATAAATTTAACGCAGCTTTAACACGCTTGAAAATATAAGGTAAATATAGTAACTTAAAATGTGAAGATTTATAATGAATGTCAGATAGGAGAGTGGCCATGAAAACAAAAGAAATCACAGAAATGCAAAGAAATAATAAGACTGCAATGGTAGCACACCTGATTACTTTTCTGGTAATGATCGTGTTTATTTTTCTTCAGGCTTTGGGAGGAATTGTAACGATTCCGTATGCACTTGGGCTGTTCCTGATCGGATTTATTCCGATAGGAATGGAATTCTTTTTCTGGAAAAAGAATAAGGAAACCGGAATGATCAAACATTTGACAGCCATAGGCTTTGCTGTTTTTTATAGCATCTGTCTGTTTACATCAAGTGATAATCTGGTATTTGTTTTTGTGATTCCCATGATTTTTGTGGTTACTATTTTTAATGACATCAGATATTTGCTGATGATCAATACAGGCACGATCATAGAAAGCATACTGATCGTGGCCCTTGGAGCTACAAAAGGCGGATTTGGATATCAGGGAATGGAGTCGGCAATTATTCAAATAGTAGTTATGATAATGGTAGGCGCGTACTCTGTCTATACTGCGAAAACCCTGAAAGCAAATTCAGATAATAAAATAGCGAATATCTCCAAATCCCAGGAACAGACGCAGATTTTATTAAAGGCAAATGCGGAGCTTTCAGGTAAGCTGTCAGCAGGTGTTACAGATATCGGTGAAAAAATCAGTGAATTAAGCACAGCATCAGAACTGACAAAACAGGCAATGAAAGAATTGTCAGAGGGTGCCGGCGACACTGCCCAAAACGTACAGAACCAGTGCAGGCAGACCGAAGCTATCCAGAGTAAGGTAAATGAAGTCAGCAATGTGGCAGCCGGAATCAACGAGAGCATGGAGCATACCCTGAAGGTTCTTGAAGATGGAAATCGAAATGTTGCATTTTTGGTGAAGGAAGTAGAAGCATCAGTTGCAAATGGTACTCTTGTCACTGGAAAGTTAGAAGCACTTAATAATTATATGGAGGAAATGAACACAATTGTTGAATTGATCGGCGGAATCACATCCCAGACCAGCCTTCTGGCGTTAAATGCCAGTATAGAGGCGGCAAGAGCCGGAGAAGCCGGAAGAGGATTTTCGGTAGTGGCCACTGAGATTTCGGGAATGGCAACCCGTACTAAGGATGCCACTGTAAATATTACGGAACTGATCGACAATGTTTCAACTGCAATCAAAGAAGTGGTAGGGGTCATTTCGCAGATGATTGCCGGAATCGATGAGGAAAAGCAGGGGGTATTAAATGCGGCAGACAGTTTTAATGCCATTCAAAACAACACATTTTCCATTCGTGATCATATAACTGGTCTGGTACAGACAATTTCCCAGCTTAAGGAAGCTAATGATATGATTGTGGATTCCGTACAGACAATTTCTGCTATTTCGGAAGAAGTAGCAGCTCATGCCGGTGAAACTATGGACGCAGAGGAAAAGAATGCAGTCATTATGAGCGAAATTACAGATATAACGCGGGAACTGGTAGCTTTAACGGAAAAACAGGGCAACACGGGGAATTAGAAATGGAACTCAGAAGATACCAG
Organism: uncultured Lachnospiraceae bacterium; assembly: GCA_900554925.1. GTDB lineage: Bacteria > Bacillota > Clostridia > Lachnospirales > Lachnospiraceae > Suilimivivens. The sequence continues at coordinate 1,638 of USJG01000139.1, forward strand.
CAATCAGACTTAAAGGAACTTATGGAACTGTTTTATAATACAGTTCATATTGTCAATGCCAGAGACTATACAAAAAAGCAGCTTGACGCGTGGGCAGATGGAGGGGCAGATTTAGAAAAGTGGGATAAGTCCCTTAAGGAACATTACAGTATAGTGGCTGCTTACAATGGAATTATTACAGGTTTTGGAGATATAGATAAAACAGGTTATCTCGACAGGTTATTTGTTCATGCAAACTATCAGAAAAGAGGCATTGGCTCGGCTATCTGTAACCAGCTTGAGCAGGAAATTAAAGGAAATATTACAACACACGCATCTATTACAGCAAGACCCTTTTTTGAGAAAAGAGGGTATAAGGTTGTCAAAGAGCAGCAGGTAGAAAGGAAGGGAATTTATCTTGTAAATTTCGTTATGGTAAAGGAGCGATAATTTGCATGACAACCGCGCACTATTCCGTTTAACTTTTGGTTAATTTTTTCAATCATCAATTTAACAACCGCTCCATTGTTCCTTAAAGTCTGCTCTGTTATCATAGGAGCATAAACATAAAGGAGGTTTGCTATGAAAATCAACCAGATTATTCGGGAAAAACGAAAAGAGTTATCTTTGACGCAAGAGCAAATCGCAGATTATTTAGGTGTATCTGCACCTGCTGTAAATAAATGGGAGAAAGGCAGTACTTATCCCGACATAACACTTTTACCCGCGATAGCACGTTTACTTAAAACGGACTTGAACACGTTACTTTCTTTCAATGACGATTTAACAGATACAGAGATTACAAATTTCGTTGACGAAGTTGACAGGACTGTTCAGGAACAGGACTATGATACCGCTTTCAAAAAAGCAATCAACAAAATACATGAATATCCAACCTGCGAAAAATTGATATATTCGGTTATTCTTTATTTAGAGGGAGCGCTTGCTCTTTATAATGTATCCGAAGCACCGCAATACCGGGAAATATATGAAACTTTTTATATGCATTTGGTCACGAGCAAAATTCCGGAAATAAGAGATACCGCAACCAGTATGCTGATTTCCTATGCACGAAACCGTGGAGATTTTTCAAAGGCAGAAGAACTAATAAATTCATTGTCATTTTCCACAATAGATAAGGAGGAACAATTAGCAATCCTTTATCATCAGCAGGAACGATACCAGGATGCAGAAAAAATCTGGGAACGTCGAGTGCTTAAAGGAGTAGCCGGGGTACAGGTTGCTTTAGTAAATATGCAGGAAATCGCATTACAGGAAAAAAGGGAAGAAGATGCAAACTTTTTCGCAGATATGTATGAAGCTGTTACACGCCAGTTTTACTTTCCAGAGTGGATGTGCTATAATGCACATTTGCATCTTGCTTTAGTAAAAAAAGATAAGGGCAGAAGTCTGTCTATACTTCAAAAAATGTTGCCTGCCATGAAAAAAGAATGGAATGGGCAAGATTACCGGTTATATCGAAATGCAAGTGGCAGCGGCGCTACATTTTTCTCAAGTAAACTGGTAAAAACAATCGTCGATGAATTAGTAAACTATGACGAATACGCATTTCTTCGTGATGGTTCAGAATTTGAAGAACTGATGGCACAGTTAAAAGATTAAAATTTGCGAGAATTATGATTTAGTTTTGGACAGCGGTAAATTAGGCGTGGATGGATGCGTCGCCGCTATTAAAGGTGTATTTAAAGGAAAATGGAAAATTACTGAAGAAAGATATTGACGCTGTGTCAGAATGTTGTTATACTAACTGTATTGACACGGTGTCAATATACAAAACAAGACTTGGAGGTACCATTATGCCGAAAGGATCACCGGAACTGACCAATGCCCGGAGGGAAGAAATTATCAACGCCTGTGAACACCTTTATCAGACCATGAGCTTTAAGGAGATTACAATTAAGGAGATTGGAAAGATAACCAGCTTTACCCGCACTTCCATCTATAATTATTTTCAGACGAAGGAAGAAATCTTCCTGGCGCTTTTAAAGAGGGAATACAAACTGTGGATCAATGATCTTAGGCAGACGATGGAGCAAATAGACTCCATGAAAAAGGAGCAGTTTGCTGATATGCTGGCCAGGTCCTTGCAGGAACGTTCCCAGCTTCTGAAAATCCTGTCAATGAATCACTATGACATGGAAACTGGCAGCCGCCCGGAACATCTGGCAGCCTTCAAGGTGGTGTATGGGGAAGCGATCCGTACCGTCATGGATTGTCTTAAAAAATATTTCCCGGATATGACCGTATTGGAGATGCAGGATTTTATCTATACCTTTTTTCCGTTCATGTTCGGAATTTATCCCTATACCTTTGTTACACAGAAGCAGCGGATGGCAATGAAGGAAGCAAAGGTAGATTATGTATTTATGACGATTTATGAGCTCACGTACAACTGCGTGAAGAAGCTGCTAAATAACTGAAGGAGCAGCGGCGCAGAAAAGTACTTACGTATTTTCTGAAAGAACTGTCTGCGGTTAAGGCGGTATATGTGGTATTGACGGAGAAATGCAGTTTTGACGGAGAAAGGAATGGAAGATGAAAATTATAATCATTAAAGGCAGCCCTCATAAAAAAGGCTCCTCTAATCTGCTGGCGGAGCAGTTCGCAAAGGGCGCACAGGAAGCCGGGCATACCATTATAGAACTGGACGCGGCGCACATGGACATTCATCCCTGCCTGGGCTGTGACCATTGCGGCATGAACGGACCCTGTATCCAGAAGGATGATATATCCCAAATTCAGGAGGCACTGCTTGCGGCAGATATGGCAGTATTTGTAACACCGGTGTACTATTTTGGCATGTCGGCACAGCTTAAGATGGTAATTGACCGCTTTTACAGCTATACCATGAAGCTGTCCGGCAGACATTTGAAAACTGCACTGATCGCAGCGGCCTGGGATACAGACAAGGATGTAATGCCCTATCTGGCAGAACATTACAGAAAACTGTGCCGGTATATGAATTTTAAAGACTGCGGACGGATTTTAGGCACAGGCTGCGGAACCCCGTCACAGACTGCGGGCAGCAGACATATGGAAGAAGCCTACCGGCTTGGAAAATCTTTGTAAAGGAGTGGAAGAATATGAGCAAAACACTGGTAGCATATTTTAGCGCCAGCGGCACTACAGAACGTGCCGCAAAGGAACTGGCACAGGCGGCGGAAGCAGATCTTTATGAAATCAGACCCGCAGTACCCTACACAAGGGAGGACTTAAACTGGATGGATAAAAAGTCCCGCAGTTCTATTGAAATGAACGATAAGAAAAGCCGCCCGGAACTGGCCGACAAGGATGCGGATATCCCAGCTTATGATACGATCCTGTTAGGGTTCCCTATTTGGTGGTATGTGGCTCCTACCATCATCAACAGTTTTTTGGAAAGCTATGATTTTTCCGGAAAGAAAATCATCCTGTTTGCCACCTCCGGCGGCAGCGGGTTTGGAAAAACGGTTCAGGGTCTTAAGCCCTCTGTTGCCGCAGATACCGTTATTACAGAAGGAAAGCTTTTAAACGGAAGTCAGTCTGCCGCCAGTCTGAAATCCTGGGTTGAATCGGTAATTTGAAAGGGGCATTACAACCTGATTGCAAGGGAGGAGGAGCGGGAAATGGTTCCTTTCTGCAAGGATCAGAACATTGCCATGACTCCCTACAGTGCCCTGGCCGGCGGAAGACTTTCTAAACACCCCGGAGAAACCTCCAGGCGGCTTTCAGAGGATTCCTATGCCCGATTTAAGTATGATGCCACAGCAAAGGCAGACGGCAGAATCATTGCCCGTGTTGCCAGGCTGGCAGACCAAAAAGGCGTTTCCATGACAGAAATTTCTCTGGCCTGGCTGCTGACTAAAGTGACATCCCCTGTTGTGGGAGCCACAAAGCGCTCTCATGTGGAGGGCATCATCAAGGCTGTTAAGCTAAAGCTGAGCCAGGAGGAAATCGCTTATCTGGAAGAATTATATGTTCCCCATGCTCTCGTGGGAGTGATGGCACAGAACGGTAAACAGAAGGCCGGAAATGTAGTGTAATAATGAAGGAGGAACAACAAAATGGAAAAAATCACGCAAACAGCAGGCAGAAATCAGCTCGGCGATTTTGCGCCGGATTTTGCCCACTATAACGACGATATTCTCTTTGGGGAGAATTGGAACAATCAGGACATTGACCTTAAAACCCGATGCATCCTCACCGTGGTGGCGCTGATGTCCTCTGGGATTACCGATACCTCTTTGACCTATCATTTGGAAAACGCAAAAGCCCATGGCGTCACCCGCAGTGAGATTGCCGCCATCGTTACCCATGTAGGTTTTTATGCAGGCTGGCCCAAGGCCTGGGCGGTGTTCCATCTGGCAAAAGAAGTATGGAAGGAATCAGAGCCGGAACAGACGGAGAAGGATAAATACCAGAATACC
>USJG01000140.1 GCA_900554925.1 uncultured Lachnospiraceae bacterium
AGCTTAAGGCCCGGGAAGGCGCTGGCAGCAGCTCCCTGCTTTGGAGAGTATGAAAGGGCCCTGTGTGCGTCAGGCGGAAAAATGATTTATTATCCCTTAAAGGAAGAAAATGATTTCAGAATGGATGAGAAATTTTTATCAGCCATTACCGGAGAGATGGGTCTGGTATTTTTGTGTAATCCGGGAAATCCAACAGGAATGCTGATTGACCAGGAGCTTTTAATGGAGACTGCTCTTAAATGTGAACAGAAAAATATCTGGCTGTGCGTGGATGAATGCTTTCTTCCCTTTCTTGAGAAAGAACGTGAACTTACAATGCTTGGAAAACTGGAGCAGTTTCCCCATCTGATCGTACTGCGGGCATTTACGAAGATTTACGGGATGCCGGGGCTCAGGCTGGGATATGCCTGTTCCGGCAATCTAAAGCTGCTTGAGAAGATGAAAAACGCCATGCAGCCATGGAATACCTCTATTCCTGCGCAGATGGCCGGACTGGCAGCAATCAGTGATGATGAGAAGTACCTGGAAGAAACCAGAAGGCTGATTTACAGGGAAAGGGAATATCTGACAGGAGAACTTTCAAAAGAACTGGCAGAAAAGGTATATGCTTCCCAGGCAAACTTCCTTCTTTTTAAGAGCAGGAAGGATTTACAAAGGCTTCTTTTGAAAGAAAAAATTTTAATCAGGGATTGCAGCAACTTTGAAAATCTGTCAGAGGGGTTTTTCAGAATTGGAGTACGAACTCATCAGGAAAATCAGGAACTGCTCCGAAGATGGAAGAGGGCATTAGGATAATGCAGTAGAAAAGGAGTAAAAATGGCAAAAGCTATTATGATACAGGGCACCATGTCAAATGCAGGAAAAAGCCTGATCGCAGCAGGACTTTGCAGAATATTTAAGCAGGACGGATATAAGGTTGCCCCCTTTAAATCCCAGAACATGGCGCTGAATTCCTATATTACAAAAGACCGGCTTGAAATGGGAAGAGCACAGGCGGTACAGGCACAAGCAGCAGGAACAGAGCCGGATGTAAGAATGAACCCGATTCTCTTAAAGCCAACCACAGATATGGGGTCACAGGTTATTGTAAATGGAAAACCTGTGGGAAATATGAGTGCCATGGACTATTTTCGTAAAAAGAAGGAATATATTCCTGTAATTCAGGAGGCTTACCGGCAGCTTGCCGACGAAAATGACATCATTGTAATTGAAGGGGCAGGTAGTCCGGCAGAAATCAATTTGAAGCAGGATGATATTGTTAATATGGGTATGGCCAGGATAGCCGATGCTCCGGTGCTTTTGGCAGGCGATATTGACAGAGGCGGCGTGTTTGCCCAGTTGATCGGAACGGTAGAGCTGCTTGAGAAGGAAGAACAGGAAAGGATCAAAGGGCTGATCATCAACAAATTCAGGGGCGATAAGGAAATCCTTCGTCCGGGCCTAACAATGCTCTATGAAAAATGCCATAAGAAGGTACTGGGGGTAGTGCCTTTTTCTGATGTGGATATTGAGGAGGAAGATTCCCTGGCGGAGAGCCTTAATCAAAAGGAAATATCTGAAGGCATTGATATTGCGGTAATTCGCCTGCCCCGAATATCAAATTTTACGGATTTCCAGGCATTATCCTTTTCACCCATGGTATCCCTGCGGTATGTGGACAGCGTTTCCCAGTTAAAAAAGCCGGATGTTATCATTTTGCCGGGAACCAAAAGCACCATGGAGGATTTGAAATGGCTGCGCCAGTGCGGACTTGAGGCGGCAATCAGGAGGCTGATGGAAGAAAAAACGCTGTTATTTGGTATATGCGGCGGTTATCAGATGATGGGGGAGGAAATGAAAGACCCTGACGGTGTAGAGGGAGAAGGAACCATAAAGGGGATGGGAGTACTTCCCATAGTAACCTGTTTTGAGAAGGAAAAGGTAAGAACCAGGGCAGAAGGAGAGATTGCAGAACTGCCCGGCATATGGCAGGGCCTTTCCGGAAAAAGGGTCAGAGGTTATGAGATCCATATGGGAAAATCTTATTTTACAGGGGAGGAAGCCTGTGCGTTCACACGGCTAAACGGTATTTTTGAGGGCTGTTTTAAGGAAAACGCAATGGGAACTTATCTTCACGGCATTTTTGACGAGGAGGAGTTTCGGGAAGCCTTTATAGAGTTTTTGTGCCAAAGAAAGGGAATCGATTTTCAAAAAGGAAAAACAATCTCCTATCAGGAATACAAAGAGCAGCAGTATGATAAGCTGGCGGCAATATTAAGGGAGAGCCTTGATCTGGAAGCTATTTACAAGATTCTTTGGGAGGGAGCCTGATTTATGATTGAAATTTACTGCGGTGACGGAAAGGGAAAGACGACAGCGGCAGCAGGCTTAGCGCTGCGTGCAGCGGGAAATGGCATACCGGTTTTGTTTCTTCAGTTTATGAAGGAGGGCAGCTCAGGAGAAATGAAGATGCTTAAAACATTGCCGGGGGTTAAAGTGGGTTATCCCGATCCTTTTTATGGATTTGCCAGTACTATGAATGAGCAGCAGAAAGAAGAAATGCGAAGGCAGTATAAGGAACTCCTTGATACAGCATTGCAGGCCCTTGAGAACCAGAAAAATGCGGACTCAAAGCAAGGAGTCTCCCTGGTGGTAGTGCTGGATGAGGTGATTCATGCCTGTAATAAGAAGCTGCTTAAGGAAGAGGCACTTCTTAAACTGTTAGAAGAATGTCCTGACAATACAGAGGTTGTTTTGACTGGAAGAAATCCTTCCAAAAGTCTGCTTGAAAAAGCGGATTATATATCAGAGATTGAAAAACGCAGGCATCCCTTTGACAGAGGGATTTCGGCAAGGAAAGGAATTGAACTGTGAAAAACGATTATATGGCAAAGCTGCAGAAGGTTCTGCCCGAAGAAATTGAAAAGAGAAGCTTTGAAATTATTACAAAGGAATTAGGAGACGCAGAGCTTGATCCCGTAAATGCACCAGTGATCAAAAGAGTAATCCATACAACTGCGGATTTTGAATATCTTCATAATCTCTGTTTTTCCGAGAGAGCAGTGGAAAAGATGAAGGCAGCGATCCGTGAGGGAATATCTATCGTTACCGATACCCAGATGGCAAGGTCAGGAATTAATAAAGGACAGCTTGAAAGGTATGGCGGCCAGGTATACTGCTTTATGAGTGATGAGGATGTGGCAAAAAGTGCCGGAGAAAATGGAAGTACCAGGGCTGTTGCCAGTATGGATAAGGCAGCAAACTTATCGGAAGATGTAATTTTTGCAGTAGGAAACGCTCCTACAGCACTGGTGCGTCTTTACGAATTGATAGAGGAGGGCAGGATTCACCCAAGGGGAATTATTGGAGTTCCGGTAGGCTTTGTCAATGTGGTGGAGGCAAAGGAATTGATCATGCAGGCAAACTGCCCCTTTATTGTAGCAAGAGGGCGCAAGGGCGGCAGTAATGTAGCGGCTGCGATCTGCAATGCGCTTTTATATGAACTCAGGGAGGAAGCTCTTCATAATGCTGGGATTTGATATCGAAGCATCGAAATCATTGGTCAGTTAAACGTAGCGCTTAATTTTTTGTACATATTGACCCGGAACAGGTTTTTGGATTAAGATAAAATAAGTAATCTGCAAAATAGAAAGGAGCGTACATATGGTTTACAGAGATTTTCAGGGCATGAAGCTGTCGGGACTGGGTTTGGGAATGATGCGGCTTCCGGTAGTGGACGGTCAGGATGACCGGATCGACGAGGAAGCGGCAGGACAGATTATTGATTACGCATACCAGAACGGGATTAATTATTTTGATACAGCATGGGGCTATCATGGAGAAAACTCCGAGCTTATAGCAGGCAGATTCCTTTCCCGGTATCCCAGGGAAAGCTACTATCTTGCTACAAAATTTCCAGGTTATGACAACTCTAACATGCCAAAGGTAAAAGAGATTTTTGAAAGGCAGCTTGAAAAGTGTCAGACCCAGTATTTTGACTTTTATCTGTTCCACAATGTGTATGAGGGCAATATTGACGATTACTTAAACCCGGAATTCGGAATTCTGGAATATCTGCTGGAGCAGAAGAAAAATGGACGGATACGCCACCTTGGATTTTCCGCTCATGGCAGCGTGGAGGTTATCAGTCGTTTCCTTGCGGCATATGGGGAACACATGGAATTTTGCCAATTGCAGCTTAACTATATGGACTGGCATTTTCAGGCGGCACAGCAGAAGGCGGAGCTGGTAAGGCAGGCAGGACTGCCTATCTGGGTTATGGAGCCCCTTCGCGGAGGAAAGCTTGCAAAGGTGTCAGAGGAAATGGAAGCGGAATTAAAAAAGATGCGGCCGGACGAAAGCATACCTGCATGGGCGTTTCGGTTTTTGCAGTCTGTTCCGGGTGTGACGATGGTTCTTTCCGGCATGTCGAATATGGAGCAGTTAAAAGAGAATATTGAAATATGGAAAGAGGATAAGCCGCTCACAGAAACTGAGAGGGAAAAGCTTCTTAAGATGATGGATGAGGAGACGAGAAAAGGCGGGCTTCCGTGTACGGCCTGTCATTATTGCATAAGCCATTGTCCCAAAGGACTTCCCATACCGGAGCTTATTTCCTTGTACAATGAGCATAAGATTTCGGGAGGTGGTTTTATTGCGCCGATGGCAGTAGGAAGCATGGCAGAAGAAAAACGTCCTTCAGCCTGTGTGGGCTGTAAAAGCTGTGAGATGGTCTGCCCGCAGCAGATTAAAATATCGGAAATGATGAGCGAATTTTCTTCCATGCTTGGAATGTAAACAGGATTGACTTCGTCTATCGAAAATTAAGATACTCTAAGAACCGCCTGACCGCAAGGGAAGCGGTTCTTTTATTCGTAGACGGGAAAAAGCACTCCGGGCGGTATGCGGGCACATTTAATTTCTGAAGCTACCGGCATTCATAGATCAGTTCTACGATTCCATTATAACTCTGGGTTTTGATCAAACGCAGTTCTTGCGAAACTGCTGTTTCTCCAAAAAGGCGGATGCCTCCTCCTAAACGAACAGGAATTACAGAGATATAATACCGGTCTATCAGGTTTTCACGTATTAGCTGTCCGATAAGATCAGCCCCGCCGCAGACCCAGATGTCTTTTCCAGTCCCTTTAATTTGTTCAGCAAATCAGCCGGACTGCTATTTGTAAAAATGATAGTTTCTGTGGAGGCGAGCTCTTTGTGTGTGAACACGTAGGTAGTAAAATCGTCATATACCCATTGGGTGGGAGATAGCTCGGTAACTACCTGATGATAGGTGTTCCATCCCATGAAAACCGTATCGATATCTTTTACAAACTGGGAATATGTGTCGATATTTTCCGCATCATTTCCCTGTCCTCTTAGCCAGTCGACGCCTCCATTTTTGTCGGCAATATAGCCGTCAAGGCTCATTGCAATAAATAGTACAACTTTTCTCACTTTTATTCCTCCACTTTTTCATTAAAGGACATTGTAAATTCCGTTTCCCCGGTATCTTCATCGGTCTGTCTGGATACAATTACAAATTTTTCTCTGAGATAGAAGTCTACTGCCTGTGTATTTTTCTCATACACGTCTAATGACAGCGTGCTGTGCGTTTGTTTTGCATATTCTAAAAGCTGCCTGCCAATTCCGTGGCAGCGATAACTTCTGCTTACAAAAATTCCTGCAATGTATCCTTCCGTAATGCCAATAAATCCCTGTATTTTTCCCTCTGCCTCATAGACGGAAACCTCCGCCTGTTTTATCTGCTCCTGTACCGCTGAAAAATGAGAACGCCAGTATTTGCCGGGAATGAAAGGGTGCGCATCCTCATTTCCCTGTAACCATATTTGCATGACCTGCTCGGTATCTGACATTTGAAATTGCCGGATCATCCTTCCTGCCTCCAGTGTTTTGCGTTTATTGTAGCTGATTTCCTGCATAAGTCAATAGATTTTTCATTATGGTGGCAAAGCTAAGACAATTTTGTTATAATTTAAAAAATAATAAGGCAA
>USJG01000141.1 GCA_900554925.1 uncultured Lachnospiraceae bacterium
GAGCGAAGGAAAATGGAGAATGAAAATCAGGCGATACAGGAGCAGAGAACAGGAATGGATGAAAACGAGATGATGACCGAATTGGTCAAAAATTCACGGAAGCAACTGTTCCATGCCCGATTAAGGACACTGGCATCAATTGTGATAGCGGCAGGGATCATAATCTTTCTGATTATGGCAGTGCCTGCAATACTTAAGACGACAGCCCAGGCTAATGACATTATGGCCAAAGCGTCGGAAACCATAACACTTGCCAATGCTGCAATTGAGAGCGTTACGGAAATGAGCACTTCCATTACCTCAATGGGAGAAAATATGGATACCTTCATCACAGAAAATGCTGAATCTGTGGCCACAGTAATGGAAAAGATAGAAGCGGTTGATTTTGAAGGACTAAACAGTGCCATTGAGGATCTGGGTGCGGTAATTGAGCCGCTGGCAAAGTTCTTTAATCTGTTTTGATGACCAATGGCAACAGATTATGAAAATAAGACAAAGGAGTGGAAAGATAAGGAATGATAGGAGCAGATGCAATCGTAAAATGTCTGGAGGAAGAAGGGGTAGAATATGTTGTTGGTTATCCCGGAGTGGCAATATGTCCCTTTTATAACAGTATATTGGATTCACCGATACAGACGGTGCTGATCAGAACAGAGCAGAATGCAGCCCATGCTGCAAGCGGGCTTGCCAGAGTTTCCGGTAAAGTTGGAGTTTGCGCGGTCACCTCCGGCCCGGGAGCGACCAATGTGATCACGGGTATTGCAACCGCTTTTGCAGACAGTATTCCTCTTATATGTATTACCGGTCAGGTCAATTCCGAACTGCTGGGAAGTGATGTTTTTCAGGAGGCAGATATTACAGGGGCAGTGGAGTCCTTTGTAAAATACAGTTATCTGGTAAAGAATGTCAATGACATTCCCCGTATTTTTAAGGAGGCTTTTCATATTGCAAATACAGGAAGAAAAGGGCCGGTTCTGATTGATGTGCCTGTTGACGTGCAGAATGCAGAGATCAGGAAATTTGCCTATCCGGAATCAATTTCCATGCGTACCTATAAGCCCACAGTAAAAGGGAACATGGTACAGATCAAGAAAGTGGCGGCGGAATTGGAAAAATCAAAACGTCCTATTATCTGCGCAGGAGGCGGCGTGCTTCTTTCTGACGGGGAAAAGGAATTAATCGATTTTGCACAAAAGTATGAGATACCGGTGGTTTCCACCATGATGGGAATTGGGGTTATGCCAACCAGGCATCCACTGTACTTTGGCATGGTAGGAAATAATGGAAAACCTTATGCCAATCGTGCCATGAATGAATCGGATCTTCTTATTATGGTAGGGGCCAGAGTGGCCGACCGCGCAGTCAGCCAGCCGGACCTTATTACCAACAATAAAGTGCTCATACATATAGACGTAGACCCGGCGGAGATTGGGAAAAATGTAGGGCCTACCATTCCTCTTGTAGGAGATGCCAAACACATTTTTAAGGACTTGCTTTCACAGGAAATTGACTGTGAACATGAGAAATGGTTAGATACCTTAAATGAGTACAGGATTGCCATGGCGCCCAAAAGGAATCCCAATCCGCAATATGTAGATCCTGCCGGATTTATCACTATGCTCTCTGAGAAAATGGAGAACGACGGTATCTATGTTGCAGACGTAGGACAGAACCAAATCTGGTCCTGCGGGTACCATATAGTGAAGAAAGGGAAATTTTTAACCTCCGGCGGAATGGGGACAATGGGGTATTCTATTCCGGCGGCAATGGGAGCAAAGCTGGCTGATAAAAAGAAGCAGGTAATTGCTGTGTGCGGAGACGGTTCTTTTCAAATGTCCATGATGGAGCTTGCAACCATGCGTCAGCATGAGATACCGGTTAAGATCGTGGTGCTTAAGAACAATTATCTGGGAATGGTAAGACAATATCAGCATTTTACTTATAAGGACAACTATTCTGTTGTGGATTTATCAGGAAGCCCTGATCTGGAAAAGCTTTCGGCAGCCTATGATATGAAGTTCCTCCGCCTTGAAAATATGGATAAGGCTTCGGAAATTCTGGATGAATTTCTGAAAAAGGATGAATCGGTACTTTTGGAATGTATCATAGATCCTATGGATTTGGTATAGTAAGGGGGGAATGATAATGAAAAAAATTTATTCAGTATTAGTAGAGAACCGTTCCGGTGTCCTTTGCAAGGTAGCAGGACTTTTTTCCAGACGGTGTTTTAACATTGATTCTCTGGCGGTTGGCGAGACAGATGACTCGGCTGTGTCCTGTATAACCATTGTCAGCAGCGGAGATGAACGTACTATAGAACAGATTGAAAAGCAGCTTAACAAAAAACTGGATGTCATTAAAGTAAAAACTTTCGATGAAATAAGCAGTATCAGCAGAGAATTGCTTCTTATGAAAGTAAAATACAATAAAAGCAATAGAAGAGATATCATGGAGATATGTGATATTATGAATGCCCAGATCGTGGATATGTCCAAAAACATGATGCTGATACAGATGTGTGATATTCCGGAGCGCATACAGCTGCTTATCAGCATGTTTAAGACAGTCAGTATTGTGGAGGTGGCACGCACCGGGACGCTGGCATTACAGAAATGCAACGAAACAGATTAAAATAAATCAATATTCTTGTTAACAATGCAAGTTGACTTTTGTGTAGTATATTGATAAAATTATTTCCAAGTGTTCAGGAGGATAAAACCTCCTGAAAATAGGGAGGATAAAACCTCCTAAAAATAGGAGGTTTAGAATTTGCGTAAGAAAGTATTTCAGCTTTTAGTAGACAATACCTCCGGCGTCCTTAGCCGGATTTCAGGTCTTTTTTCACGGAGAGGCTATAATATTGAAAGTATTACAGCAGGTGTAACGGCAGATCCCCGGTTTACCAGAATTACCATTGTAGCATCAGGGGATGATGAAATTCTTGACCAGATAGAAAAACAGGTAGCGAAGCTGGTGGATGTAAGGGATGTTAAAGAGCTGGCGCCGGAAAACAGTGTTTATCGCGAATTGGCACTTATCAAGGTAAAGACAAGCAGGGAAGAAAGACAGGGAGTTATTGCGGTAGCAGATATTTTCCGCGCTAAAATCATAGATGTGGCAGCGGATAGTCTGATCGTAGAGCTTACCGGTAATCAGGATAAGATAGAAGCTTTTATTAATCTTTTGGAAGGTTATGAGATTTTGGAGCTTGCAAGAACCGGTATCGCGGGCCTTGGGAGAGGCACAGAAAACGTTACTTATCTGTAAAAGCAGTGGGTATATATTAATGGAGGAAGAACCTCCGGAGGAAAAACCTCATAGGAAAGGAGTCAAAAATGGCAAATATTTATTATCAGGAAGATTGTAACCTGTCTTTATTGGAAGGAAAAACAATTGCAGTTATAGGTTACGGCAGCCAGGGACATGCACACGCATTAAATGCAAAGGAATCAGGATGTCACGTTATCATTGGTCTTTATGAAGGTTCAAAATCCTGGGCAAAAGCAGAGGCACAGGGATTTGAAGTATATACAGCGGCAGAAGCTGCTAAGAAGGCAGATATTATCATGATACTTATCAATGATGAATTGCAGGCAGCCATGTACAAGAAGGATATTGAGCCAAATCTGGAGGAAGGCAATATGCTGATGTTTGCCCATGGGTTTAACATTCACTTTAATCAGATCGTACCTCCAAAGAATGTTGACGTTACGATGATTGCGCCTAAGGGACCCGGTCATACAGTAAGGAGCGAATACCAGGCCGGCAAGGGTGTTCCCTGTCTGGTTGCTGTTCATCAAGATGCCACAGGAAAAGCTCTTGATAAGGCGCTTGCCTATGCGCTGGCAATTGGCGGAGCAAGAGCAGGTGTGCTTGAAACCACTTTCAGAACAGAAACAGAAACAGACCTTTTTGGTGAGCAGGCAGTTCTCTGCGGCGGTGTATGTGCACTGATGCAGGCAGGCTTTGAGACTCTTACAGAGGCTGGTTATGATCCCAGAAATGCATATTTTGAATGTATCCATGAGATGAAGCTGATCGTAGATCTGATTTATCAGTCCGGTTTTGAAGGCATGAGATATTCTATTTCCAACACAGCGGAATATGGCGATTATATAACAGGTCCTAAGCTTATTACAGAAGAAACCAAGAAGACCATGAAGAAGATATTGAAGGATATCCAGGACGGTTCCTTTGCCAAAGAATTTCTTCTTGATATGTCCTCCGCAGGCGGGCAGGCTCACTTTAAGGCTATGAGAAAGCTTGCTGCTGAGCATCCTTCAGAGCAGATCGGCAAGGAAATCCGCAAGCTGTACAGCTGGAACAATGAAAGTGATAAGCTGATCAATAATTAAGCAGATTTATCTACATAAACAAAGCGGATAAAAGTCGGGGTAAACAATATCCCGACTTTTTGCAGTAACCTGTGGAAAACGCCTTTATATTTCATGGGATGGCAGAGAGGGAAACATTTGTGAAAATTCTCGTAATATTGACCGGTGGAACCATCGGAAGCAAAGTAAGTGAAAAAATCATCAATGTAAATCCGGCGGCAGCTTATCATCTGATAAAATTGTATCAGGACAGATACGGTACAGATACAGAGTTTGAGGTAATACATCCAATGAACATTCTAAGTGAAAATTTAATTCCGGCACATTGGAAGATACTTTATGACACGCTTGATACAGTGGATTTCGATGTATATGACGGTATTATCATTACACATGGTTCCGATACCCTTGCCTATACTGCTGCAATGACTGGGTTTTGTTATGCGCATACCACGATCCCCATCATTCTGGTTGCAAGTAATTATGCGATTGAGGATGCAAGAAGCAATGGCCTTGCAAACTTTTATAACGCAGTGTGCTTTATCCGGGAAAAAAAGGCGAGGGGAGTTTTTGCCATATTCCAAAACCACAGGAAGGAAAATGTTGTATATCTGGCAACCAGAATAAAGGAAGCGGATACTTACCTGGATCAGTTTTCCAGTTACGGAGGGGTGGATTTTGGGAGAGTTGTGGAGGGAAAATTTAAACGAACAGATCATGTACAAAATCCAACTCTGGAAGAATTGAATGCATCTGAGAAAAAACTGGTAATAAGAAATGATACATGGGAAAAAAATATTTTGATGATTCATCCTTATCCGGGATTTGACTATGGTAGTATTCTTTTAAATGATCAAACAGGGGCGGTGCTTCACTGCACTTATCATTCAGCCACTGTGTGCGAAGGAGAGGGAAAATATTCGGCGTCAGAATTTGTAAGAAGGTGTAAAGCGCGGGGGATAGAAGTTTATGCCTGTTCTTTTAAGCAGACAGATAATTTGTATGCTACCAGCGCAGAATTTCTGCGTGCCGGAGCAATTCCTCTTTTGAACATTTCATCGGAAGCAGCATATGCAAAATTAATACTTGCATACAATCAAAGATCCATGGAGGCAGGAAAGTTTATGAATACCAATATCTTTTACGAAGTACTTCCGAACCGGTCATGGGAATAAAGTAAGCTTCTGTTTTTCAAAAAGAAATTTTTGTGATAGAATCATACGTAGTAAGTCAGAAATTTAAAAAATTGCAGGAGGTAACGAACATGGGAATGACGATGACCCAGAAAATACTGGCGGCACATGCCGGACTTGATAAAGTAGAAGCAGGACAACTGATAGAGGCGGATTTGGATCTGGTTCTGGGAAATGATATTACAAGTCCTGTTGCCATTAAGGAAATGGATAAAATGAAAGTGAAGGGCGTGTTTGATAAAGATAAGATCGCGCTTGTTCCGGATCATTTTGTTCCTAATAAAGATATTAAATCTGCGGAGCATTGTAAATGTGTGAGAGAATTTGCATACCGCAATGAAATCACAAACTATTTTGAAGTAGGTGAGATGGGAATTGAGCATGCGCTTCTCCCTGAAAAAGGATTGACTGTAGCCGGAGATGTAATTATCGGGGCAGACTCCCATAC
>USJG01000142.1 GCA_900554925.1 uncultured Lachnospiraceae bacterium
TGCAGATCCCCGGAGAGTCGTGCCTATAAAGATATCCACTACTTTCAATTCATTTCCCAAAATCAACACCTCCTTACCCTGTTCGGCGGTTTCTTCCGCTCCTGTGTCTTCAGTTTGATCAGCGTGTAGCTCCGGTACAAAAATCCTGTGACCGGATTGATGCCCTCATGGATCCGGGCTATGTAATATCCCTTGGGTGGTTTGACTTCCGGCTTCCAGCGAAGGAGCTTGTCCTCCTTCGGCTCCGGAAGCGGCATATTGCGGCTGGTATTATAGGAGGACTCCGCAATTCTGGGCTTGCCCGGTGTGCCGTCCGCCTTGATCTCCGCTGTGTGCTCGTCCTTGGTCAGGTAGTCTGCCAGCTGCTCCATATCATCCCCGGTAAACTTGCTATTGCGGATCTCCGCCACGTAGGTGCCGCCCTTGGTCCATGCTTTGGTTACAATGGCGGCCGCATCACCCTCCGGTGTCTGCTTGATCACAAGATGGATGTGCCAGGCTCCCTTGGTACCGCGTTCGATGTTGCGGATCCAGTAGAGCGGTGCTCCTCTTACCCGGTAGATCTTCCGGATCTTACTCATTGCCTTCTGAAAGTCCTTCAATGCCCCTGCCATATCTGGCGGACGATTTCCCACCTCATAGGTCCATGTGATAAACAGGTCGCCCTGGTCAAAGTACTGTATCAGTCTCCACCGGCACAGCCTCGCCTTATTCCTCCTGTTGATCAGCCTCACCTGTTCCTTGGTTGGTTTCTCCTTCTTCTGTCTGGTCTTACCCTTCCCCCCATAATTCCCATCATGGTACTCTTCTACATCCAGTACATCACCATGCCTTAGCCTTATTTTCTTTCTCTTAACCATATCTCTGTATCCTAACTTTAATATCTTTATCAAGTGCGCAGGGGCTTTCGAAAGCCCCGTTTTACTTGACTTTTTTAGTCCACAGAGTTACAATAATGTTGTCTATATAAGTAGCTCTGTGAGCTCGCCGGCATCGCCAAATGCCGGCTTTTTTATTGCTCCGAATATGCCGGAGGCACTATGTAGCTGCTCTGCGACCAGTAATGTCTTTTCTGCGGATTCTCGAGCAGATATTCCACACCGCGGATATCCTCGTCATACTTTTCCAGCGTCCTCTGAAAGTCTGCTCTTTCCCGCTGCAGGCGGTCCAGGATGACACTCACCGCCTCGTCTGTGACAGTAATGTAATGGATGCCATTATGCAGTTCCACGCGGTGCGCAGATCGGTATTTTCGGAGGACATAGGACATCACCTCGTCTGCCTCATGCGGGATCAGGATTCTAAGCGGTTGCGTCGGTGTCTGCTCCAGCATCTGTAATATTTCCTGTGCTCTCTCTTCTCTCACCGGTTTTTCCTCCTCTCAGCTGCTCCAGTCTCTGCTCCAGATCCTGTACTCTCTGGCGGTATTCTTGCCATTTTTCCACCTGATCCTCGCAAAAAAGCAAAAAAATAAAAAGCATAGCCGCCAAGCCCATGACTATGGCGATCTGCTCTCTTACTTCTGTTGTCCCAAAAACATCCCTCAAAGCCCACGCTCCGAGGAGTGATATCACGATATCTTTATACATCTGTATCCCCTCCATATATCTGATCTCTCAGTCTATGTATCTGGATTATCCTTTCATTGCAAAGATCCTCCATCACTTCCAGTGTACTCAGCAATGACTGCTCCTGCTTGTCATTCGTCGTAATGATCTGCAATCCTTCAAAGTTATAATATTTAGCTTCCGGCACTTGCTGTTTTACTTCATCATAGACATCCCCAGCCAGTTGCGAATTGCTGGCTTCCCAGTATTTGTGACCGTCTTTGTTTTTCACAACTTCCTTGGCATAATACTTAATCATTTCCACGTTTATCCCTTTCCGATCACGCTCTCTGCGTGGCCCCGGTGCTGATCTACCCGGGTACCACCAGAAAGAGGGCAGCATACCATCATAGCAGTGGGTGATATGCCGTCATATGGTGATGCAGCAAGATGCACCACGCACAGAACGTGATCTATTATGCTTGTCCATGCCCTCTACGTGGTGCCCAGGTGTGGAGTCTGGACACACACGCTAATTGTGTAAAAGGGGAAGGTGTGGTGTACATACACCACGTACAGGGCACGGATACCTATGGTTATTTCTTTTCACTATTTAATTGTCTTTTCACACAATCTGCCAGTATCCGGTAGACTACTGCCGTGTGTCCGCTGCAAGGAATCACATAGCCTTCTATGCTATCCAATACCCTGCCGTCAGCCATCACATGAGTAATATGCGGTTTTATTGGTTCCTTGCCTTTCATTTTTTCTACCTTCCTTCCAATTTAAAGATTGCCCATCGAACTGCCGCCTTGGTGTCCTCATCCACGTCACTGCGCTCTAAGAGAGCATATAATCTGTCGATTCTTTCCATTCCTGCTGCCTCCTTTCTATCAAAAGTTGCGTTGCGCAACTTTTTAGGCAAAAAAATACTCTGCAAAGTCCATAGCATCTATTTTAAGTATTTTGGACAGATCTTCTGCTTCTTGTAAATCCATAGGACGAATATTATTAATCTTCTGATTTGCTGTTGGTTGCGCAATATGTAATGCATTTGCAACATCTTTTTGGGTCAATCCCAGTTCACACATTCTTGATTTAATTTTGCGTGTATTAATCATTGTCTGTCCTCCTCTCATCATGAATTGTAGCACTGTGCAACTTTTATGTCAATAGCGCAGTGCAACTTTTTTTATTATTTATTTTATTTTGTATTGCGCCATGCAATATTAAAGTGTATAATACACGTTAAGAAACGGAGGTATTACAACACATGGACGTTATAGAAATCGGAAGACGCATAAAAAAAGCCAGGGGCTCCATGACACTCGACGACATTGCTCTCAAGGTTGGTGTAGCTAAATCCACTATACAGCGGTATGAAAACGGTGCTATTGTAAACCCTAAAATCCCTGTATTGCACTCTATTGCTAACGCTATTGGTGTTAATCCTGCATGGCTTGTTTGTAAATCTGATGAAATGTATTTGCCTGGAGATGAAATCAACACTCCAAAGGCTCGTAAGCGTGCTGCCAAAAGGCTGGATAAAGCATTAAACATAGCTGGAATATCTGCTGCTGATCTGGCTCGTGCATCCGAAGTGCCAAAATTCTCCATCAGTCAGTACCTTAGTAGTGATCATATCCCTTCAGAAGAAAACGCAACCAGAATGGGAAATATTTTGAATGTGAATCCGTTGTGGTTAATGGGATTTGATGCTCCCATGAATACAAAAAGCACTGCGGATCAAGATGATAGGCTTGCCAGTATTCTTGACTATTACCAATTATTAAACGACGTTGGCCGAGACACTGCCGTTGCTCGTATGCGAGAGCTTACTCAAATTCATGATTACGTTTCTCAACCTGACGCTTATCAGGTTCATGCAGATGCCATCCGGCAGGTGAATGCGATTGAAGAATCCCGGAACAAGAAACACCGGAAGACCATCAGTTAATACACCCATCCCGGCAGGTGTCATGATTAAAAGATTAACAGTATCACTCTGGTACTCCCTTGGAAATTTATATTAACGTACATTGTGTAACTAAATTTATAGCATATGGCATATACATCAGGATCCTCAATAGATATGTATATCTTTGTCGTATGATCGCCCCCTCGCTCCCTGCCGGGGGAGGGTGCCTTTTTATTGTATCAAATCATGCTTATCACCTATCTTGGTAATATTTGGTCGCACTCCTGCCGTTTTTATACTTACGTTATCTCCTTCTGGCCGACAATGTCATGTCTGCTCAGAAGTTGGTATAAATAACACAACACTTTTGAGAAAGGGGATTTTATTATGGATCAGTGTCCGAAATGTAAGAGCATGCTAAACAATGACGAAAAAGCATGCGGAAAGTGCTTTACCTGCGGTGCTACTTTTGAAAGTAGTTTGCCCCAGAACACCGTAACATCTAGCTACAATTTTCCAAAGAAGAATTCTGTCGGAAAGGCATTAACGATAATCGGAATTCTTGTAATAATACTGGGAACAATCAGTAGTTTTTCAATGTCCTTTTATGAGGTACATGGGAGTCCTGAGTTTTCATTTACAAATTTTATCATTCCAGAAGCATTCAGCCTTGTAAGCGGAATCATGTTTCTTGGTTTTGGTGAAATAATTAAGCTTCTTCAGGATATATGCAATAAGATCAAATGATTGTATGAGTTGAAACGAGGTTATTATGGCTGCTATTGACTTTAATAATGTTGTAGATCTGTATATTCGTGTCAGCACTTCTGAGCAGGCGGAGGAAGGTTACTCCGTGGCAGAGCAGGAGGAACGTCTCCGGAGCTATTGTGCTGCCTATAATTATACAATCAATGCTGTCCACGTGGATCCCGGCTTTTCCGGAGCTTCTCTGGATCGTCCTGGCATCAAGAAAGTGATGTATGATGTAGAACACGGACGATGTAAAAAAGTGATTGTATGGAAGCTGGACAGGCTCTCTCGCTCCCAAAAGGACACATTGATTCTGCTGGAGGATGTGTTTTTGGCAAATGATTGTAATTTTATATCCCTTATGGAATCCTTCGATACGTCTACTCCATTCGGACGATGTATCGTAGGCATTCTTGCAGCATTTGCTCAGATGGAACGTGAAAACATTAAGATTCGTACCATGATGGGGCGTCAGGCCCGGATCCGTGATGGACATTTCCACGGATCCCGGTGTCCTCTTGGATATAAGTTTCAGTATGCTCCCGATGGTACTCTTCTCTCTAATGATCTTGTCGTTGATCCTTACACTTCCAAACTTGTGCAAGAGGTATTCCGACTGTTTCTTAGCGGATCCAGTCTCAGTTCCATTTCTGCACATATGGCATCCACCTATGGTTGCAGCATGTACGATTGGTCAAATAGTACTGCAATCCGGCGCATTTTAAGCAATCCCATCTATATGGGTAAGGTAAGGGTTGGCAACGAACTATACCCAGGAATCCATGAACCTCTTGTGTCCGAAACTGACTGGTATATGGTTGCTGCTATGTTAAAACACAATAAAGAGCAGCAAAAACGTACTTATGCCTATCAGATTTCCGGTGGTGCCTATGCCGATAACCTTCTGACCGGTCTGCTGTTCTGCGGAGACTGTGGCGCCCGCATGTACGCCCGGAGAGTATCACAGAATAAGAAAAAGTATATCTGCCATTCCGTTGCTAAAACGTCCCCTGCCATGATTAAGTCCGATCACTGTACCAACCGCCTTCATCCCTTTACGGTACATCAGCTGGATGAAATGGTCATTAATGAGATTTTGAAATTGTCTTTAGATCGTCCCGGATTCGATATGCTCTGTGATCAACCGGATGAATCCTCAAAATCAGAGGATAAAGAAATCTATGAGGAAAGACTTGCTGAGGTGAACCGTCAGCTTGACCGTTTAGTGAAACTATATCAGACCGGCCTAATCGATCTCGACAATATCAGTGCCCGGCTTGGAGATCTGAATCAGGAGAAGAACTTCCTGGAAGGCAATATTGCAACGATCAATGAGATCACACCCGCAGATCTCAGAGAAACGGCCTGGAAATCTATTCAGAGTCTCCAGTCCGTCCTCGATAATGGAGATATGGATGAAGTTCACCGTATCATCCATACCCTAACTGATAAAGTTGTGGTTCTCAATGCAGATGTCACGATTTACTGGTCTTTCTGCTGATCCTCCTTTAATACCAGCCTGCAGATAGTTTCTACGTTCGCAGTCCAGGGAAACTGGTCCACTGCGCAGGCTTTCTCTACCACATACCCGCCGGCCAGAAAAACTTCCAAGTCTCTTACCAAGCTGGTCGGTTTGCACGAAATGTAAATGATTGTTTTACACCTAATAGTGGCAATGATCTTCGGCAGTGCTTTGGGGTGGATGCCGTCTCTGGGGGGATCTAAGATGATCATGTCCGGCTTCTCTTCCACT
>USJG01000143.1 GCA_900554925.1 uncultured Lachnospiraceae bacterium
CCTTTTATTCATAATAATTCTTATACCTTCTGTCTATTTTGCAAAAATATCCTCAAGCCGCGCAATCTGCCTGTTGATGGTTGCCACCAGCGCAGTATCTCCCGGCATCAGCAAATCATCCCCCCTGGGAATGATCGTTCTTCCATCTCTGATAATGCAGCCCAGCAGTATATTTCTCTTCATATTCAAATCCTTTAACGGAATATTTAAATTTTTGTCATTTTCATCTATCTTAAACTCAATAAACTCAATTTTACCATCCATCAAACGGTACAGGGATTCTACTGCATCATTATCCTCCGCATTTAAAAGAGAACGGCTGTAGCCAAGGATTCTGTCTGCCGCAACATCCTCGCGGGAAATCGTGCAGATCCTGCTTCCCTCAGGCAATACCTTCAATCTGGATTTTGCATTGATGCGCGACACCACCTTATTGATCCCCTGTGATTCCGCATACATTGCCGCAACCAGATTATATTCATCATTGTCTGTCAAAGCAATAAATGCGTCTGTGTTGGCCAGATCAGAATCTGACATGGAATCAAAATAGGTAAGTACATCATCGCACATTATGGCAGCGCCGGCAATTAATTCCGACATATCCTCTGCTACTTCCTTATTCTTCTCTACAATGGTAACCTTTGCGCCCTGTCTTGAAAGTACCTCAGCCAGATAATAGGAAATACGGCCTCCCCCGGCAATCATAACTGACTGCAATGGCTTTACCGGCAATTTTAGCTGTTTGAAAGATTTTCTAAATTCCTCTACCGCTCCTGTCAGATACAGAATATCACCTGACTGCAATACTGCATCGCCCTTAGGGACAAAAGCTTCTCCTTTTCTGACAATAGCACATATAAGAAGATTAATTCCCATATTCTTATTGATCTCAATCAGAGATTTTTCTGCCAGCGGTGAATTTTCCCCTACTGTCATTTCCACCAGTTCTGCTTTCCCGCCTGCAAAGACCTCAACTCTGGTAGCCAGCGGGAACCGGAGCAGCCTGAAAACCTCCATAGCTGTTGCCAGCTCAGGATTGATGATCATGGAAAGTCCCAGTTTATTTTTGTAAAACCGGTTCTGAGTAGCATAATCCACATCTCTGATACGCGCTATGGTATGCTTGGCTCCCAGCATATGTGCTGTTAAACAGCTTAATATATTTAATTCATCCGAATTTGTTACTGCTATAAAAATATCGGCCTCACTTGCGTTTAAGTTTTCAAGAACAGCATAGGACGCACCGTTCCCCTGAAAGCTGATTACATCTACCGAGTTGCTCATGCTGTCAACGATACTTTCTTCCTTATCTATTACCGTTAGTTCATAGCCGTCACGTGAAAGCTGCACTGCCAGCGCTCTGCCTATTTCTCCGCCGCCTACAATGAATATCTTCATCTCATTGCGATATTTCATTTTCATTCCCATTTCCGTTTCCTCTCTTTTTCCCTGCAAAACCCTCTTTATTTAACATTTTCCACAGGAAGAAAAGTCCCTGCCACGTTTTATGCACAGGAACTTTCAGAATAATCAATTACTGCCTTACCTTAATATGGACTTCTCTAAGCTGCTGCTCTGTTACTTCGTTAGGCGCGCCGCACATCAGATCCTGTGCTGTTCCGCTCATGGGGAATGGGATGATTTCCCTGATATTTTCCTCATTGCGAAGCAGCATGATCATACGATCCACGCCAGGCGCCATACCTGCATGGGGAGGCGCTCCAAACTGGAAGGCATTGTAAAGCGCTCCGAACTTCTGCTTTAATACTTCCTCGTCATATCCGGCAATTTCAAATGCCTTAACCATAATATCAAGATTGTGATTACGAACCGCACCTGAGGATAATTCTACTCCGTTGCAGACAATATCATACTGATATGCCAGAATATCCAGCGGGTCCTTATTGTTAAGCGCATCCAGTCCGCCCTGAGGCATGGAGAAAGGATTGTGGGTAAAGCCAATCTTTTTGGTTTCTTCATCCCGCTCAAACATGGGGAAATCATTTACAAAACAGAAGCGGTAGGCATTCTTTTCACAGATGTCAAGGCGCCTGCCAAGCTCATTGCGGATCTGGCCTGCAAAGCTTGCTGCCCGTTCTTCCTTATCTGCAATAAAGAAAATCGTATCTTCTTTCTCAAGTCCTGCCAGTTCTCTCATTTCGGCCTTCATATCATCGGGAATAAATTTGTCGATAGGTCCCTTGTAGGACATATCCTCCTGCACTTCCAGATATCCAAGTCCTCCCATACCGATTTCGGTAGCAAATTTAAGCATCTTTTCATGGAAGCCCTTGGACTGATGTCCGTGAATTTTAATTGCTCTTACCGTTTTATTCTGGAAGGGCTTAAAAGTACAGCGGTTGAAAAACTCCGATAAATCTATGATACGCAGAGGATTGCGCAGATCCGGCTTGTCGGAACCATACTCAAGCATGGCCTGCTTATAGCTGATTACCGGATAAGGCGCCTTTGTCACCACAAAGCCCTCCGGCGCAAACTTCTCAAAAGCAGCGGTCAGCACCTCTTCGCCTACGCGGAATACATCCTCCTGAGTAGCGAAGCTCATTTCAAAATCCAGCTGATAAAATTCGCCGGGAGAACGGTCAGCTCTTGCGTCCTCATCACGGAAGCAGGGAGCGATCTGGAAATACTTATCCACCCCCGATACCATAAGAAGCTGCTTATACTGCTGGGGCGCCTGAGGCAGCGCATAAAATTTTCCTTTATAATGCCTGGAAGGCACAATATAATCTCTTGCTCCTTCGGGGGAAGAAGCACAGAGAATAGGAGTCTGTACCTCCATAAATCCCATTTCTGTCATTTTTTCACGAAGGAACTTAATAACGTTGGAACGGAAGATCATGTTATCCATTACCTTACGGTTTCTAAGGTCTAAAAAACGATATTTTAAGCGAAGGTCTTCCCTGATCTCCTTGGAAGTAGCAACCTCAAAGGGAAGCTGCCTGTATACCTTGCCTAAAACTTCCACACTGTAAGCTTCCAATTCAATTGTTCCTGTGGGAATCTTAGGGTTATAGGTTTCCTCATCACGCTTTTCAACCTTTCCGCTTATGCTGACGCAATCTTCCTTGTTGATTCCCTTCAGCAGAGAAGTATCTCTCATAACGATCTGAAGCACGCCATACATATCTCTTAAATCAATAAAAGACACACCGCCATGATCACGGATGTTTTCTACCCATCCTGCAACCTTCATCTCTCTTCCAATATCACTTTCGGAAATCTGATTTAAAGTACATTCGCGATACAATGTTGACAATTCCATATGTTCTTCCTCTCTTTATTTAAATTTAAAATTTTCTGTTATACCAAAAAACGCCCCGAATTGATAATAAATCAATTCAGGACGAAAAGTTTCAATGATTCTTAAAACGATCCGCGGTGCCACCTGATTTACTGCAAGCAGTCTCTCAACATATCCTAAATTAAGGCTGATAAAGCTGTTATTCATATGGATTCATTCTGCCGGCTTTCCACCCTCCCGGCTCTCTGTAAGCGATAATCCATACTACTTATCTTCGTCTTCGCCATATACACTGTAATCATAATGTAGATTATCCAATTTGTCAATTTCTAATTCTAAAAAAAGAATGCTTCTTTATAAGAAACATCCTTTTCCAGGGATTTATTCAAATCATCATGATCTGTGGGAATTCATGATCTTGGTATACCCAAAAAGAACTGCCGCCACTGCTGCGATTCCCGCTATCTCAGCGCCCAATACCTGCAGTGTTACGCCTAAAAACAAAGCTGTGTTCATATTCTTTCTCCTTTACACTACAATTCTCTGCCTTCTGCTCTCTGTGCAGATACAGAAGAGGAAGAGCTACAAATAACATGCCTCCGATAATATTTCCTATGGTTACAGGCAAGAGATTCCCCATCAGAAAACTCTGCCAGTTTAACGCTGAAATCTGCTGGGCTGTGTAGCCATATTCAGCCATTGCTGCTTCCACATAATCAGGATTTACCGCTGCTATGATACCGGCTGAGAGATAGTACATATTGGCAACACAGTGTTCAAAACCTGCTACCACAAACAACATAATTGTAAAAAATACTGCCATAAGCTTACCTGCAATATCTTTGGCACATAGTGCCATAAGTACAGCGATGCAAACCAGAATATTGCAGAGCACCCCGGAGACTATGGCTCTGGAAAAAGAAATTGTGGCTTTGCCCAAAGCTACCTTAATAGTGTATGCCCCCAAAAGGCCTGCGGAATAATCAAACTGACCGCTTGCAGCCACTGCTGCCGCTGTCAGAACAGCGCCTGCAAAATTACCTGCAAAAACAATTGCCAGTGTTTTTACAAGCTGCATGGGGCTGTGCTTTTCTGAAGCTGTTGCCATAATCATCAGACAATCACCTGTAAAAAGCTCTGCTCCCAGAAGAATTACCATCATTAAGCCTACTGGAAATACCACCGCTGCTGCCAGACGCGCTAACCCAACATTGGTTACAGCATGGGCTGCCACACTGCTTGCTGCCGCTCCCATAGCGATCATCATCCCGGCAAAAACAGCCTTGATAAAAAGTTTTAAGGGTGAGGAGGAAATCTTACTTTCACATCCATCAATATACTTATTTACTGCTTCTTTTACAGACAAAAAGTTTTCCATCTATTCGGTTCCTTCCCATTCCTGTTTTACCTGTTTTTCTTCCTAAAATTAAGTTATCAGATACAAAACGGATTTGGTAATACAAAAAAGAACCGGGGCCATATAAAATTTTATATGACTCCGGCTGCCGCTACTTCTACCTTTGATTCGTATATCTTTTTTTGAAAAAGTATGTCATATTCTCCTAATTGATAATCTTTTCTGTAAATCAACACATCCCGATACAGATTATCCGGCATCTTACATGCTCTCTGGACCAGACGGTACTGCCCAAGGTGCTTTCCGGGCAGCGGGGATACCCACATATAGGTAGTGGGTACATTGGTAAGAAGATCAAACTGACTGCCCCTTTCATAAACGTAAATGGTCTTTTCTCCTGAATCCGTCTTCTGAACTGGCCGGGGCCTTTCTTCACGTGTATCTTTTTCGTTTCCGGGCATTTCAATATCGCCATGGGTAATTTTCACATAATCCTTCAGATCATTTCCACAAATTACTGACTTTGACGCAAGGGGATGATGCTCCGACATGACCAGCACATATTCAAATTCCCATAAGGTCTCATATTCCAGCTTAATATTCGTCAGATATTTGTTAAAGTAATCCTCATAGTCCTTGCGGTAACGGATAATTCCCATATTGTAGCCTCTGTTGACCACATTCTCAATGGTCTTTGAGGTATTGGTTTCGTTGACAGTAATTTCAATCCCCTCCGTCATAGGCAGCGCGGCCACAAATTCTGTAAAACCGTTGGCTATATAACTTCCTCTGGGAATGGACAGCTTAAATTTCCTGATCCCTGCCGCGTCGCGAAGGCCGATCTTTTCTATTTCCTCCATCTGCTCTAACACCTTATGGGCATGATAGAGAAACTCGCTTCCCTTTTCCGTCACCCTGATACCGCCTGCGCTTCTTTTAAAAATGGCATACCCAAGGCTTTCCTCTAAATCCCGGATCGCCTTGCTTAAATTAGGCTGGGCCATATATAGTTTTTGGGCTGCCTGCGTGATGGAACCTGTCTTTTCTATTTCTACTGCATATCTCAAATAACATGTATTCATATTCATTCCTCTTAAACATATTCCAGTGACAAAATATTTTGGCCAGAGGCCTGAAAAACCTTCAGTTTTCCAGGCTCGCTTCGCTCACAGGACATCAGCTCAAACATCTGCTCGTGCAAGCACGACATCTGCTTGGGCTGATGTCCTGCTCTGCCCTTTGCGCACATTATAACATGTTCCCCAAAACAGGTGTATATATTTTTAATTATTACTCCATATATATTTTTATATATATG
>USJG01000144.1 GCA_900554925.1 uncultured Lachnospiraceae bacterium
CGCTGCTTCTTTACCCCTCTTTTAAGTCCAAAAACTTTTCCCTTATTATCTGCAATAGACATATTTTCCAAAATCGTCATACTGGGGCAGGTACCCTTGGCCGGATCCTGATATACACGCCCGATTTTACGCTGACGCAGATAATCCTTTTTTCTGGTAATATCCTCGCCGTTTACAAGAATCTGTCCTGCATCCGCGTCAATGCTGCCGCAGATGAGATTCAGCATGGAGGTTTTTCCCGAACCGTTGCTTCCCACAACGGATACAAACTGTCCATCCTCAATGGTTAAATTAAAATCATTAAAAAGGCAAAGTTCATTTACCGAGCCCGGATTATAGTTTTTACAGATATTTTTCAGCTCAAGCATTTTTCTTCACCTTCTTCTTTCTGTCTGTTCCAATAATAAGGATCACAAGGAACAAAACTGCTGTTACAAGCTTCAAATCGCTGGAGGCCGGTATCACGCGAATGGCAATGGCAACACAGGCTTTATATATCAAGGAACCTATAATGACACTGGTGGTTACTCTTAAGAATGTTATTTTCTTAAAGATACTGGTACCGATAATAACACTGGCAAGACCAATGACCACAGTGCCGGTGCCGCTGGAAATATCAAAAAACCTCTGCTGATTGGCAAAAATACAACCGCTTAAGCTGACAAGACCGTTTGCAATAGAAAGGCCGATAATTTTTATGGTTCCTTTATCCACTCCCAGAGATGTGACGATAGTTTCATTGTCACCTACTGCTCTTAGCATAAACCCTGACTGGCTGTTCATATACCAGTCCAGGATATATTTTGTCAGAATCATTATAACAAAAATTATAATTACTGTCTTGTAGCTTTCCAGAAATTTGGGAAACAGCCCATTAATATATTTATTGTTAAAAATATTATCCTGGTTATAAATGGGTAAATTTGCCCTGCCAGCTATCCGAAGGTTAACCGTGTAAAGAGCGGTCATCATAATAATACCGGAAAGCAGGTCGCGCACCTTTAATTTAACATGGATCAGTCCCGTGATCATACCAACCACTGCCCCCGCCAAAAAAGAGGCGGGGATCGTCAGATAAGGATTTACTCCCCTGGAAATCATAATACAGGTTACTGCTGCTCCCATTGGGAAGCTGCCGTCCACTGTCAAATCCGGAAAATCCAGAATTTTATAAGTAATGTATACGCCAAGCGCCATGACAGCATATATCATTCCCTGCTCCAATACGCTTAAAATTAAAGCCACTTTCTTCTACCTGCCTTCCTGATAATTACTCGTTCATCCTGAAACTATTTCATGAGATTTCCTGACGCCTTTCATTATTCCACAACGATCTCGTCAAATATTTCATATGCACCATTGATAAAATCTTCGTCAAATACCAGATCAATCTTTTCAGCCGCTGCTGTATTTACATACAGACTTGCTTCTGTAATTACTTCATAATTCATTTCAGATGCCTTTGCTTCGCCCTTTAACACCTTTGCCGCCATAGCGCCGGTCTGTTTTCCAAGTTCAAAATATTCAAGTCCCATGGACGCTACGCAGCCGCTTTTAACCTGTTCTACTTCCGATCCAAATACCGGTATGCCCTCTTTGTTTGCCGCATCTAAAACTGTCTGCAAAGCGGATACAACTGTATTATCTGTCAGGTTGGTGATGCAGTCAACTCTTGATGCCAGATCAGCGGCCGCCATGGGTACGTCTGCAATGGTATTAATACCGCTGTCTACAATTTCAAAGCCGTAGTCTGCGGCATATTTCCTGTATTCTGCTATGGTACTTTCGGAATTTGTCTCGCTGGTTGTATACAAAATACCGATCGTCTCAGCTTCCGGCATAACCTTACGAATCATTTCAAGCTGATTAGTAACTGGCAGCGCATCAGAAGTACCTGTGATATTTCCTACGCTTGTGCCATCTTCCTTTGCCAGTCCTGCCGCCGCAGGATCGGAAACTGCTGTATAAATAACAGGAATTTCTGTCTCTAAGCATGAGTTATATGCGCTCATGGCACTGGGAGTTGCAATCGCGCAGATCAAATCTACCTTCTGGGATACAAAGTTATCAGCAATGGTACTTGCTGTTCCCATATCAGCCTGCGCATTATCAAATACTATGGTAAGGTTTTCTCCCTCCACAATACCTGCCTGCGCCAGTCCCGCCAGAAAGCCTTCACGACAGTTGTCTAAGGATCCATGCTCTGCGAACTGGGAAATACCAATAATGTAGTTTTCCTGTGCAGTCTCTGCTTCTGCCTCTCCAGATACTGTTTGAGAACTGCCGCATGCTGTCATTCCCATAGCCATTGTAATTGCCAATAATAACGATACTGCTTTTTTCTTCATAATTCTCCTCCTTTTTGCTGCTTTCAGTAAGTTGCGGCACGGTCTTTTTTGTATAACAGGAAAATTCGGAGGAATTTCCGGTTATACAAAAAACCGTCTCAAGCATATGCTTGAGACGGTAATAAATCATATTATCGCGGTGCCACTCAAATTGACTGAAAGTCCACTTTTCATGTACAATCATACATGCCGGTTTGATAACGGATCCGGTTTCCCGCCAACTCCTACTTATATTTCAGGTTGTCCTCGAAAGTCCATTCACCATCCATCCCTCTGCCGCAATTCCACCGTCTGCAGCTCTCTTTAAGAGTTCATCAAAACAGTTACTACTCTTTCTCATCGGTTTTGCTATTGTTTTTAATCTGATATTACTATACTCACTTTCCAGCGTTCTGTCAACTGTTTTTCAAGTATTTAAAGTGGAATAGGCGGGAGTCGAACCCGCGTCCAAAGACCCATTCCCTGTCCTTCTACTATCATAGTCGATTATTTCGGGAAATCCCTCATTCCCTCCTAAACCAGGAAACCGACACCCCGGTTTATTTGGTAGCTTCATAATACGCCCACAAGTGCAAAGCTTAGCCTGTGTCGTTTCCTACATAGTCGATGCCCGGCTCCTGATGTGTAGGTGCATCAGGTCGGACAGCTGCCATTAGGCAGCGTATGCTAAATTATCTTCAGCGTTTATATTTATTTTTGCGATTTGACGCATCGCCTGCGGATAGCTTCTCCAGCTGCAAGGCCCCTGTCGAAACCTTTACTATCCCTTATATGAAAGTCCAGAAGCATGTCAAAAATAATCTGAACTCCTTTTGTAGCTTTATTATAATAATTTTATATGAAAAAAGCAATCTGTTTTTCAGGCCCTTAGCCGCACCTTCAATTCCTTTTCTGCTTCTCTGCGCTGGTCTTTCCGGGCAATATCCTGCCTCTTGTCGTACAGCTTTTTACCTTTGGCCAGTCCAATTTCAATTTTGGCTCTGCCCTCCTTAAAATATACCTGTAAGGGAACTATGGTATAGCCTTTTTCGGCACTGTTTCCAATCAGCTTGCGGATCTGCTGCTTATGAAGCAAAAGCTTTCTTACGCGAAGGGGGTCTTTATTAAAGATGTTGCCCTTTTCGTATGGGCTGATATGCATACCGTAAATAAAAACTTCGCTGTTTTCAATACGGATAAAGGCCTCCTTAATGCTGCATTTTCCCATACGCAGGGATTTAACCTCCGTTCCATGTAAGACCAGACCAGCTTCATATTTTTCTTCTATAAAGTAATCATGATATGCTTTTTTGTTGTTGGCTACCAGCTTCATCTCTTCCTTCGCCATCTTAATCCTCTCCCTCCGGCGCAAGCACAAAATCAATACTTTTTTGCAGATAATCTACGCCATCTACTAAAACTTTTATCTTTTGTCCCAATTTATAGCATCTTCCCGTGTCTCTGCCAAGCATTTCATAAGTTTCTTCATTACAATAATAGTAATCTCCTTCCAGCCTGGACACATGAATCATTCCTTCTACAGTATCAGGCAGTTCCACATAAATCCCCCATGTGGTGATACCGGAAATAACGCCTTCAAATATCTGTCCGATTTTCTTTTCCATGTACTGGACTTTCTTCAGTTTTTCCGTTTCTCTCTCCGCCTCATCTGCCCGGCGCTCCATCTCTGAGGAATGTCTGGCCACCTGAGGCAGTATCCCTTCATAATGTTCCCTTCTGCTTTCACTGAGTTTTCCTTGCAGCTGTTCTTTGATAATTCGGTGTATCTGCAGATCAGGGTACCTTCTGATCGGGGAAGTAAAATGGCAGTAATACTGACAGGCCAGTCCAAAATGCCCTGTGCACTCTGTGGTATACTGAGCCTTTTTCATGCTGCGCAGGGTCAGTCTGCTGATCAGAGCTTCTTCACTGCTTCCTTCTATCTTTCCCAGAAGCTTTTGTATTTCCTTGGGGTGAATTTCCTTATCTCCACTTTTTATCTTAATATGATACCCGAAATTATTGATAAAGGTTCCCAGCTTTAATATTTTCTCCGGGTCAGGATAATCATGGGTACGGTACACAAAAGGTGCTTCCATCCAGTAAAAATGCTGTGCCACCGTTTCATTGGCAAGCAGCATAAAATCCTCTATTATTTTTGTTGCGGCATTTCTTTCATAAGGCTTAATGGAAAGCGGCACTCCATCTTTATCAAGAATTATTTTGCTTTCCGGGAAATCAAAATCTATGGAGCCGCGCTTTTTTCTTTTTTCCCTTACTATATCGGATAACTTTTTCATCAGCAGAAACATGGGTACCAGTGTCCTAAACCGCTCTGTCATCTCCCTGTCTTTTTCCAGGATTTTATTTACCTCCGTGTAGGACATTCTCTGATCTACGTTGATTACTGTTTCCACAATTTCATGGTCTATTACATTGCCCTTTGCATCTAAGGTCATAAGGCAGCTTAAGGCCAGACGGTCTTCTTTCATATTCAGGGAACAAATACCGTTAGAGAGTGCATGGGGCAGCATGGGAATCACCCTGTCCACCAGGTAGATGCTGGTTCCCCGCTCACGTGCTTCGCGGTCCAGGGCAGAATTTTCCTGCACATAATTGGTCACATCTGCGATATGCACTCCCAGGAAGTACTTATCACCTTCCTGATACAGGCTGACCGCATCATCCAGATCCTTGGCATCTTCTCCGTCTATGGTAACCATTTGAAGATCTCTTAAATCCCTACGCCCCTCCCTGTCCTTAACGCTTACCTCTCTGGCTGCCCGCCGGGCCTGATTTAAGACTCTTTCCGGAAATTCCGTGGGAAGGTCAAAGCCTTTGATAATGGAAATAATATCCACTCCCGGATCATTCACATGTCCTAAAATTTCAACTACCTTTCCCTCCGGCTTATGCTTTGCATCCCCATAATCCGTAAGCTCCACTACTACTTTATGCCCGCTGACCGCTCCTTTAGAACGTTCCCTGGGCACAAAAATATCAGAAGAAATCTTTTCATTATCGGGAATAACAAAACCAAACTTTCCTGCATTATCATAGGTTCCCACAATTTTTGCAAGTTCATGGGACAAAATGGCCGTAACCTTAGCTTCCTGCCGCCTTCCATGCTGCGTCTTTAAAAGCTCCACCTGTACCTTATCCTTATGAAAAGCACCGTTCACCTCATTTTCCGGTATAAAAAGATCCTGCTCTCTGCCTTCTATTTCCACAAATCCAAAGCCTCTGGCATTGCTGATAAAGGTTCCGGTAAATCCTGCCGCAGTTCCGTCACCTTTCAGATATTTTCCACGCCTGGTCAATTGAAGTTTTCCTTCCGTGACAAGCTC
Source organism: uncultured Lachnospiraceae bacterium (assembly GCA_900554925.1). Lineage (GTDB taxonomy): Bacteria > Bacillota > Clostridia > Lachnospirales > Lachnospiraceae > Suilimivivens. The sequence continues at coordinate 5,675 of USJG01000144.1, forward strand.
CTTTAGAATTTCTTTCAGTTCCTGCCTCTCCTGGGGACTTACCTGCATAAAAAGGGCAAGCTCTTTTTCCTTCATGGGAACATAGCATTCATCTTCCACCAGCTGACATATTAAATTTTTCCGTTTATCATGTAAATCCTGCTTCAATTCTTTCACCTGTAAAAAATTTCACATATTGACACGACAGGAGGAATTTACTGTTATAGAATAAAGTGTCGCTTGCGACACTTCGCGCGCGAGCGGATGCGTATGCATAACTACCTC
>USJG01000145.1 GCA_900554925.1 uncultured Lachnospiraceae bacterium
AGGTATTTCCGTCTTTTTAATTATTCAGTTGTAACACATGTATTGTAATCCTACAAAGAGGCTCCTCTTTACCTGATTTCTCTGGTTGAACACAAAAGCCAGGTAGATTATAATGTATCCATGCAGATACTCAGGTATATTCCCGATTTCACCTACAAGCTTGTAAGCAATCACGATTACAGCAACGAGGAATTTAAGGTTATTTTTTATTGGGAGGATTAAGAAATGTTGATGTGAATTCTATAGTTTCATAACCGCCATGCTTGCTAAAAAGCAGTCAAGATGTTAGGATAAATAAGAATTGATCAAAATTTACCATTTTATTTGGAGGAAACAGGAAATGAAAAAGTTTCTGGATTTAATATCAGAAGAAATGAAAAATGCTTTTGAGGCGGCTGGATATGATAAAGACCTTGGAAAGGTAACGCTTTCAAACCGGCCGGACCTTTGTGAATATCAGTGTAATGGAGCCATGGCGGGAGCTAAGCTTTACAAGAAATCGCCCATTATGATCGCAGAAGATGTGGCCAGGGAGTGTAAAGACAGCAAAGTGTTTCTTAAGGTGGAGGCCGTAAATCCCGGTTTCTTAAATATAAAAGTAAAGGAAAGCTTTGTGACAGAATATCTGACAGGTATGTGGGCCGATCCTAAGTTTGGACTTGGGATGCCGGAAAAACCCAGTAAGATTATTGTGGATTATGGCGGACCCAATGTGGCTAAGCCCCTTCACGTAGGACATTTACGTTCTGCTATTATAGGGGAAAGTATCAAAAGAATTGCCAGATATGCAGGGCATGAGGTGATCGGGGATATTCATTTAGGGGACTGGGGACTTCAGATGGGGCTGATCATTACAGAATTAAAAGAGCGTCAGCCGCAGCTTGTATACTTTGATGAAGGTTATACAGGAGATTATCCAAAGGAGGCTCCCTTTACCATTTCAGAGCTGGAGGAAATTTATCCTACTGCCAGCGGAAAATCCAAGGAAGACCCTGAATATAAAGAACGGGCCATGGAAGCCACCTTTAAGCTGCAGAGCGGCGTAAGAGGTTATCGTGCTTTGTGGAATCACATTATAGATGTATCGGTAACAGACCTGAAAAGAAATTATCAAAATCTGAATGTAGATTTTGATTTGTGGAAGGGAGAGTCCGATGTCCATGATGTTATCCCCGGTATGGTAGAATATATGAAAAAGGAGGGCTATGCTTATATCAGCGACGGTGCCCTTGTGGTGGATGTAAAGGAAGAAACTGACACCAAAGAAATCCCTCCCTGCATGATCTTAAAGTCAGATGGAGCGTCTCTTTATAACACCACAGACCTTGCTACGATCATGGAGAGAATGCGGGAATATCATCCTGACAGGATGATTTATCTTACGGATAAACGTCAGGATCTTTATTTTGAGCAGGTTTTCCGCTGTGCAAGAAAGACGAAGCTGGTGACATCGGATACAGAGCTTTTGCATATTGGGTTTGGAACCATGAACGGCAAGGACGGAAAGCCCTTTAAGACCAGAGAAGGCGGCGTAATGCGGCTGGAAATGTTGATTGATGAGATCAATGAGGAGATGTACCGGAAGATTACGGATAATCGGCAGGTAGACGAGGAAGAAGCGCGAAAGACTGCAAAGGTGGTGGCTCTCTCCGCCATTAAATATGGTGACCTTTCCAACCAGGCTTCCAAGGATTATATTTTTGATATTGATAAGTTTACGTCTTTTGAAGGAGATACAGGCCCATATATTCTGTATACCATTGTAAGGATTAAATCCATTTTAAATAAGGTAAAGGAACAGGCCGGCGAGAGCGCGGCAGCTGCCCTGTTTGCAGATGCATCTTTTAAGGAGGCAGGAAGTGAATCGGAAAAGGCATTGATGCTGGAGCTTACAGGATTTAACGCAGTGATGGAGATGGCTTATACAGAGACTGCGCCTCACAAAATCTGTGCGTATATTTATGAGCTTGCAAATGCTTTTAACCGCTTTTACCATGAAACCAGAATTGTTGCTGAGGAAGATCAGGAAAAGAAAGCAGGATGGATAGCACTTCTTCTGCTTACCAGAGATATTCTGGAAACCTGTATTGACGTGCTTGGTTTCTCAGCACCGGAAAGAATGTAGGTATGTGATGCAGTCAGCGTTGGAATTAAGGAATAAATTAAAAAGTATTGACCATCGGGGTTATCCCGCATATAAAGAGCTGAAAGGGCAGTATGACTTTAAGGATTATGTGCTTTCTGTGGATCATGTGCAGGGGGATCCCTTTGCTTCGCCCTCCAGGTTGTCTGTACTGGTTAAGGCGCAGAGGGCTGGTTTCCCTCCGGCTTTTTATGATACCTGTGAAAAGAGAGTGACTCTCCAGGATCATTTGACCAGGTTTTTTGCAGCAGAGGTAACTGGCGGCAGCTTTCAGGCAAAGGGATCAGGGAAAAGCGGTCTGCTTGCGGTATCAAAATGCGGACAGCAGGTACTTGAAAGAACTGCCCTTCGGATAAAGGAGGGTAATATTACCCTTAGATTTGAGGCAGGTTTTCCAGCAAATGGTCGAACCATCAATGCCAGAGAACTGGAAAAAATGCTTTATGACATTCTTCCGGAATGTGTCCGAAAGAGTCTGTTCTATGCAAACATAAATCAAAGTAGACTGAAACAGTCAATATGCCTGTGTGAGGACCAGCAGTATATCAGAGAAAAACTGACAGAAATGTCACTTTGTGCGTTTGTGGCAAATGGATCGATTTTGCCAAGAGAAAGCGGCATTTCTGAAAAACCCATGAAAGGGGCAATTCCCTTTAAAAGTCCTGAATCTCTTGAAGTGACACTGGTGCTGCCTAACAGGGGAAGAGTAACGGGCATGGGGATTCCTAAGGGAATTACTCTTTTTGTAGGCGGTGGTTATCATGGGAAGTCAACCATACTTCAGGCGCTTCAAAATGGTGTATACAATCATATTGCAGGAGACGGCAGAGAACTGGTCATCACAGATGCCACTGCGGTAAAACTCCGCGCAGAGGATGGGCGCAGCATTTCCAACGTGGATATTTCTCCTTTTATTAAGGATCTTCCCAACAAAAAGGACACTGCCCATTTTTCCACAGAGGATGCCAGCGGAAGCACTTCCCAGGCGGCCAACCTGATGGAGGGCATTGAAGCGGGAAGCAGGCTTTTTCTGATAGACGAAGATACATCTGCCACCAATTTTATGATCAGGGATCAGTTGATGCAGGAAGTAATAACGGGAAGTGAAGAGCCGATCACACCTTTTATCAGCAGGGTAAGCAGTCTTTATCAGGATTTGGGAATTTCTTCTATTATTGTGGCAGGAAGTTCGGGCTCCTTTTTCCATAAAGCAGATACTGTGATACAGATGAAGGAGTATGTACCTGTTGACATTACTGCAAAAGCAAAGGAGGCAGCCAGGGCCTATCCGGCAATGAGTGGCGCAGAAGAAAAGTTTCCTTCTTTTAGGGAGCACAGATGTCCAGGGCTCGATCCGGCTCTTAAAAAGAATGACCGGATCAAGATTAAGACTATGGGAACCAGCGAGCTTTTGCTTGCAAGGGAAAGTGTAGAACTCAGGTATTTAGAGCAGCTAAAAGATCAGGAGCAGACAGCGGCACTGGCGTGGATATTGAAATATGTCCAGTTAAAGCTGCTGGACGGCAGGAAGGATTTAAAGCAGATTGCCGGGCTTTTGGAAAACCAGATCAATCAGAAAGGCTTGGAGAGCCTTTTTGAGACAGGAGATGTTTCCGCTTCTCTGGCAAGACCCAGAAAGCAGGAAATACTGGCGTGTATTAACCGCTACCGCAGACTGTATTTTTAGCGATTTTTTTTGGTCTTTTTCTTGAAGTTTTTTTTGAATGTGATATACTGTAAAAGATGCAGATGTAGTTCATCGGTAGAACATCAGCTTCCCAAGCTGAGGAGGCGGGTTCGATTCCCGTCATCTGCTCTAAAAGTATTTAAAGGGGCCGCTGCAAAGCAGGTGAATAGTCATCTGTAGAGCGAGGCCTCTTTTTGTGGCTTTCGTACCATTAATGGATATGATATAATGCTTTTAGTAAATGGCGTCAGGCTGAAAATCCATAAGCTGTGGGAAAGGCATGGTTATTTATGGCAGAAAAATATTATGCAGTAAAAGAAGGAGTAAGCAGAGGAATTTTCCGCACATGGGAGGAGTGCAAAGCCAGTGTCAACGGATATTCCGGTGCAGTATATAAGAGCTTTAAGACGAAAGAGGAGGCGCTTTCTTATCTGGGCATGGAACAATGGGAGGATGCCGGGCAGAGCTCTGATGCAGGTAAGAAGGTACAGACAGGGACAGATATTTTAGAAGAAAATGGTAAATCTGCGGCGAAGAATGTTTGTAAGGCACAGGACTGTGTTAAAATATATGTAGATGGAAGCTACAACAATGCCACTGGGGAGTTTTCCTATGGTATGGTGGTGCTTTTGGAGGATGGCGAGGAAGAATATAAAGGCAGATTTGCAGATAAAGAGCTGGCGGCCATGCACAATGTGGCTGGCGAGATCATGGGCGCCCAGGCGGCTATGCAGTATGCCCTGGATCACCAGATACCGGCCATTACAATTTACCATGATTATGAAGGAATCGCCAAATGGTGTCTGGGACAGTGGAAGACCAATAAAGAGGGCACAAGGGCCTACAAGGCTTTTTATGATATGGCAAGCAGACAGGTAGAGATCAGCTTTGTAAAGGTAACCGGCCATTCCAATGACAAGTATAATGATATGGCAGACAAGCTGGCGAAGGAAGCTCTGGGGCTTTAATCGTAATGACAGGTTGAAATGAGAACGATACGAACGGTGGGAGGAGATCAGAGTGACAACAATGATATCTAATGGAAATCAGGCGCTTTTGGCGGCGCTGGGTCTTTTGGCGGCATTTGCAGGAACCTGTTTTTTTACTGCAAAATGCAGCAGATTTTTGCCTAAGGATGCAGGCAGGGAATTTGCTCACGACGGAAAGCTTTCAGCAGGAAAGCCCAGAGGGGCAGGAATTATTTTTGTTCTTGTTTTTGCGGCAGCTTCTCTTATCTTTATACCGGTTAATTTGGAAATTATCATTTATCTGATTCTGATCGTGGCAGAAATGCTGACCGGATATATGGATGATGCATCAGAGCATCCCTGGGGAGAGTATAAGAAGGGTCTGCTGGATCTGATCGTTGCCATTATTTTGGCGGCAACTTATCTGCATTTTAATTCCAGCAGCATTGAGATAGCAACATTGGGAATAAAAGTGAATATTCCGCCGGTCCTGTTTGGGCTTCTTACAGTGATCTTAGTATGGGGATCTATCAATGTGACCAACTGTTCCGATGGAGTGGACGGACTTTCGGGTACCCTGGCAATTATAACTTTGGGAACCTTCTATGTGATTGACAGTATCAAGGGGAAACAGGATCAATTTTCCATATTGATTTTGATGTTTATCATATGTATCCTGGGCTATTTGTGGTACAATGCCACTCCCAGCCGGCTGCTTATGGGAGATGCGGGAAGCCGTGCCATGGGAGTTTTCATTAGTATTGTGGCCCTTAAGAGCGGCAGCCCGCTTTTGTATCTGCCGGCAGCAATCGTACTTATTCTGGACGGAGGGCTTGGACTTTTAAAGGTTGCCCTGATTCGGGGATTTAAGCTTCACATATTAAAAAACGTAAGAACGCCGCTGCATGATCATGTGAGAAAGGTCCTGGGCTGGTCCAACACCCAGACCGTTTTCCGCTTTGCGATCATTCAGATTGTAGTATCAGTGGCAACAGTCTATTTATTAATGATGTAACCAGCGCATAAGAAAAACAAGCGCCTGCGAAGGCAGGCATTTGTTTTTCTTGCGCTGTTAACGAGCAAACCGCCTGCGAAAGCAGGCAGGAA
>USJG01000146.1 GCA_900554925.1 uncultured Lachnospiraceae bacterium
ATGTTCCGAAAAGTCCGCTATGAGCCTGGATGGCGAATTGCGGATGGTTGCGTCCGGATAAACAGGCTTCCTTAAGAACATTTAGAAAATCCATTTTCAGAAACTGACAGCGTGCAATTCTTTTTGTGCAATCTGACAAGAGCACTTTCTAAAAGCATCTTTGACACCCGAATTATAATAGAAAAGAATTTAAACAGGGCAGGTAAAATTTATAAATGAAAAACCAAATGATGAATCATAAATGCCATTTACATACACCTATAGGAACTGTATGCATTGAAGCTGATGAAGAAGCCATTACCGCCTTATATTTTGACAGGGAATATAAGCAGCAGTATGATTTAGCAAAAGCTGGAGACGGTGCGGCGGAATCTGCCGGACAAAAGGAAGCCTTTAATGAGACAGTTTTTTTGGAAAAACCGGAGACAGATTTGCTTCAAAAAGCCGGAAACCAACTGATAGAGTATTTTCAGGGGAAAAGAAAGGTATTTGACCTGCCTCTTAAACCGTCGGGGACAGAATTTCAGAAAAAGGTCTGGAAAGCGCTTTGCAGCATCCCCTATGGACAGACCAGAAGCTATGGAGAGATCGCTGAGCAGATTGGTAATCCCAGGGCGTGCCGGGCAATAGGGGGAGCAAATAACAAAAATCCTGTTATGATTTTTATTCCCTGCCATCGGGTAATCGGGGCAGACGGTTCGCTGGTAGGTTTTGGCGGCGGCCTTTACGCCAAAAAATATATGTTGGATTTGGAGAGAGGAAAATAGATATGTAGATAAGGATTTGCCGGGTTTTATGGATTCCACGCCTTTAAAAAAGGATTCCTCTACCATATCCAAAGAGATCCGTAAGCACAGGATGTTTAAGGAAGGCAGCCACTACAATCTTAAAAATAACTGTTCCCTTCTTTCCTCCTGCCGCCATGACAAGTTTATTAGCTGGACTTTTTATGGCCTGATGCTTCACGTTATAATTTGTCTTTGTAATTTTCTAACTGATGAAAGATTCCAAGTACATATACGACATCACCCTCCATCCGAAAAATCAAAATATAGTCCATATCCTTCACTACAGCTTCTTTATACCCTTTGCTCTTGAGAAAAGGATCTCTACAATCTGCAAATTGGTACGGATTATCCTCCAAACGGTCATACAACTGTTCAATATCATCCAGCAAATGTCTCGCTGCCTGTTCATTCCTAAATTTATACAGAATATAATTTACCAGTTGTTCAAGTAATTGTTCTGCCCTTTCAGTAATCATAAGTCTATAAGCCATATTTTTCCCGCATAGAACCTAAAGAACTTCTTGCATCTTTTGTTCTTCCTTCTGTAATTTGCTGTTCAGATATCTCAAGTTCTCTATAAACATTAAGTCTACGCATCGTCTTTTCGTAGTTCTCCATGCTCATGATAACCATATCTCCATATCCGTTTTTGGTTATATAAATTGGTTCTTCCGATTTGTGACACATTTCTGAAATTTCTGAGGTATTTTTTAAGTCTTTAATTGGAATAATCTGTGGCATAATATGCACCTCCTTAACTATGGGTTAATTATACCATTATTATTCCATTTTTCAATCAGTTATTTATTACAAATTTTTCCTTCAGAATACCAATACATTTCTGAGAAAGAATTATTTCAGATATACCGTTTTCAGTTATGTGGATTTGTTGTACAATAAAAAGGGCTGACCCGGCGGCCAGCCTTGAGAGAATTGTGAAAGAGAATTTCTTAAGAGGACTGTAAGCGGTAAAATATATGGAGCGTGAAATTGATTTAAAACAGGTATCAGATGGAAAGCTTTATCAGGCAAATGATATGGTGAAGGCAGGCTGCAACGATTGTGCAGGCTGCTCTTTGTGCTGTCGCGAAATGGGAAATTCTATTATTCTTGATCCCTATGATATTTACCACATGACAAAGGGACTGAATATGGGCTTTGAGGAATTGATGATAAATAAGATCGAGCTGAACGTGGTGGATGGAATTATTCAGCCGAACTTAAAAATGCAGGAAGGAAAGGACTGCTGCGGGTTTTTAAGTGAAGAAGGAAGATGTACTATCCATGCTTTCAGGCCGGGTTTTTGCAGGATGTTTCCCTTAGGAAGAATTTATGAAGAAAATGATTTTCATTATTTTTTGCAGATATACGAATGCCCTTACCCGAATAAGACGAAGATAAAACTGAAAAAATGGCTGGAAATACCACAGCTATCTAAATACGAAAGTTATATCAGGAGGTGGCATTATTTTTTGAAGGATGTGCAGAAAATTTTAAGGGAAACAGAAAATGATGCAGTTGTGAAAAATCTGAATTTGTTTTTGCTGAAGCATTTTTATATAAAACCTTATGAAACAGAAAAAGATTTCTTTGAACAGTTTGAAGAGCGGTTAGGAGAGGCAAAAGAGATTATATGAAAAAACTGGAACAGTCCAAATTATTTCAGACGATTACAAGGGAGGAAATGGAGCGTATTTTAAAGTGCTCTAAATCCGTAATGAAAAAATATCCTGCAGGAGCCTATATTTTTGAACAGGAGGGAGTTCCCTCTAAATTATTTTTGCTGCTGGAAGGACAGGTGCAGATCTGTAAGGATTTTACTTCCGGGAAAAGAGATGTACTGTATCTGGTTGAAGAGGGAAGTGTTTTTGGAGAGATTTTTCTGTTCGGGGATAGAAGGAGGTACTGGTATGATGCGCTTGCAGTGACGGATGTTACTGTGTTGGAGATGCCATGGGATTTCTTTTATCATTTTTGCTCCAATGCCTGCGATCATCACAAGCAGTTGACCCAGAATATGCTGGAAATCCTTTCGGAAGACAATTTTAAGATTACAAGAAAGCTGCATATTGTCAGCACATCTTCCCTTCGTGAGAGAATTGCCATCTGGTTAATTGACGCCATGGATGAAAAGGGTAATGTACAGTTGCAGATGAACAGAGAGCAGTTGGCAGACTTTTTAGGTGTTGCCAGACCTTCTTTGTCCAGAGAGCTTATGCGTATGCAAAAGGACGGACTTATTATGGTTGACAGAAAGATGATCAAAATATGTGACAGGGACGCCTTGGAGTTTTTGTTTTTATAGAGAATGTGTATACCACATCTCTCTATTTTGGATGAAAAATTCTTTAAGATTGTGCAAAATAAATTGCATTATGCAGCACATGGGCATACAGCGGCAGAAGTAATATATGAGCGTGTAGATGCTGAGAAACTATTATAAATACTGACTTTTTTATACAAAGCGACGACTTTAAAGCGGTAGGGGGTGCTAATTATGATAAGAGAAATAACACAAAATGATTTTAAAGGGCTATTAACCTTATATATGCAATTACACGAAAATTCAATGCCAGACCAAACCGACGAAATAATGAATTTATGGAATAGAATTGTTAATGACAAAGACCACCATATAATTGTTGCAGAAGAAAACGGACAGATTGTATCGTCTTGTGTATGTGTTATTATTCCTAATCTGACACATAATCAGCAACCATATGCTTTTATTGAAAATGTGATAACAGATGTAAATTATAGAAATAAAGGATTGGCCACTCAATGTCTAAATTTTGCAAAAGAAATTGCGGTAAAAGAAAATTGCTATAAATTGATGCTATTAACAGGTTCTAAAAAAGAAAGCACTTTGAACTTTTACCGGAAAGCGGGATATAACAGCGAGGATAAAACAGCATTTATTCAATGGGTTTAGAAATATAAATCTCATAATCTGAATGAATAGTATTTCACTTTGAAATGTTACATGGATATGATAATATAGTCCTGTGCTTACGTTTATTGCTTTGTTTGTGGTGCTAAAATGGGATTGGAAAGTAAACCACATAGATGGGGTAATTTTATGGCTATAAATTTTCTAAAATTGTAACCAAGGTTACGGATTTTCTTGCAAGAAAACAGTAAGATGTAATCACAAAGAACAAATAAGCGCTTTACTATTAAAAACGAAACAAAAATTAAGTGTAGAGAAGGAAAACGAGAGGAGAGATTATTATGTCAAATGTAAATGCAGCACAGGTAGATAACCTGGTAAATCTTTTAGACGGATATGCAGGAAAGGGCGGACATCACTTAAATGTCAATGTGTTAAACAGAGATACACTTTTAGATGCCCAGAAGCATCCTGAAAAATATCCTCAGCTTACAATTCGTGTGTCCGGTTATGCGGTTAACTTTATTAAATTAACGCCGGAGCAGCAGGCAGATGTTATTTCCAGAACATTCCATGAGGCAATATAAGAATCCGTAATTTAATTACGCACTGAAAATGACGCAGCATTTGCTGCGTCATTTTCATATTTCATAAGACATTTATCAGGCTGGCGTTTAGCTGGATCTCTGTTTATTTTTTTCAGATTTGCAGCCTACCATGGTAAAGCAGATGACAGCGGCAATAATGTAAAGGACAACTGTTACATAGAGGACTGTCTGATAACCGCTGGGATTTACCGTGATGATTTCCGTTGTTCCGTCAGCTAAAGTGTGTGACAACTCTGTTTCCGTGCCAAAATGGCTTACAATAAAGGAAGCCATCTGATTTCCCGTAAGACCTGCAAATGCCCATGCGGAAAGGGTAATACCATGAATGGCGCTGATATTCTTCATGCCGTAATGATCTGAAAGCAGGGTGGGAACATTGCTGAAACCGCCGCCATATCCGGCGTTTACTACAAACAGCAGGATAAGTACCAGAATCATGAAGAGAGTATTCTGGCCCATGTTGGTGATGCCCTGTGTGATAATAACAAGGCCGGTTGCAGCTATGGAAAGAATAAAAATAATCTTGTAAATGGTATTTCTGTCCTTGAAGGTGTCAGCCCATGCGGAAAAGCCTAAACGGCCGGCAGCATTGAAAACTGCGGTAATTGAGGAAAGAACACCCACCATTCCTACCAGTCCGATGCATTTAATGATCATTTTTTCCTGGGAGATCAAAGCAAGGCCGCAGGTAATATTTAAATAGAACATGATCCAGATACCAATAAAGGTAATTGGTTTTTCTTTGATTACATCAATTGCGCGGGCGCCTTTTTCAGAGGAAGAGGCTTCATGCCATCCTTCCGGCTTTTTCAGGAGCAGATGCCCTGCGAACATCATAAGGAAATATACGACTGCAAGGATCAGGAACATTTTGTATATGCCGCCCTCACCCAGGGAATTTAGAAGAGACTGCATGATTGGGCTTGCGATCGCCTTCGCGGCACCGAAACCGGCTACAGCCAGTCCGGTGGCAAGTCCCTTACGGTCTTCAAACCAGAGCATCAGTGTTTTGACAGGAGAAAGATAACCGGTTCCAAGGCCAATGCCCATGATAAAGCCATAGCAGACATAAATGCCGATAAGCGCCAGTATGCTTCCGGGGTGAGCACCGCCATACCAGATAAAAAGGCCGGTGCCCGCCATACCTGCGGCGAAGCAGATCGTAGCAATCAGAGAAGATTTATGTATATCCCTTTCTACAATATTGCCAAGGAAAGCGGCTGACATGCCAAGGAAGAAAATGGCAAAACTGAAGGCCCATTCAGTAGCTCCCTTGGAAAAGCCTATGTAATCGGCAATTTCCTGGCTGAAAATGGACCAGCAATAAACAGTACCAATGCTGCAATGAAGTAATAATGCGGGTATTGCAGCCCTTACCCATTTGTTTTTTGACAGATTTTTCATGTTGTAACTCACTTTCTTATTATGATGTATTCGTTTTTAAATAAGATTCGGGTGTCAAAAGGTGCTGTTAGAAAGTGCTCATGACAGATTGCATAAAAGGAATTGCACCCTGTCAGTTCCTGAAAATGGATTTTCTAAATGTTCTTAAGGAAGTCTGTTTATCCGGACGCAACCATCCGCAATTCGCCATCCGGGCTCATAGCGGACTTTTC
>USJG01000147.1 GCA_900554925.1 uncultured Lachnospiraceae bacterium
GTGATAATACTATGCATTATACCAATGCAGAGGTTGACCGGCTGTTGACCGAAGCGCGTCATACGGAGGATCCTGCCAAACGTCTGGAGCTTTATGGTGAGTTTGAGAAGGTTTATGGGCAGAACCCCAACGTTCTCCTGGTGGCCTATTTAGATGGTAACTATGTCAGCACAGAGGCCTTGTCAGGACTGGATACGTCCCGAATCCTGGGACACCATGCAGTGGGCGTTATGTGGAATATTGAGGAATGGACCTTGAATAAATAATGCGTAAATGCTCCGTGGAGGTGTGAATATTGTCAGAAAAAGTGCTGGAATTAAAGGATTATGCTGTCAGCTTTGATACACCGGAGGGTGAGGTTGAGGCAGTCCGGGGTATAGATTTAAGCGTTAATGCAGGTGAAATTTTGTGTATTGTTGGAGAATCCGGGTGCGGGAAGACAGTGTTGTGTCAGTCGATTATGCACCTTTTGCCAGGATACGCCTATATAAAACGCGGAACTGTCACTGTCTGCGGTCAGGATATAACACATTTCAAAGAAAAAGAAATGCGTCAGCTCCGCGGCAGCGTGATGTCTATGATTTTTCAGGACCCTTTGGCGACTTTAAATCCAACGATCCCCATTGGAAAGCAAATTATGGAAGTGATTTTAAAGCATCAAAAAGTTACAAAAAGTGCAGCAAAAGCGCGTGCAGTGGAACTTCTGGAAATGGTGGGTATTGAGGATGCTGCCAACAGATTTTATCTGCAGCCCCATTTCTTTTCAGGGGGAATGAGGCAGCGCTGTGTTATTGCCGCAGCTTTGGCAACAAATGCAAAGCTTTTATTTGCGGATGAGGCGACAACGGCTTTAGATGTGACTGTGAAGGCCAAAATTCTGGACCTTTTCCTGGATATCCGTCAAAAAACCGGAGTCTCTGTAGTATTCGTTACACACGATCTTGGCAGTGTGGCGCGAATTGCAGATAGAGTCGCTGTGATGTACGCTGGAAAAATTGTGGAGATTGGAACAGCAGAGGATATTTTTTATAATCCGCGCCACCCTTATACCTGGGGGCTGTTATCCTCGTTGCCTGCCCTGGCAATGGATGAGGGAACGCTTCGTTATATTCCGGGGATGCCTCCCTCGTTACTGAACCCGCCTCCCGGCGATGCATTTGCTGTGCGCAACGAATATGCGTTAGCAATTGATTATGAACTGCCTCCGCCAATGTTCAAAATATCGGATACGCATTATGCGGCAACATGGCTGTTGGATCAGCGGGCACCTGAGATCGATCCGCCAATCTCACTGTGGGAGAGACGCAAAAAATGGATACAGATATGATTATTGAGCTGCGTAATATCAAGCAGTATTTTCACATAAACGACAGACTGACAATTAAGGCCATAGACGGACTTTCTCTAGGGATCAAAAAAGGGGAGGTTTTTGGATTGGTCGGGGAAACCGGCTGTGGAAAATCTACAGTAGCCCGTGTGGTTTCCGGAATTTATCGTCCCACAGAGGGAGAAATCCTGTTTGAGGGAGAATGCATATTTGGGCAGCATGCCTCCAAAGCTTATGCAAAGAAATCACAGCGCGAAATGCAACTGATTTTTCAAGATTCCGCTGCTTCGCTAAATCCTAGAATGACAGTCCGGCAAATCATTTTAGAACCGCTTTGCATTCATGGGAAAAAAAGTGATTTATCAGACAACAAACGACGTTTGGAAATGTTGATGGAAGATGTTGGGATGTCCTCCAGCTTTTTGTCTAAACATCCCGGCGAATTGTCTGGAGGACAACGACAGCGCGTTGCTATCGCCAGAAGCCTGATGTTAAACCCCAAGCTGGTGATTGCGGATGAACCAATCGCGTCCCTGGATATATCTATTCAGGCGCAGATCCTGACATTGTTCCAGCGCCTTCAGCGGGAGAAGGGATTTTCTTTTCTCTTTATTGCCCACGACCTGTCAGCCGTCCGCTTTCTTTGTGACCGTATCGGTGTTATGCTGCATGGAAAACTTATTGAAGTTGCAGCAACAGAAGATTTGTTTTCCAATCCAATTCATCCATATACCAAGGCGTTGCTCTCTGCAATTCCGATTCCTGACCCAATTTTTGAACGGAAGAAAAAAATACAATATTATGATACAGGCCGGCCCTTAGGTTCAACTATGGTCGAGTACTTTCCAGGGCACTTAGTATTAGAATAGTATTGACATAATTATAAAACATTGGGCGAAGTATGGCAGAAATCAAGGCAATATTTGGGAGGAAAGAAAGATAAAGACGAAAGGGAAAATATAGTACATGGGGATTCATGATAAAGACATACATTGGGATAAGTCCCATCACAGTATTTTTGAAAATTTTGCTTTGGATCTGATCGATTTTACAGAGACAAATAAACTTCCAGCTTATGGCGGTCAGGATTTAAACTATTGTATGGAACTCCAACAGAAACGTCTGATAGATAAAAAATTGACTATGAAATATAATATTATTCCAAGAGGCCTCTTTGGGAATGGAGGAGGAATGGGAAAGAGCTGGTGTGATGAGCATTATATCAGCAATATGGAATGCCGCACCTGCCTTCTTAACAGAACTTTTTATCGCGATCAGAAAAAGATATATGATAAAAAGCAAAATTCCATTTTTTATCAGATTATTACAAATGTATATAACAGCCATGTGGTTGGAGATGATTTATATACCTGTCCAAATTGCGCAGCGGTAAGTAAAATTCTTTCCCTCCAAAGTGGATGCCCTTATTGCGGTACTTTTTTTAATATGACGGATCTCTTTCCCAGAGTAACAAATTTCTTTTTTGTCGAAGACAGCGGCGGCACCAAAAAAGAATTGAAGTACAGCATAGGCAAAATAATTGCCCTATGTGCGCTGCCAGGTATCGTTGGATATACAATTTATTTCTTTAAAAACGCGGCGCCAGGCCAATGGTTTCTGCTTCCCATAATAAGCGGCATTCTGTCAGGAACATTGTTTGGAGCAATTGTGGGATATTTGCTGTGGGCGGTGGGAAAAGTAGCTTCTTTGTTTATAAATGCAGGGAAATCACTGCCGATGATAGTTAATATGTCAGGTTCAGGGAAGCGCTTTGTTGCTCAGATGAAACAGCAAAGTCCGGAATTTTCTTATGAATATTTTTCGGATAAGGTTGTTTCTATCCTGAAAATGATTATTTTTTCTGATGATGCAAGGGAACTTCCCAATTACGTTGGAAAACCGCTTGGAAATATGTTTTCTGATATTGTGGAATCCTCCTATAGAGGTGCGGTTGCGCTGAAACAGTTTAGAGTACAGAAGGATTTCTGCCATGTAACAGTGGACGTTTATATGGAAAACATATATGATAGTGGCAGGCGTATTTATCAAAGAAATGACAGGATCAGAGTGTGGCTGTGTAAGAAAGTAAGCAAATCTATTAATTATCATTTTTCAATTACGGAGATTCAATGTAAGAGCTGTGGGGCAAGTTTCGATGCTACGAAACGCAGAACCTGTCCAAGCTGTGGAAAAAGGTATGAGATAGAGGATGACGACTGGGTTGTTATGAAAATACACAAATACTGAAATAGGAGGAAATACCACAGTATTGGCAGCGTTGCCGTAAGACCCCAGATAATCGGCGTTTGCAATAAAAATCTGATCTACAATATTATATAGGGCGGCAACTAAAAGCGAAATGATGCAGGGGATCGCATACTTTCGCATAAGAGTACTGATTTTTTCTGTTTCCAGAAATGTGTTTGATTTTTACTCCATTTTTTATAAAAATGTCAAAGGGGGAATTTTAATTATTTTGGATTTGTATAGACATTTATTTGCAATTAATTTAAAATAAAAAGAAAACATTATGTGGAAAAAGGAGAAACCATGAGCGAAGAAAATAAAATGATTTATTGTACCCAGTGCGGCAGTGAAAACAGTGCCGAATCTAAATTCTGCAGTAATTGTGGCAGTAAACTGGAAAAGGCCGCCGCGCCAAAGAACGAAGAACAACCGGCACAGACAGAAGGGATATTCTCCGGAGAAGAAGCAGCTTCTGCATATGAGAAAATTACAGATGCAGAGGAAGAGAAGCCAACGCCGATTCCTTCTTATCAGGAAGAGATCAAGATCAATTATAATACGGAGCCTCAGGGCTATGGCACGGATAATAGTTCAAATGTGTACGATTCATCTTCCCAAAGGCAATATTATGCAGCAGAAAACAATGCGGATAAGCAGGAAGGCGGAAATATAGGCTTTGCCATTGCTTCTTTGATCTGCGGTATCGTATCTTTAGTATGCTGCTGCTTTACTTTGTTCAGTGCCATACTTGCCATTGCAGCAGTTGTACTTGGCATAATTACACTTTGCTTTAAATATGATGGTAAGGGAATGGCAATTGCAGGTATCGTCACAGGCGGCATTGGGCTGCTTATTGTAATCTTTGCAATGATCATAAGCGGATCATCTGCTTACAATGATTACTTATATGAACTTCTTGACGAACTCAACTATTAAGATGAAAAAGATACAGAGAATCCGGGTTGATGAGGTCTTTTACCAGATTGGAAAAGTGTTTTGGCTTCCTTTTGGCATTGCGGGTTTTTGGTTTGCATGGATGGGGTATGATAAATATGGTGAAATGACAGCCTGTGCAATACGCAGGATGTGTGGCCTGCCCTGTCCGGGATGCGGAGGGACCAGAGCCTTTTATTATCTGTTTCAGGGAGATTTCATAAGGAGTTTTTGCCTGAATCCCACAGTTATTTATGGAATTTTGGCATACCTGCATTTTATGCTGCTGTTTTTTTGCAGAAAACACATAACCAGGACGATTGTGGAAAAAGAAATACATATACAGTATTATATGTATATTGCTATCGGTGTTATATTACTCCAGTGGAGCATTAAATTAATAATTATTTTATTTTTTTTATAATTATTCAGTATTTCCTTGCTTCAAGTTATTTTTTAAGGTATATTATTGGATGAGATAGATTTTACTTAAGGAGGAGAAGTGTAATGGATGCAAAAACAACAGGTATTGTAGCATATCTTACCTGGATCGGATTTCTGATTGCTGTACTGGCAGGAGATAAGGAAGGAGCAAAGTTTCATGTAAATCAGGCTCTTGTCATCTTACTGTTTTCCCTGTTATCGATTATTCCCTGCATTGGATGGATTTGGGCAATTTTTATGTTTGTATGCTGGATCATGGGACTTATTGCAGCAATCAATGAAGAGGAAAAAGAAGTACCGCTTATCGGAAAGATCAGACTTTTGAAATAATTAAGTACCTATTGGATGTAAAACGCCTGAGAATAGTTTCTCAGGCGTTTTTGTAAATCAAGTCTAAGTTTTATTCAGTTATGTTTTCAGTATCTTCCGTATCATTTACATTTGAATCCCCGGAAGTATCATCCTCTTCATAGGTATAAATTTCTTCAGGAATATCGCCATGCAGAATAGAAACAATGTATTGAAATCTTACATTAGCGCGCTCATAATTCTGACGGGCCACATCTTCTAAGTTGGCATTATATTCTCCTTCATAAGCCTGATGATAATAAGAAACTGCTTCTGCCATATATTCACTGGCTTCATCAGCAAGCTGCTCCACGCCGGGAAAACCTTCAGGAACGTCCAGGGAGGCCATCTGTGCAAAGGAGGTGTTCATGGAATCTAACAGGCTTAACAGGTCGGAAACAGCAGTTTCAGAATCAGGATCAATGGCATTGATGGATGAGTCGAATATCTTAATATTCTCAAAGAACTGATTCATGTTTGCTTTATAGTTTTCAAGCTCCGCATCCTTGCCGCAGCCGGTCACTGCAAGGGAAAATATGGCAAAAATCAGGAATAAAACTTTGTGTTTACT
>USJG01000148.1 GCA_900554925.1 uncultured Lachnospiraceae bacterium
GATGGTTGCGTCCAGGTAGACAGACTTCCTTAAGAACATTTAGAAAATCCATTTTTCGAAGCTGGCAGCGTGCAATTCCTTTCAGGCAATCTGCCAGGGGCACTTTCCCAAAGCACCTTTTGACACCCGGATCATAACAGAAAGCAGTAAAAGGAGGAAAAAGTATGTTTAGAAGAAAAACAGGTCCTGTTGATGGACAATCAAATCCAAATCCCAAAAAGAATATGGCAGGTTTGGCGAAGGTGGCGGGCGTAATCGTCATGGTGATGGCTGCAATTTATCTTCTTGCAGGCAGTGTCTATTCGCTGAAGGAAAACGAGTACGCGGTGGTCACAACCTTTGGAGTTCCCAAGGTGGTGGAGGAATCCGGTATTCACTTAAAAATACCCTATATTCAGCAGCTTTCAAGGGTTCCCAAAACCATCAATGGTTTTCCCATAGGATATGACGCGCAGACAGATGAGTCTGTGGATAGAGAATCCTTTATGATAACCAGAGATTATAATTTTGTTAATGTGGACTTTTACGTGGAGTATCGCGTGACGGATCCGATCAAGTATCTTTATTCATCGGAAGATCCGGTGGCTATTTTAAAAAATCTGACCCAGAGCTATATCCGCGACACCATCGGGCTATATGATGTGGACAGCGTCATTACCACAGGAAAAAGCGAGATTCAGGCATCCATTAAAGAAAAGATCATTACCAGACTGGATCAGGAGGATATAGGAATACAACTGGTAAACATTACCATACAGGATGCGGAACCGCCCACTCAGGAAGTAATTAATGCATTTAAAAATGTGGAAAATGCAAAGCAGGGAAAAGAAACCTCTATCAATAAGGCCAATCAGAAACGAAATGAGGATATTCCGGCAGCCAGAGCCGCGGCGGATGAAACTGTAAAAACTGCCCAGGCCCAGGCGCAGGAGCGTATTAATCAGGCAAAAGGCGAGACCGCCAGATTAAATGAGCTGTACGCGGAATACCAGAAATACCCTCTGATCACAAAGCAGAGAATGTTCTATGAAGCCATGGAAGAAATTCTTCCCGACATGAAGGTGATCATTGAAAAAAGCGACGGTACCACTCAGACGCTGCTGCCTTTAGAATCCTTCACCGGTTCTGCGGTAAGTAATACCAGCAGTGCAGCATCTTTGAGCGGTTCTGATTCAAACAATGAAGCAGATGAGCAGTAGGAAGAAAGGAAGGATAAATTATGAAGAAAAAATTAGGTTTTTTGATTCCTGTTTTTATCATATTGGCTGTTTTGATTCTGGTAAATTCCAGCCTTGTGGTGACGTACCCCAATGAATATACAGTTATTAAGCAGTTTGGGAGAATCGAAAGTATCCGTCAGACGCCCGGTCTTAGTATGAAGATTCCCTTTATTCAGACCGCTGAAAAAATCGAGAAGGAAACACTTTTGTATGATCTGGCTGTCAGCGATGTTATGACAAAGGATAAAAAGTCCATGATTGCAGACTGCTTTGTACTGTGGCAGATCGAGGATCCTTATAAATATACACAGACCTTAAGCGCCCAGAAGAGCAACGCAGAGTTTCGAATCGACACGATCGTGTACAACAGCCTGAAAAACGTAATCAGCAGCTTAAGCCAGGAGGAAGTGATCAGCGGACGCGACGGGGAACTGGCAGCGGCAATTCAGGATAATATAGGCAATACCCTGGAGCAGTATGGGATCAAGCTGCTTGCAGTGGAAACCAAGTCGCTGGATCTGCCGGATGAAAACAAAAGTGCAGTTTATGAGCGTATGATCTCTGAGAGAAATAATATTGCGGCAACTTATCAGGCAGAAGGCCAGGAGGAAGCAAAGGAAATATCCAATAATACTACTGCGGAAATCATTATCATGCAGTCCGAGGCCGACGCCCAGGCGGCTGAGATCATTGCCAAGGGTGAGGCAGAGTATATGAGGATTTTAAGTGAGGCCTATAATGATCCCGAAAAGGCAGACTTTTATCTGTTCCTGCGCGCCCTGGATGCGGCAAGGGCAACCATGACAGGAAACAATAAAACCCTGATCATAGATGAAACTTCTCCCATAGCGCAGATTTTTTATTAATTGATGCTCACAGGGCTTTGCATGTTATGTAAAGGGAACAATTTGGCCATGCAAAGCCCCTAAATATGGAAATAATATTGCTTTTTAGACGGAAGTATTGTATGATGAGTTTACATAAGTCAAATTTTGTCAAAACAGATTACAGGCTCGAATACAATGGAGGCGTGATTATGAAAAGCAATAGAATTATAAAAATAAGTTTGGCCATCTGTCTGGTACTTAGTATGATAATGCTTCCGGCAAATCATCTTAAGGTACAGGCGGCAGAAGTGTCGGCAACGGTTGAGGGAACTGTTTTAGCGGGAACCACCTCTGAACTGCTTTTGCTCTCCACCAGGGAAGGGAAGATGGAGATTAAGCTGGACAGTGATACAGATACCAGCGCATGTAAAGTACTGCTTCCTGATAAGAAGGTCACTGTGTCAGTGTCCCATGGCTCCGATGGGTACCTTCATGCGGTTAAGATCACCAGTGAAACACAGGCGGCTCAAGTATCGGTTGACCTGTCAACAAAGGCTACTGTGTCAGGAACCATAAGCGAAAAGACTAAAGGGGATGTTCTGTATCTGAAAACTCCCCAGGGAGATATGGAAATTAAACTGGATACAACCACAGATATGAGCGGATGCAAGGTTCTGGTGGTGGACAAGACCTATACCATCGTCTGCGCCAGAGGCTCTGATGCCTATATGCATGCAGTCAGTATTTCAGATGGAGGTGCAGGAAATACCAGAGTGATTTCAGGCTCAGGACTTACCCCCGCGCCGGCAGGAGCGGTAACTGCCAGCACCACCTCAGTTACAGGAACGGTAAAGAGCAGTACCAAAGAAGATCTTCTTTACTTATCTACGTCGGGAGGGGAGATGCAGATTGTGATCGACAGCAATACAGACTCCAGAAACGGTATGGTCCTTACGCCAGGAAGAACCCTGACTGTGTCTGTCTACCGGGGCTCCGACGCCTATATGCACGCGGCAGTCATTACAGGAAGCAGAAGTGCTTCCCAGACAGTGGAAATCAATACTTCCTCTACTTCCACTGTGAGCGGAACGGTAGGAAGCAAGTCAACAGAAAACATACTGTACTTAAACACTCCCCAGGGAGAGATGGAGCTTAAGCTTGACGGGGTCAGAAGCGTCAGCAACTGTAAGGTGTTAGTGGAGGGCAAGAAAATAACTGTGACCTGTGCCAGAGGTTCCGATGCGTATATGCACGCCCTTGATATTACAGGGGCTTAGAATAAAAATAAATTCTACCTTGTTCGGGTAGAATTTATTTTTTGGTTTTTTAATAAATCAGATGAGGAATGTCGTTGCAAAAATAAGTACCCTATGATATAATGATTCCGTAGGCAATGATAAAAAATTAACAATCATTGTGAAGGTCAAAATATTAGTTTGAATTAAACGGAGGAAAGAAACAATGGCAAAGAAAGTAGTTTTAGCCGGAGCATGTCGTACAGCCATCGGAACCATGGGTGGTTCCTTAAGTACAGTACCTGCTGCAGAACTTGGAGCAATCGTAATCAAAGAAGCTTTAAACAGAGCAGGCGTAGCACCTGAAGCTGTAGATCAGGTTTATATGGGATGTGTTATTCAGGCAGGACAGGGACAGAACGTAGCCCGTCAGGCCTCCATTAAAGCCGGTTTACCTATTGAGGTACCTGCGGTTACCATGAATGTTGTATGTGGATCTGGCCTTAACTGTGTTAACCAGGCAGCTCAGATGATTATGGCAGGAGATGCGGACATCGTTGTTGCAGGTGGTATGGAAAATATGTCCATGGCTCCCTATGCAGTTCCTCAGGCACGTTTTGGATATAGAATGAATAATGGTACTTTAGTTGATACCATGATCAAGGATGCTCTTTGGGATGCATTCAATGATTATCATATGATCAAGACAGCAGATAATATCTGTGAAGAATGGGGACTTACCAGAGAAGAACTGGACGAGTTCGCATTAAAGAGCCAGCAGAAGGCAGAGGCAGCTCAGAAAACAGGCGCATTTGACGCTGAAATCGTACCTGTTATGGTGAAAAAGAAAAAAGAGATGGTTGAATTTAAGGTAGATGAAGGCCCTCGCCCCGGTTCTACTATGGAAGGACTTGCAAAGCTCCGTCCTATCAATCCAGGCGGATTCGTAACAGCAGGCAATGCTTCCGGTATCAATGACGGTGCGGCAGCTATCGTTGTTATGAGTGAAGAAAAGGCAAAAGAATTAGGTGTTAAGCCTATGGCTACTTTTGTGGCTGGCGCTCTTGCAGGCGTAAGACCTGAGGTTATGGGTATCGGCCCTGTTGCTGCCACAAAGAAGGTAATGGCTAAGACAGGCATGAAGATTGAAGATTTCGATATTATTGAAGCAAACGAAGCTTTTGCGGCACAGTCTGTGGCTGTTGGCAAGGAGCTTGGCATCGACGTTGATAAGCAGCTGAATCCTAACGGGGGAGCAATTGCACTGGGACATCCCGTTGGTGCTTCAGGCTGTCGTATCCTTGTGACACTGCTTCATGAGATGCAGGCTAAGGGTGCTAAGACCGGTCTTGCAACTCTCTGTATCGGCGGCGGCATGGGATGCTCCACGATTGTTAAAATTGAAGACTAACACGAAAAGAACTTCTGGGGCAGTATAAGACACTGCCCAAGAAGTTCTATGTTTCGTGTATGAAGAATGGCTCCAGAGAGCCATTCTTCTAAAGAGACAGAGCAGCTTCAGAAAGCTGTTCTTCCCTATGTAAGGCAAAAGTAAAACAAAAACGAAAAGGAGTTACGAAAATGGAATTTATCGTATATGAGCAAAAAGGCAGCTATGGCATTATTACCATCAGCCGTGAAAAAGCATTAAATGCTTTAAATTCAACTGTTCTGGAAGAACTGGACCAGACTTTGGACGCAGTAAATCTTGAAGAAGTAAGATGTCTTATCCTCACAGGCGCCGGTCAGAAGTCCTTTGTAGCAGGGGCAGATATTGGTGAAATGAGCACACTTACCAAGGCAGAGGGCGAAGCTTTCGGAAAGAAGGGAAATGATGTATTCCGTAAGCTGGAAACTTTCCCGATTCCTGTAATTGCAGCAGTCAATGGTTTTGCACTTGGCGGCGGCTGTGAAATTTCCATGAGCTGTGACATCAGAATCTGTTCTGACAATGCTGTATTCGGACAACCTGAGGTTGGCCTTGGCATCACACCTGGTTTTGGCGGAACACAGAGGCTTGCACGTTTAGTTGGCGCTGGCATGGCAAAGCAGATGATCTACACAGCAAGAAATATCAAGGCGGATGAGGCTTTGAGAATTGGTCTTGTAAATGCTGTATATACACAGGAGGAATTAATGCCCGCAGCAGAGAAGATGGCAGCAGGTATTGCAAAGAATGCTCCTATTGCTGTTCGTAACTGCAAGAAAGCAATTAATGAAGGCTTAGACGTACCAATGGATCAGGCAATCGTGATCGAAGAAAAGCTTTTTGGCGACTGCTTCGAAACAGAGGATCAGAAGTATGGCATGGCATTCTTCCTTGACAAGAACAAAGATAAGGTTAAGGAGCCTTTTAAGAACTGTTAATTTAGCTGGTTTTGGCCTTTCAAAAAACCGGTAATGTGTATTGCTTTATACTTTAGGGATGTAACACTGCCTTAAGGCAGTGAACAATAGAAAAACCAATATAAAATTAGGAGGATTTGAAAATGAAAGTAGGTATTATTGGTGCTGGTACCATGGGACAGGGC
>USJG01000149.1 GCA_900554925.1 uncultured Lachnospiraceae bacterium
GAGTAGCAATTAATGGTTTTGGCCGTATTGGTCGTCTTGCATTCAGACAGATGTTTGATGCAGAAGGTTATGAAGTAGTAGCAATCAACGACTTGACAAGTCCTGAAATGCTTGCACACTTATTAAAGTATGACACTGCACAGGGTAAATACAAATATGCAGACAGTGTATCCTATGGAGAGGATTCCATTACAGTTAATGGCAAGACTATCACAATCTACAAGGAAGCAGACGCTAAAAACCTTCCCTGGGGAGAATTAAAGGTAGACGTTGTTCTTGAATGTACAGGTTTCTATACATCCAAAGAAAAAGCAAGCGCACACATTGCTGCTGGCGCTCGTAAGGTAGTTATTTCCGCACCTGCTGGAAATGATCTTCCCACAATCGTTTACAATGTAAACCATACAACATTAAAGCCTGAGGATACAGTTATTTCCGCAGCTTCCTGTACAACAAACTGCTTAGCACCTATGGCTAAGGCTTTAAATGATTTAGCTCCTATCATGAGCGGTATCATGACAACAGTTCATGCTTACACAGGTGACCAGATGATCCTTGACGGACCTCAGAGAAAGGGTGATAAGAGAAGAAGCCGTGCAGGCGCTCAGAACATTGTTCCTAACTCAACAGGTGCTGCTAAGGCAATCGGCCTTGTAATTCCTGAATTAAATGGTAAGCTGATCGGTTCCGCACAGCGTGTTCCTACCCCTACAGGTTCTACAACAATCTTAGTTGCAGTTGTTAAGGGACAGGTTACCAAAGAGCAGATCAACGATGCTATGAAGGCTGCTGCTACCGAATCCTTCGGTTACAATACAGATGAAATCGTATCTTCCGACATCATTGGAAGCACATTTGGCTCCATTTTTGATGCTACACAGACAATGGTAGCTCCTATGGAAGATGGTAATACTCAGGTACAGGTTGTTTCCTGGTATGACAATGAGAATTCTTACACAAGCCAGATGGTAAGAACTATTAAATACTTCTCAGAGTTAGCATAAGAAGATATTCGCGTGCAGCGAAGCTTATTAAGACCTTAAGGGTCCGGTCTCTTGGACCGGACCCTTTTATCATACAGGAAATTCTTTTTTATTTTATAACTCAATAAAATGCATGGAGGAAAAATCATGGGATTAAACAAAAAATCAGTTGATGATATTAACGTAGCCGGAAAGCGCGTACTTGTAAGATGCGATTTTAACGTACCTCTTAAGAATGGTGAAATTACCGATGAAACACGTATTGTAGCTGCTCTTCCTACAATCAATAAGCTGCTTAAGGATGGAGGAAAGGTAATCCTTTGCTCACACCTTGGCAAAGTTAAAAATGGCCCTAACGAAGGTGAATCTTTAGCGCCTGTTGCTAAGAGACTTTCTGAAAAGCTTG
The DNA here is from genome assembly GCA_900554925.1 of uncultured Lachnospiraceae bacterium. GTDB lineage: Bacteria > Bacillota > Clostridia > Lachnospirales > Lachnospiraceae > Suilimivivens. The sequence goes on from USJG01000149.1 coordinate 1,390, forward strand.
GCAGGGAAGTTAAATTTGTTGCAGATTATAATGTGACAGGTGAAGCTGCCAGCGCAGCAGTTGCAGCCATGAAAGATGGAGATGTGGTATTACTTCAGAATACACGTTTCCGTGGTTCAGAAGAAACAAAGAACGGAGAAGCATTCTCCAAAGAGCTTGCAGATCTTTGCGATGTTTACGTATGTGATGCTTTTGGTTCTTCCCATAGAGCACATGCTTCCGTTGCAGGTGTCACAGATTTTGTTCGGGCAAAAGGCGGCGAATGTGCAGTTGGTTATCTGATGCAGAAGGAGATCGATTTCCTTGGAAATGCAGTAGAAAATCCTGTAAGACCTTTCGTGGCAATTCTTGGCGGCGCAAAGGTTGCTGATAAGCTCAATGTTATTAACAATCTGCTTGAGAAGTGTGATACCCTCATTATTGGCGGCGGTATGGCATTTACTTTCTTAAAGGCCCAGGGGTATGAGATCGGCAAATCCTTAGTAGATGATGAAAAGCTTGATTACTGTAAGGAAATGATGGAAAAAGCTGAGAAACTTGGAAAGAAGCTGTTGCTTCCTGTAGATACCACCGTAGCTGCTTCCTTCCCTGATCCTATTGATGCGGAAATTGAAGTATCTGTCGTAGATGCTGATAAGATTCCTGCTGATATGGAAGGCCTTGATATTGGAACTAAGACAGCCGAGCTTTATGCAGATGCTGTTAAGGCAGCTAAGACTGTTGTATGGAACGGACCTATGGGCGTATTTGAGAACCCTATTCTTGCAAAGGGTACAATTGCAGTAGCCAAGTCTCTTGCAGAGACAGACGCAACAACCATTATCGGCGGCGGAGACTCAGCAGCGGCTGTTAATCAGTTAGGCTTCGCTGATAAGATGAGCCACATCTCTACAGGCGGCGGCGCGTCTCTTGAGTTCTTAGAGGGTAAGGAATTACCTGGTGTAGTAGCTGCTGACGATAAATAAAACCTGAGTATAAATCAGTACTCTGAAAGAAAAGGAGAAAGTAAAATGGCAAGAAAGAAAATAGTAGCCGGAAACTGGAAGATGAATATGACTCCCAGCCAGGCAGTAGCATTATGTGATGAATTAAAAGATTTGGTAAAATCCGATGATGTAGACGTAGTTTACTGCGTACCTGCAATTGATATTGTTCCTGTTGTGGAAGCTGTTAAGGGAACCAATGTTGAAGTTGGTGCAGAGAATATGTATTTTGAAGAAAAGGGCGCTTATACCGGAGAGATTTCCGCAGCAATGCTGGTAGATGCTGGCGTTAAGTATGTGATTATCGGACATTCTGAAAGACGCGATTATTTCAAAGAGGATGATGTTTTATTAAATAAGAAGGTTAAGAAGGCTTTCGAAGCAGGGCTTACACCTATTCTTTGCTGTGGTGAAACCTTAGAGCAGAGAGAAATGGGAATTACACTTGACTGGATTCGTATGCAGATCAAGTCTGATCTGGTGGGAGTAAGCGCAGATCAGGTAGCTTCCATGGTGATTGCTTATGAGCCTATCTGGGCAATCGGAACAGGCAAGACAGCTACTACCGAACAGGCACAGGAAGTATGTAAAGCCATTCGTGACTGCGTTGCTGAGATTTATGATGAGGCTACAGCAGAGGCAGTTCGTATCCAGTATGGCGGATCAGTTAATGCAGCAAATGCAGCCGAACTGTTTGCACAGCCTGATATTGATGGCGGTTTAGTAGGCGGCGCTTCCCTTAAGGCTGATTTTGGCAAGATCGTTAATTATAAATAAGCCATGGGTTTTGCTTTGGTGTAAACCAAAATAGAAAATGAAGTAGTTGAAAAGAGGATTTTGCTGGCAATATAAGCCAATAAGATCCTCTTTTTATTGTATTATTTCTGAAAAGTATGTTACAATGATTGACAGGGCATTTATCCGGCTTAAGATTAAGCAATGTGTAAGGAGTAATTTCATGGAAAATATTTTGTATCTGGTAATTCCCTGTTATAATGAGGAAGAGGTTTTGCCGGAAACGTCATCGCGTCTGAAGGAAAAAATGAATGATCTTTTGAAAAAAAATAAGATTGCCCCTCAAAGCCGTGTTGTTTTTGTGAATGACGGATCTAAAGACAATACATGGGAGATCATCAAAAGTCTTCATCAAAGCGATAAGCTTTTTGGCGGAATTAATCTAAGCCGGAACAGAGGGCATCAAAATGCGCTTCTTGCAGGGCTTTTGACGGTTAAGGATTATGCAGATATGGTCATATCCATGGATGCAGACTTACAGGATGACATCAATGCCATTGATGAAATGATTGACAAGTATTTAAATGGAGCAGATATTGTATATGGCGTTCGCAGCAGCCGCCAGAAGGACACTTTTTTTAAAAGGGCTACTGCCGAGGGCTTTTATAAAGCAATGAATACCATGGGAGCCAATACCGTTTTTAACCATGCAGACTATCGGCTTATGAGCAAAAGAGCATTGGAAGGACTGGCACAATATGGAGAAGTAAATTTGTTCCTGAGAGGGATCGTGCCTATGATCGGCTATCAGGCGGATGTGGTTTATTATGAGAGAGGAGAGCGGTTTGCAGGGGAGAGCAAATATCCGCTTGGCAAGATGCTTTCGTTTGCCGTTGAAGGGATCACTTCTCTTAGTACAAAGCCTATTAGAATGATTACCGGATTGGGATTTTTCATTTTTGTAGTCAGCATTGGAATGCTGATATACAGCCTGGTTCGTCACTTTATGGGAGCTACGATCGTGGGGTGGACGACGCTTATGGTTTCTTTATGGGCCATTGGTGGACTGATCCTGCTATCTTTGGGGGTAGTAGGTGAGTACATTGGCAAAATCTATCTGGAGACGAAAGCACGTCCCAGATTTATCATTGAGCAGTTTTTAAACCAGGAAGATTAAAATATAATTTATGCGGAGGTTTTTGTGGAAGAGAGAAAAGAAGATGAATTAAAAGGTAAGTTAAGATATGAGGATTCAGGCATACACCCTGATATTTTGAAGGCTGTTCTGGAAATGGGATTTGAAGTTATGACGCCTATTCAGGAGCAGGCCATTCCGGTGCTTTTAGAAGGAAGGGACGTTATCGGACAGGCACAGACAGGCACCGGAAAAACAGCAGCTTTTGCCATACCAATGATACAAAGTATAGACCCACAGCTTAAAAAGCCCCAGGGAATTATCTTATGTCCTACCAGGGAACTGGCAATGCAGGCCACAGACGAAATTCGTAAGCTTACCAGATATATGCAGGGAATAAAGGTTTTGTCTGTTTATGGAGGTCAGGACATCGGCAGGCAGATCAGAGCGCTCAGTCAGGGAGTACAGATTATTGTGGGAACTCCAGGGAGGGTAATGGATCATTTGAGGAGACATACCATCAAGACTGCCCACATAAAAATGATCGTGCTGGATGAAGCAGACGAAATGCTCAACATGGGTTTCCGTGAGGATATAGAAACGGTGCTTGCAGATATGCCTGCTGAGCGTCAGATGGCATTATTTTCAGCAACTATGCCGCAGGCAATTCTTGACATTACCGGAACCTATCAGAAAAATGCGGTATATATCAGGGTAATGCCCAGGGAGATCACAGTTGCGGCAATTAAGCAGGCATATTACCGGGTGGCAAAGAAAGACAAACAAAAAGCCCTTTGCAGGCTGCTTGATTATTACCAGCCGGACAAAAGCCTTGTTTTCTGTAATACGAAGAAGATGGTAGATGAAATTGCCGGAAAACTAAAGGAAAAAGGATACGAGGCAGAAGGGCTTCATGGGGATTTATCGCAGAATCAGAGGGATGCGGTTATGAACCTGTTCAGAAGCGGAGGATGTGCCGTCTTAATAGTTACTGATGTGGCAGCCAGAGGAATTGACGTAAGCGGCGTGGATGCAGTATTTAATTATGATGTGCCGGAGGATATTGAGTATTACGTTCACAGAATAGGACGTACCGGGCGTGCCGGCCGAAAAGGAAAAGCCTTTACCCTGGTGTCGGGCAGAGAAATTTTTAAAATACGTGATATTGAAAGAACTTGCCACACTGTCATAAGAGAGAGAAAAATTCCGGCACCGGAGGATATTGCCCGGATTAAATCGGACAGATTGTTTCTGGAAGCTACGGAGATTATGAAACAAAAGGATCTGTCAGCCTTTCGCAAATCAATACAGCAGGCGGCGGAAAAGAACGGATTTACAATGCTTGATCTGGCGGCAGCCTTTATGCAGATGAATATGGGGGAGGAACCGGAAGAAATTCAGGCAGAGAAACCCTTCTTTGAAAAAAGAAAACGAAATACAAGAAACG
>USJG01000150.1 GCA_900554925.1 uncultured Lachnospiraceae bacterium
CAGCGTGTATTTAAGATAGGATTTAACCGGGCGGCAAGAATCATGGATCAGCTCTGTGAAGCAGGAATTGTAGGGGAAGAAGAAGGGACGAAGCCCCGTAAGGTTTTGATGAGTATGGAACAGCTGGAACAGTTTATAGAGGAATCACTCTAAATAGCGGAGGTGTATCTTATGAAAACAGACATTCAAATTGCACAGGAAGCAGTTATGGAGCCCATTGCGGAAGTGGCGAAGCAGTTACAGATCTCAGCCGATGAATTGGAAGCATACGGAAAGTATAAAGCTAAAATTTCAGAGGAATACCTTAACAGGATTTCCGGTAATCCAGAGGGAAAACTGATTTTAGTGACCGCAATCAATCCCACGCCGGCGGGAGAGGGAAAAACCACTATCAGCGTAGGGCTGGGGCAGGCATTTGGCAAATTAGGGAAAAAAGCTGTGATCGCACTGCGTGAACCCTCTCTTGGCCCGTGCTTTGGCATAAAAGGCGGCGCCGCAGGGGGCGGATACGCCCAGGTGGTTCCCATGGAGGATTTAAATCTGCATTTTACAGGGGATTTTCATGCAATTACCTCTGCAAATAATTTGCTGGCGGCTCTTTTAGACAATCATATCCAGCAGGGCAATGAGCTGGGAATCGATCCCAGGCAGGTAGTCTGGAAAAGATGTCTTGATATGAATGACAGAGTTCTCCGCAATATTGTGGTAGGGTTGGGAAATAAAACAGACGGTGTGGTGAGAGAGGATCATTTTGTAATTACAGTGGCCTCAGAAATTATGGCTGTGCTCTGTCTTGCGTCGGATGGAAAGGATTTAAAGGACAGACTTGGAAGAATGATAGTTGCTTACAATTATCAGGGACAGCCGGTTACGGCAAAGGACTTAAATGCAGTAGGGGCCATGGCGGCGCTCCTTAAGGATGCCATGAAACCTAATCTGATCCAGACCCTTGAGCATACACCGGCCCTTGTCCATGGAGGCCCTTTTGCCAATATTGCTCATGGATGCAATTCAGTCCGGGCAACAAGGGCGGCTCTTAAGATGGCTGATTATGTCATAACGGAGGCGGGGTTTGGCGCAGACCTAGGTGCGGAAAAGTTTTTTGATATTAAGTGCCGGATGGCAGGGCTTAAGCCCGATGCGGTTGTGCTTGTGGCCACAGTCCGGGCATTAAAGTATAATGGCGGTATTCCCAAGGCGGAGCTTTCAAAGGAAAATCTAAAGGCTCTTGAAAGAGGAATTGTAAATCTGGAAAAACATATTGAAAATCTGCAGAAGTATGGCGTGCCTGTAGTTGTGACGCTGAACAGTTTTATAACAGATACGGAAGCGGAAATTTCCTTCGTGAAGGAGTTTTGTGAAGAGCGGGGCTGTGAATTTGCCATTTCAGAAGTATGGGAAAAGGGCGGCAGCGGCGGTATCAGGCTGGCAGAAAAGGTCCTTCACACACTGGAAAATAAAAAGAGTAATTTTAAACTGCTGTATGATGACGATCTGAGTCTTAAAGAAAAAATCGAGACCGTGGCAAGAGAAATTTATGGAGCAGAGGGAGTGAATTATTCTTCACAGGCAGAAAAGCAGCTTAGACAGATGGAAGAACTGGGCTTTGGGAATTTTCCTGTCTGTATGGCAAAGACCCAGTACTCTCTTTCAGATGACCCTGCACTTTTAGGGAAACCGGAGAATTTCAGGATGAATGTGAGAGAAGCATATGTCAGTGCAGGGGCAGGATTCGTGGTAGTCCTTACCGGAGCAGTTATGACCATGCCGGGGCTTCCTAAGCAGCCGGCGGCATTTGGCATTGATGTAAACGAAGATGGCATGATTACCGGGCTTTTTTAAAATGAAAGAAAGGATGGCAAGGCAGATGGCAGCAATTATTGACGGAAAAGCTATTTCATTACAGATCAAGGATGAATTGAAACAAAAGGCATCAGAATTGAAAGAAATGGGAACAGAGATTACCCTGGCAGTGATTCAGGTGGGAGATGATCCGGCTTCCTGCGTTTATGTCAGAAATAAGAAAAAAGGCTGTGAATACATAGGAATAAATTCTTTGTCTTATGAACTTCCTGAAAATACTACCCAGCAGGAATTGCTTAAGCTGATACAGGAGCTGAATGCGAAGAAGGAGGTAAACGGTATTCTTGTGCAGCTTCCGCTGCCTGCACATATTGATGAGGATACGGTTATTAAGGCGATTGATCCCATAAAGGATGTGGACGGCTTTCATCCTCAAAGTGTGGGAGCCCTTTGTATTGGCCAGCCGGGCTTTGTATCATGTACGCCAGCAGGAATCATACAGCTTCTTAAAAGAAGCGATATTGAGATTGCCGGAAAGGAATGTGTGGTGCTGGGCAGAAGCAATATTGTAGGCAAGCCCATGTCATTGCTGCTTCTTAGAGAAAACGCAACTGTGACCATAGCTCATTCCCGTACAAAAAATTTAAAAGAGGTGACCAGCAGAGCGGATATTTTAATAGTAGCCGTTGGAAAACCCAAACTGATTACCAGAGACTATGTGAAAAAGGGTGCGGTAGTCATTGATGTGGGAATTAACAGAGATGAGAACAATAAACTCTGCGGAGACGTAGACTTTGAGGATGTGGAGCCAATATGCAGCGCCATTACTCCGGTTCCCGGAGGGGTAGGTCCCATGACCATTGCAATGCTTTTAAGTAACTGTATTGAATCAGTTGGCCTGGGTGCTGAAGCACGCAGATGGGGGTAAATATGAAGTGTCCCGATTGCGGTACTGAAATTGCGGATGACCATCTTTATTGCGATAAGTGCGGCATGGAAATTCAGATGGTGCCCGATTTTGAACCAGAAATTGAAAACAGCATAACAGAAACCTTATCCACAGTTGCAGAAGAGATTGAAGGCAGCAGTTCGGCGGAAAAAAGTCAGGAATCAGGGAAAAAGAAGAGCAAAAAGCAGAGGACTTCTTTTTTTGCGGAAGAACAGGGAAAAAACTGGCTTATAGTAACTCTGGTTACCTTTGTTGCAGTAACACTTGCAGCCGGCCTGGTGGTGGTGCATCTGTATCACAGATATTCGGTATCCTATCAGATAGACCGGGCCAGGTATTATGCACAGTCTTTGGAATATGAAAAGGCGATAGAATATCTGGAGAGGGCAAGAGGACTTAAGGCAGATGCGGCAGAAATTGTTTTTTTAGAGTCTAATTACTATTATCAGATGGGGGAAAAGCAAAAAGCGGCAGAGGTACTTGTGGATCTCATCAGCAAAGAACAGCTTGAATATGACGACAAAGAAAAGGCATATGAGAACATAATCACCATCTGGGATGAGGAAGGAAAATATGAGGAAATTAATTCCCTGCTTTTAACCTGCAGCGATAATGAGATTATCAGCCATTTCCAGCAATATATAGCCATGACGCCTGAGTTTGGCCATCTGGCAGGAAGCTATGACCAGGTGATCCTTTTAAAAATCAGCGCCAATACTACCGGAAAAATTTACTATACTTTAGACGGCAGCGAGCCAGACGAAAACAGTCTGGTCTATACAGCACCACTGATGCTGGAATCAGGGGAATATCATATAGCAGCTATTTTTGTGAATGATTTTGGAATAAAAAGCGAAGTAGCGAAAAGCTGGTATATGATCAATCTGACGGTGCCTCCGGAACCGGAATTATTGTTGTACAGCGGTACCTATCATGTACCTACCATGATAGAAGTAGTCCCCCCGGAGACAGGGACCGTTTATTATACCACGGATGGAAGTAATCCCACCAGGGATGGGCTTAAATATACGGAACCTATTCCGATGCCTCTTGGACGGTCAAATTTTAAATTTGTTACTATATCAGAAGAGGGAGTGTCCAGCGAAATTGTGAGCAGAAGCTTTGATTTTACGCTGGAAACAGACGTGACAGTCAGCAAGGCGGTAAACAATGTGGTCAGGGCGCTCTTTGATCGGAAGGTGTTAAATGATCTTCAGGGACATTCCCATGAAATAGAAGGAAAATATATATTTAAATATAATACTATTGTAGAAATTTCTGATTTAGGCTATTATTATGTTTTGGACGAATACATTGAAGATGAGGATGGAAGGCAGACCAAAACAGATCGCATGTATGCGGTGGAAGTATATACAGGAGCGCCGAATCGTCTGATTTATGATGAAAATGGTGAAATGGGACTTATTTCCCTGCAATAAAGCCATAAATATATATAAAACAGGAAAGGGATTAGTGATGTACAAGATTTTAGAAGCAAAGGAGCTTGCTGCCAATATTTATTACATGGTAGTGGAGGCAAAGCGAGTAGCAAAAGCATGTAAACCCGGTCAGTTTGTAATAGTCAGAACGGATGAGAACTCAGAGAGGATTCCTCTTACAATCTGTGATTATGACAGGGAGAAGGGAACAGTTACAATCGTATTTCAGATCGTAGGAGCAGGAACACTGTTCATGGCTTCCTTAAAAGAAGGAGACTCCTTCCATGACTTTGTAGGCCCCCTTGGATGCCCTTCGGAGTTTGTTGAGGAGGATCTGGAAGTACTGAAAAAGAAGAAGATGTTGTTTGTAGCAGGAGGCGTGGGAACAGCGCCGGTATACCCCCAGGTGAAATGGCTTCACGAAAGAGGCATTGAGGCAGACGTTATCGTAGGCGCCAAGACAAAAGACCTGCTGATCCTGGAAGAAGAAATGAAGGCAGTGGCCGGCAATCTGTATGTGACCACAGATGATGGTTCCTATGGAAGAAGCGGAATGGTCACACAAACAATTACAGACCTGGTAAATGAAGGAAAGCATTATGATGTATGTGTAGCTATCGGACCGATGATCATGATGAAATTTGTCTGCAAGCTTACAAAGGAGCTTGAGATACCTACCATTGTAAGCTTAAATCCCATTATGGTAGACGGTACGGGAATGTGCGGCGCCTGTCGCGTGACGGTAGGCGGCAAAGTGAAATTTGCCTGTGTGGATGGACCGGAATTTGACGGACACCAGGTAAATTTTGATGAGGCAATGCAGCGTCAGCAGATATACAAGACAGCAGAGGGAAGAGCATTCCTGAAAGCAAAAGAGGGCGATACCCATCATGGCGGGTGTGGAAATTGCGGAGATTAAGTGAAAACATGAAAAAGCAATGCAGAAAAGAGGTAAGATAAATAATGGACGTATTAAAAAAAGTTCCTGTAAGGGAGCAGGATGCAAAAGAACGGGCAGCCAATTTTGAAGAGGTATGCCTTGGATATAATAAAGAAGAAGCAATGGAAGAGGCAGCAAGATGCATTAACTGCAAGAATGCCCAGTGTGTGAAGGGATGTCCCGTGTCTATTAATATTCCCGGCTTCATTGAAAAGGTAAAGGAAGGGAATATTGAGGAAGCATATCAGGTGATCAGTGAATCTTCTGCGTTGCCGGCAGTATGCGGACGTGTGTGTCCTCAGGAAAGTCAGTGTGAAGGAAAATGTATCAGAGGGATTAAAGGTGAGCCGGTTTCTATTGGCAAGCTGGAGCGTTTTGTTGCCGACTGGGCTGGCGAAAATGGGATTAAGCCCCAGGGAGCAGATAAGAAAAATGGTAAGAAGGTAGCAGTGATCGGCTCCGGACCGGCAGGACTTACATGTGCAGGAGATCTGGCTAAGATGGGCTATGATGTGACAATTTTTGAAGCTCTGCATGAAGCCGGTGGTGTATTGGTA
>USJG01000151.1 GCA_900554925.1 uncultured Lachnospiraceae bacterium
ATTATCAACAGACGATAATTATGTTTACATTAGAAATGGAAAACAAAGAACCCTGTATTCCTGCCGGAAGTCCAATGGCCGCAATTTTTTTGAATTTATTAAAATTTATACGAAGCTTATTCATCTGTAATTTAAAGCACCCGTCGCTTTGAATCAGGCACTTTATGATCAGAAAAGCCGATACGCATTGGGCTATCACCGTTGCCAATGCCACTCCTGCCACTCCCATATGAAAGCCTATTACAAACCAGAGATTTAACACCACATTGATAACACCTGCTATTGAAAGATAAAAAAGCGGTCTTCTGGTATCTCCTATGGCCCGGAGAATAGCGCTGCCAAAATTAAACAGCAGCATAACCGGCATTCCAACAAAATAAATTCTCATATAAAGCACTGAATGATCAATCACATTTTCTGGCGTATCCATTAAAAGTAAAAGTGGTTTTGCCGTCAATATGCCAATAACTGCCAGCAGGATACCTCCTATCATGCTCACAAGAATAGAAGTATGTACGGTCTGGCTTACCTCCTCCTCCTGTCTGGCTCCATAATACCTTGCAACCAGTACATTAGCTCCCACGGAAAGCCCGATAAATAAATTTACCAGCAGATTCGTAAGGGACCCTGTAGACCCTACAGCCGCAAGGGCTTCATTTCCCGCAAATCTTCCCACCACTACTACATCTGCCGCATTAAATAAAAGCTGCAAAATGCCTGAAAGCATAAGTGGCAGAGTAAAAAGCAGGATCTTTCCAAACAAAGGACCATTGCACATATCAATTTCATAAGATTTTTGTATTTTCTTTTCCATAGTTGTTTTCCCTTTTGTTACGAACGCTTTTTCTCTTTACCCATATAATAATAAAAGAATGATCCACCTGAGAGGTTACTTATGGCTACAGTTATATTAGATGCAGGACACGGCGGCGCTGATTTTGGTGCTACCTATCTTGGCCGCATGGAGAAGGACGACAACTTAAGGCTTACACTGGCAGTAGGCGACATTCTGCAAGATGCCGGTGTCAATGTACTTTACACCCGCACAGAAGATATTTATGAAAGCCCTGCTCAAAAAGCTATGGAAGGGAACGCTTCCGGCGCCGACTATTTTGTTTCCATTCACCGCAATTCCAGTCCCTATGACAATCAGTATACGGGCGTTGAATCTCTGGTCTTTAACCGCTATGGAGCCGCTGCCCGAATGGCAGAAAATATCAACCGCCAGTTAGAGCTTGTAGGCTTTGTCAATCAGGGAGTTAATGAACGCACTAATCTTGCAGTCCTGCGGCGCACAAATATGCCTGCTGTCCTGGTAGAGGTTGGTTTCATCAACACAGATCGCGATAACATATTATTCGACAGCAGATTTCAGGAAATCGCCCAGGCTATTGCCGACGGTATTTTAATGTCCCTGTAATACAGTTATTCTCCGTTCTATTTTAAAAATACGAAGAATAACTGATGGAAAGGCTTTACAGCTTTTCTTCCAGCTCGTCAAGTGAAGCGTATCCATAAAGAAAAGCTGTATTGGCCATGATCATCTTTGCCAGATTCTTATTTTCCCTGCAAAGCTGAGCAATAAATCTTCCGTACAGATCCAGTGTTTCATCTGAATATGTGGATAATTCGCCTCTTAAGTAAGTTTCATAAGAGGTGTTATAGGGGGTGTCCTCCGCAGTGTAAATGCTTCTTGCATTACTTGCCGCCTTGGGGTATTCTTTCGCAAACTCCTCCATCCACCCCACCTGAATCTTTACAATTTCTTCTATAATTTCCTTCTTCATCTCCGGAATTTCCGGGAAGGACTCTTTCATCTCAAAAAACTTATAAGGCGCAGTACTTTCCATCATCCGGCCATACTTTTCTGTGATCAGGTTCCAGCCTCTGTCATTTGCCCTGTGAAAATCTGAAATATAACTTTTCAGCATTTCTTCCGTCCATGTATAATACTGGCTTTTTCTCATAATGGAAAAGGTATTCCAGTCATCCTGGCAGTCTGCTCTTCCCCCTTCATTTTTTACTTTATCAAAGGCTTCCCATTCCAGAGAAACCAGCTCACTTACAAGGGCTGCCTTAAAAGAGTCATCTTTCTTTTCTTTTGCAGGAATTCTCTTTAAAATATTATCCGTGTGATGATCCAGATAGTTATCTTCCCCACTGGTAAGTCCCTGTTTCTTCATTTCCGCAATAATCAGTGCTACAATGATCTCTATGGTCTGGGGAATCCTCTCGTCTCCTGTCTGGAAATCCACCAGGGCATTTAAAATATCTCTGATTTCCGGCAGGATTGCCAGTCTTTCCATTCCCTTATGCATCCATTTATAAAAAGGCGCATAGGTACGGTTTAAAAGATATACCATAGCCATAGTATGTTTCATAAACTCGGAAAGGGCTATGGCCGCTGTCACTTTCTCGCCGCGTCCAAACATTCTGGAATAATTATACTGGCCGGACTGAGCCATAAGCGCTGCCTGTCTGGCAATTTTTTTAAGCCTTACTTCCTCAGGATAATAGGCAAGGATTCCTTTACGGATTCTGGAAAATTCACCCAGATCATCTTTAAATACCTTTCCGTTAACTGCTGTTGCAAGCCGATAATCGTCTAAGAACAGCCATTGATTTTGTGTAGTGGGCACATCCTTAAGGCCAATCAGGCTCTCGTAAAAGTCTCCGATACGAAATACGCCTACTCGCTTTTGTGCTCTCAATGTTGTAAAGCGTGTAACACCCATATACGTGGTAGGCAATTCATCATAGGCCCTTTGCAGCCTTTCTCCAATTTCATCATACACAGGATCCGTCAGCCATAAACAGAAGCCCGGCCCAAAATCGTGGTCTCTGGACACTTGATCGTCAAATCCAAAACACTCTGAGCCTTCCCCTACAAGCCCCACTGCGATCAGGTGCTCATATTCAGGGAATTTTTCTCGGATCATAGGTTTGCCAAACTCTTCATAAAAAGCTTCGCACAGCTCCAGCCCATTCCCAAACTGTCTGTTCTGCACCGGCAGGTTCTGAAGCTTCTGCGTTACTGCATTTAAATTTTGCAGGGTAATTTCATAAGCTTTATTTTTTCCTACATTTCTTTCAATTTCCTTAAGCGCCAGCTTATAATAGCGCGCAGACTCTTCCAGATTCCCTGCAAGGTACTGCGCCTCCCCCATTGCAGATAAAGCGCCGCTATAGTGATAATCTCTGTCTTCATCCATCTCAAAAATAGAAAACGCCTTCTGCAGATTCTGGATTGCCTCCTGATACCGCCCCAGCTTTAACTGGGAAGCCGCCAGATTCGTATAAGTTACTGCTACCTCAATTCTTGCTTCCTCGTACCGGGAAGCAATCAAAAGTGCCCGTTCCAGACAGTCACAGGCGCTTTCAAAATCTCCCATCTCCTGAAACAAAAGGCTCATATTGTTATAAAGGCTTGCATACTTAAAGTCCATAGGCTGTAATTCCTTTTCATAAATTACCCTGACCTCCTGGTAATATGCCATAGACTCTCTTAAAAGCCCTGCCGCCCTGCAGGCATTTGCCACGTTAAGCAGCGTTGTTGCATAAGCCACCGTCCCCTTAAGTCCTGCTTCATTCATCAGCATCAGCACTTCCCTGCAGCTTGCAAGGGACTTGTCAAATTCACTGGTTTCCCTGTAATGTCCGATAATTTCATTTAACAGGGTGATCAAGGAAGCGGTATCTCCTTCTCCTGCCGCCTCGTCTATCCTTCGCAGCAAAAAATTTTCCACCTGATCAGTCCTGTGCTGTGCAAATAGTTCATCCAACTGCTTTAAAACCTGTTCAATGTTCATAAATTATGCCTCCATTCCAGTTAAGAACTCTCACTTCTCCCACCTATGTCATCAGAAAGTTACAAATTTCTTCCTCTCTCCCCATAGCCTCTTCATATCCATGCTGATAATATTTCATTAAAATATCCACATCAGATTCATTATTTGTAACTGCCAGGCTGGAGGGTCTGAAAACCAGCGCCTTGCCCTCCCTCTCCATTCGTTCAATTTCTTTCAGGCAGTCATTATATTTTCTGGCCCTGCCGGCCACAGTCCTTACAAACTCAGGATACTTATGATACAAAAGCCTGATCATCATCATATAAAAAAATCTGTATTTTTTCCGGTAATTGGATTTTCTTGTAAGGATCACCAGTACCTTTTCCCAGCCTTCCTCCAATATCTTGGCAACAGGAAGGGCATCTGCCATTCCCCCGTCCAGCATAGGTATCCCATCTATTTGACTGATCCTTGAAATAAAAGGAAGGGAATTTGCCGCACGACATATTTTCCAAAAATGCTCCTCGGACTTAAAGTTCTCGTAATAAACACTTTTCCCGGTTCTGCAATCGGTAATATTTATCATAAAATGCTTGGCTGAATTACAGAAAGTCTCAAAGTCAAAAGGCACCAGTTTTTTGGGAACCACATCAAACAAAAATTCCATATCAAAAAAGGTTCCCTTTCTTAAAAACGTAAACGGTCCCATATATTTTTCTTTTAAAAGAGGCTTTATAACCGCCTCCACAGCTCTTCCTTTTTGCCCCGAAACATAATTCATTCCTGCATAAGCACCTGCGGAAACTGCCAGCACATTGGGCACCTCAATTTCCTTCTCCATGAAAAAATCTAAAACTCCGGCAGCAAAAACACTTCTCATAGCACCGCCTTCGATCATAATCCCCACATTTTCGAGTTTTCTTTTGTCATCTGTACTCTGCATTTCTATTTATTGTCCCTCGTTTATTTACTACTTATTATACTGCATCCAGTGTATTTTTCAAGCATCACCCTCGCCGCCTTTCTACATATGATATAGTAAGAAATTACAAAAGGATATCTTAATTCATGTACTTTTCTATTATTGTTGTCATCTTTGTATTACTTCTCGTCATCATATCCTCCACCTGCCGCAGGCGATGGGCAATAAAAAAAGTCTGTTCCATGAACTATTCCTGTAAATGCGAACTTTTTAACTCTCTTATAAAACCCTTTGGCTACTGCTATGACGGTTCTCAGGATATTATTTCCTCCCGCAATGATGCATGGCAGAGAAGCGCCGGTTATACTGCACTTTTTGACCGTGCGGCCCCCTTATTTAATATGGTGTTTGACTACCTTCCCGTTTATTTTGTCCATGAAAACAGAACCTGGCTTATAGAATTATGGAAAGGTCAATATGGCATTAACACCGGTGCAGAGGCGGGTATTTACTATGCCGACCGTGTTCTTGCCGAACACGAATTGCCTGCTGCTCATTTCCGTACTGTGGAAGATGAGGATATGCTGCCAATTTCTTTTTTCTTTTCAAAAGAAGACCATCTGCTTGCCAGAGTTGCCAAGAAAACCTGGTGGCTCACAGTATTTTGTATGGGGCGGTTTTCCAAACCATCCCAGTTGTCTTTAAATGTTTCCATTTGCTTTCCTGACCGTAATATGATGTGTCACTTCTTAAATGCTCTGCAAAGTACCGGTTTTCCTAAAGAAAGCACTCAGGTATGCGGCCTTAGGGTCAGTTTTCTGTTTGATGACCAGATAAACCGCCGCTATCCCATCTGGCAGCGCCTCCTTCGCGGCTGGGCACAGTTTTGGAACCGCTTTTACTGTAAGCTTTTCCTGTTTGTTACCCGCTATTTTGATCTTACAATAGACAGGATGCTCTATTTGTAC
>USJG01000152.1 GCA_900554925.1 uncultured Lachnospiraceae bacterium
TAAACCGCCTTTTTCGCCAGAGCCACGTAGATATTTCCGGGTCCCACAATCTTATCCACTTTGGGGATGCTTTCGGTTCCAAAGGCCATGGCCGCAATGGCCTGGGCGCCGCCCGCCTTATAGATTTCATCAACACCTGCAATATCTGCCGCAACCAGCGTGCCGGGATTTACCTTTCCGTCAGCGCCCGGCGGTGTGGTCATAACAATTCTCGAAACTCCCGCCACCTTTGCAGGAAGCACATTCATCAGCACACTGGAAGGGTAAGCCGCTTTTCCGCCCGGAACATACACCCCTGAAATCTCAATAGGCGTAATCTTCTGGCCTAAAATCGTACCGTCATTTTCCGGCAGGATCCAACTGTTGTGCAGCTGTTTTTCGTGGAATCTGATAATGTTGGCAGCTGATTTCTTCATAACCTCCACCAGGGCAGGATCAACCTTTTCGTAGGCTTCTTCTATTTCCTCATGGGTTACTTTTATGTTCTTTTCTGTAATTTCACACCTGTCAAACTGACGGGTATAAGCAAATAATGCCTCATCCTTCCTTTCGCGAACCTGACTGATAATTTCATTGACCTTCTGCTCATACTGTCCATAGCTGTTGGGACTTCTCTTTAAAAGGTTTTCTAACAGGTGATTTCTGGTTTTATCATTTAATTCTACAATACGCATAAATCCCATACTCCTTTCCAGGTAAGTCTGATTATACTGACCGCTTATGCAATTCTTTTAACATAGCTGTTTCAATTGAGAAATCAGATTTCTGATCCGTTCTGTTTCCATCTGCATGCTCACCTGATTAACTATCATTCTTGCAGATAGGGGACAAATTTCCTCAAGTACCTCAAGTCCGTTTTCTTTCAGGGTGGAACCTGTCTCTACAATATCCACGATCACATCAGAAAGTCCCACAATAGGCCCCAGTTCCACAGAACCGTTCAGTTTAATAATATCTACTGTCTGATGCTTCTTGTTGTAAAAATAATCTTTGGCTATAATAGGATACTTGGTCGCTACCCGAATGCGCTCATGATGAAGCAGCAGTTCTCTGGCAGATTCATGACCGCATACACACATGCGGCATCTGCCAAATCCAAGATCCAGCACTTCATATACTCTCCGGTTTTCTTCCAGAATGGTATCTTTTCCCACCACGCCAATATCCGCGGCCCCATATTCTACATAGGTAGGAACATCCGGCCCCTTTGCAAGGAAAAATTTCAGTTTCTTTTCTTCATTGACAAAAATAAGTTTTCTGGAATTTTTGTCCTTCATTTCCTCACAGGTGATGCCCATCTGCTCTAAAAGCTCTAAGGTCTTATTTGCAAGCCTGCCCTTTCCCAGGGCAAAGGTTAAATATCTCTCCTCGCTCATTTTTTCTCCATTTCAAACAATCACAAATTTATTTTTCAGGTATTAAGGCTGCCTTTCTGCCATTCTTCCGAAGACCCTTGGCCTCCGAAAGCCTGCTTTCATAATTTTCAGCAGTATAAGTCAGATAAATAACGTCCTCCGGCACTTCAACTGCTGTTTTCTGACGCTCCAGTGCCGACATAAGATCGTCGATGACAACCACAAAACCAATTGCAGGCGCTTCCTTTCCAAAATAACCCAGCAAATGGTCGTATCGTCCGCCCTTCACAACAGGTTCGCCTACGCCATAGGTATAAACCTTAAAGATCACTCCTGTGTAATAGTTATATTTACTGAGCATTCCAAGGTCAAAGGATACATATTTTTCCACTCCATATTGACAGAGTACCTGATACAGCTTCTGCAGACGGTCAATGGCATTAAGAGAACGGGTGTTGCACACCAGATTCTTAGCTTCCTTAAGGACTTCCACTGGTCCGAAATAATCCGTTATCTTAAGAAGCATATTGCTGTAGGAATCCGCAACCCCTCTCCCCGCAAGCAATTCTTCGGCGCCAAAAATGTTCTTGCCCGATATAAACTCGCGAAGTTCATTTTCCGTCTGTTCATCCAGCCCTGCCTGAGCGCAAATCCCTTTAAAGTATTCTACCTGGCCAACACTTACCTGAAATTCCTTTAAGCCTGACATCAGCAGGGATTCCACCACCAATGCAATCAGTTCGGCATCTGCCTCCACGCTTCCGTCATTTATAAGCTCTGCCCCCATTTGGGTAACTTCCTTTAGCTTTCCCTGAAGGCTGCTGGTATTGGTAAAGGTATTTCCCGCATAGCAAAAACGGATAGGCACATCTTCATCCATAAAATATTTTGCCGCGCATCTTGCCATGGAGGGCGTAAAATCCGGGCGCAGAACCAAGGTATTGCCTTCTTTGTCAAAGAATTTATAAAGCTCCTTAGAAGGCGTAGTTCCGATCTCCCTGGAAAACACATCAAAAAATTCAAAGGTGGGCGTCTGTATGTCCTGATACCCATATAAATTAAGCTGCTTATGGATTAAATCTTCCACAGCCAGCTTCCTGGCATATTCCCTGCCATAAATATCTCTCACACCTTCCGGTGTATGTACTAATTGTCTGTTCATCTATCTACTCCTACACTGATACTTTAACAATTTAAAGTGGTAATTCGCTACCACATTAGCAAATGAAACTATGGGTAGTATACAGGATGAGCACAGTTTTGTCAAATACTTTCCCTCTCCTCCAAATCTTTGCTTAGCATATCCAGATATGGCACAAAGATCCCATGTTTTTTCGGAAGAACGTACTCCGGGTTGAGTTCTTCATAAAGAAAGCTTTTTCTGCCACCATCCCTGGCCCTGTCCCAGAAATATTTAAAGATTTCAAAGGGAAGATAATAAAATTCATCCCTGTGTGAAAAATAAATAAGAAAAAAGGCCACGCCTCCCTGCTTTTCAAACTGTTCCATAAACGTTACCTGATGGTCATGTATGTTTTGCAGGGAAAATCTGTCCACCGCGCACTCCTTGGCATCGAAGCATACCGGAATCCCCTGCACTGCGCCAATATAATCCACGGTACTTTTCTGGTCAAAATAAGCTAATGTAATATGTCTGGTGGATTTATCTATATTGATAGGGGTAATAGGGGTTGGTATTTTCTGGATCAGCGCCAGCCCATTTTCCAGATATTTTTCGTTTGTTCTGTTGATCAGATCCTCCAATGTGGAACCGCGAAGTCCTCGTGAACTCCATGTTGCCATAATATCACTTCCTGCTTTCTTATGGGATTGAATTAAGTTTTAAAAATGTCTCCGGCACCGGCGCTTCAATTACCAGAGCACTTAAACGGTCAAAGGGCATTTTAAGCTTTGGAAATTCCAGCCGGGAGGCATATAAAAGCTGACTGTTTATATGATACAGCCCTTTGTACTTATCATTCCATTTTCTGTCTCCATATTTGTAATCTCCAAGCAGAGGATGACCGGTACTGGCTAAGTGAACGCGAATCTGATGAGTCTTTCCCGTGATCAGCTCTGCCTCCACCAGCGTCCGATCCACAAATTCCCTGATCGGATAATATCTGGTTTTTATATAAGATGCCTTCCCGCTTTCTTCCTTCTTTACAAGACGCACTTTATTGCTCTTTTCATCCTTCAAAAGATACCCCTCCAGGGTCTCTTCCTTTTGCACATGTCCTTTTACCAGCATACGATAAAATTTCCTTATGCATCGCTTGCTGATCAGCTCATTCATTTTCTGACTGCCGGCAAGGGTTTTGGCGCCGATTACAATGCCCGCAGTATTCCGGTCCAGACGGTTGCAGATGGAGGGTTTAAAAGTAGACAACTGCTGTGCGTTAGTAAAGCCGCCTGCCAGCAAATATCCTATCATCCATTCATTCAGGGATACATCCTCAGGCTTTGCCTTCTGCGACAGGATTCCGGCAGGTTTATTCATAATGATCACATGAGGATCCTCATAAAGAATAAGAATCCCTTCCAGTTCCTTAAAGGCTTTTTCATATTCATTGTAAATAGATTTGTTATGAAGTTCATTTTCTTTCTGAAACCCTTTCATGGTTTCTTCCGAAAGATAAAAAGAAAGGGTATCCCCTATGGAAAGTTTTTCTTTGCCTTCTGCCTTCTTTCCATTTAAGGTAATATTCTTTTTTCTGAGCATTTTATAAAAAAAGGAGGAAGGCGCCAGAGGCATAAATTTATGCAGGAACTTATCCAGGCGCTGTCCGGCTTCGTTTTCTCTGATTTCTACCTGATACATGGAACATTGACCTTGCCTTTCCTATATCTGCATTCTCCGGCACCTACAGCGATATGTCATATAAAACAATTCTCACTTCATCATCCTTTTGAGGATCTGTTTTCTGATTTCTGTCATTTAAATTTTTAAGCTGTTCACAATACTTATTAAGATCGCCGGTAATGGTGATCGTCATATCCCTGATACCACCCTGTTTCAGCATGGTACTTAAGTGCTCCTGACATGCCTTGTAGTCAAATGACGCATCTTCTGTGTAGGCAAGAAGTATCTTATCCTCTACTACCATATGGCTGACTGCAAAATTCTTTTGATAGGAGGTAAAGAACATATCATACATACCGATAAGATGTCCTTCGAAAGGCTTTATGGTTTCCATGGCGTTTAAGCTGCATCCCCTGGCCCGTAGGAACATAATCATATTTACCAGACTTTTACACGCCGGAAGACAGCCTAAAACAGCCACGATCGTAAATAAATTTTTTCTGGTTCCTGTGGTTATATAACCGGCAACAAATATTGCAAGGGAAATAGCAAAAAATATAATTGTCCGGATTATTACCCGGTTTCTTTTTGCTTTGATATATCCATAGTTTCCTTTTAATGCCTTCTTCAAATTACTGCCTCCTTAGCGTTTCTTCCTGTGCACGTTTCTGATAGTTTTCTTATTTTTAGTATTTTTCTTTTCCGATCTTGCAGGCACTTCTTTTGCGTTATGCTTTATGGTGCTCTTTCTGGGGCGGATCAGGCATTTCTGATCGTAGCCGATCAAATCTTCTCTCCCCGCTCTTATCAGCGCTTCATGTACCAGATCATAATTTCCAGGATTCCGGTATTGAATCAGCGCTCTCTGCATGGCCTTCTCGTGAGGATTCCTGCAAACATAAACCTTAGAGCCGTCTCTTGGGTCAATGCCTGTATAATACATAACGGTAGAAAGGGTGGAGGGCGTTGGATAAAAATCCTGAACCTGCTCCGGCATATATCCTAAATCTCTTAAGTATTCAGCAAGCTCTACCGCCTCTTTTAAGGTTGAACCGGGATGAGAGGACATGAGATAAGGCACCAGAAACTGTTTTTTATTAAGAGCTTCATTCATCTTATTATATTTCTTTACGAACCTTTCGTAAACGCTGCGCCCAGGCTTTCCCATTCTCTCAAGTACCGCATCTGAAATATGTTCAGGCGCCACTTTCAGCTGGCCGCTTACATGATGCATAACCAGTTCTCTCAAAAAGGCATCGTTTTTGTCTGCCAGCAGATAATCAAACCGGATGCCGGAACGAATAAACACCTTTTTTACCCCGGGCAGGGCCCGCAGCTTTCTAAGCAGTTCAATATAATCCTGGTGATCCGCATTTAAATTTTTGCAGGGGGAGGGAAATAAGCACTGCCTGTTCTGGCAAACGCCTGATTTTAGTTGCTTTTCACAGGAT
>USJG01000153.1 GCA_900554925.1 uncultured Lachnospiraceae bacterium
TCATAAGACAGAGTGGATGTGAGGTCCATTCTGTTTTTTGATTTATTTAACTGGAAGGATATTATGATGAAGAGTGATGATGTAAGAGTTTTGCAGGAAGTTCAGAAAAATACAAAAATGGCTATAAAAGCCATTGATGCCATCAGTGAAAAAATATATGATGACAATTTGTCCATGCTGGTAACCAGGGAGTCTATGAAATATTCAGATATTTACAACAAAGCCTCTGACAGGCTGCTTGATGGAAAAGCGGCTCCTTACCGGGAATCAGGATTTCAGGATATGATGCTTAAGAATGGAGTGAGAGCCAATACCATGTTTAATACCAGTACAAGCCATATTGCGGAATTGCTGATCCAGGGATCGAACAGAGGATTGACCAGCATGTGGAAGGCAATCAACCATAACGAAAAAGCAGGAAACATTTCCATGGAAGTAGCCAGGGAGCTGATGGACTTTGAGGAAAAGAACATTGAGAAATTAAAACAATATCTGTAAGTGCATTTTTATACAATTTATATAAATATTTTTTTGAAACTTTTACAATTTAATTGCTTAAAGTATCTTGTGATTTTTTTGGGTACGTTATATAATACCATATGGGCAAAGAAGTCAGATACACAGGATGGAAATGCCTGTGTATTTTTGTATGGTGTCATAAATACGTCGTAGTGTATGTTTATGCGTTATTGTATACAATGATACCGTACCACAATTATACTAAACTAAAGGAGGACATATTGTATGTCATATGTTGATGAAGTGTTTCAGATGGTAGTTGAAAAGAATCCTGCGCAGCCAGAATTTCATCAGGCAGTGAAAGAGGTTCTGGAATCCCTCAGAGTTGTAATTGAAGCAAATGAGGAAGCGTACAAAAAGGATGCGCTGTTAGAGAGACTGGTTACACCTGAAAGACAGCTGCTGTTCAGAGTACCCTGGGTAGATGATAAGGGACAGGTTCAGGTAAACAATGCATTCCGTGTACAGTTCAACAGTGCGATCGGACCATACAAGGGAGGTCTTAGATTACATCCCAGCGTTAATCTTGGTATTATCAAATTCCTTGGCTTTGAACAGATTTTCAAAAACTCCTTAACCGGACTTCCCATCGGCGGTGGTAAAGGTGGTTCTGACTTTGATCCTAAGGGTAAATCAGACAGAGAAGTAATGGCATTCTGTCAGAGCTTTATGACAGAGTTAAATAAATACATAGGGGCTGATACAGACGTTCCTGCCGGTGACATTGGTACAGGTGCAAGAGAAATCGGTTTTATGTACGGACAGTATAAGAGAATCAAAGGCGTATACGAAGGCGTTCTCACAGGCAAAGGCTTATCTTATGGCGGATCACTTGCAAGAACAGAAGCTACCGGTTATGGCCTGTTATATCTTACAGAAGAAATGCTAAAGTGCAATGGCCATGACATCAGCGGCAAGACTGTTGTTATTTCCGGTTCAGGTAATGTAGCAATTTATGCCTGCCAGAAGGCACAGCAGTTAGGAGCAAAGGTTGTTACCGTATCCGATTCAACAGGCTGGGTATATGATCCTGAAGGAATCGATGTAGAGCTCTTAAAGGAAGTTAAGGAAGTAAAACGCGCAAGACTGACAGAATATGCAGCAGCAAGACCCAGTGCAGAATATCACGAGGGCAGAGGCGTTTGGAGCATTAAGTGTGATGTGGCTCTTCCCTGCGCAACTCAGAATGAACTTTTAATCGACGATGCAAAAACATTAGTTGCCAATGGATGTATCGCAGTAGCAGAAGGTGCTAATATGCCTACTACGATTGAAGCAACAGAATACTTACAGGCTAACGGTGTATTATTCGCACCTGGCAAGGCAGCTAATGCAGGCGGTGTTGCAACCTCTGCATTGGAAATGAGCCAGAACTCTGAAAGACTTAGCTGGACCTTTGAAGAAGTAGACAGCAAGCTTAAGAATATCATGGTTAATATTTTCCATAACCTTGATGATGCAGCCAAAAAGTATGGCATGGAAGGAAATTATGTTGCCGGCGCCAATATTGCAGGCTTCTTAAAGGTTGCAGATGCCATGACTGCTCAGGGGATTGTATAAGGTAAAAGTTACAACTTAGAGATGTAAGAATTGTATAAAATAAACAAGAAAAATGCTTCGCAGAGAAATTTGCGGAGCATTTTTGACGTGAAATCAAAAATCATAGTACGTTTATTGTTAAATAGCTTAAAAATATTCCAGAACCATTGCTTTGTATAAAATTTGTGATAAAATAGTAATAAAGTACTAAATACAGCTTGGAGGAAAAGTCGTGATCAAAATTAGAAAGAGATTAAGTATATTCATAGGTATGCTTCTCTTTTCAGTTTGTATAAATAGTATCAATGTATATGCGGATAGCACAGAGAGTGAGGGCAGGGTACTTTTTATCAGTTCTTATTCTTATGGAACTGATACAGTACAGATGCAGATAGAGGGTATTAAAGAAGGCTTTGGCGGAAGAGTCGTGCTGGATTATGAGTTTATGGATAAAAAGAGAGTGGATGATGAGGTATCGGAACAGCTATTCTATGAAAGCCTGGCATACCGATTGTCTGTAACAGAACCCTATGACGTGATTATCCTTGGAGATGATGAGGCACTTTTATTTGCGGTTAAATATCAGGAGGAACTGTTTGCGGGAATACCCCTGGTCTTTGAAGGAGTGAATGATGCAGAACTGGCGATGCGGGTATCTGAAGATCCGTTGATTACCGGAATTGTCGAAAAATATTCCATAGAGGATAATATTGATCTTGGGCTTTCGCTCTATCCTGATGCCAGAAAGGTAGTGGCTATCCTGGATGACAGCACAACAGGAAAAGCAGCAAGAAAAGCTTTTTATCAATGTGCTGAGGAATATCCTGATCTGGAATTTAACGAGATTAACGCCTCTTCATTAAATATATATAAGCTTCGTCAGAGAATCAGTCAGGTAGGTAATGATTCTATTCTTATTTATATCATATTGTCAGAGGATGCCAGTGGAAGGCAGTATAACAATAAGGAAGCGGTGGAATTTATTGTAAATTACGCAAGAGTTCCGGTCTTACATATGGTGGAGGGAGGCATTGGCGAAGGAATTTTGGGCGGAAATGTAGTGTCTATGAATCAATCCGGTAAGATTGCGGCCCTTATGGCAATGAATATCATCAGAGGAGAGGAAATCAGCAATATTGAAGTAATGGTTAAAAAACCTAATGTGTATTTTATAGACGAACTTGTTATGAAAAAGTTTGATCTTGACCTTTCTCTTATACCGGAAGGAGCAGTAGTGATAAACCACCAGCCTTCCTTCTGGGAGCGCAACAAAGAGGTATTGCTGCCGGGAAGCATCCTGATAGCAGCCCTTTTGATTATTATACTTTGGGTATTGTACGACAATTTCAGACGAAGAAAACTGCTGGTGGAATTAGAGGATGCAAGAAGCATTATGGAATCCGCCTCACAGCATGATTTCCTTACAGGGCTTCCCAATAGAAGTAAATTTATGGAGGATCTGGAGAACTGCGTCAGAACGGAGGCACCCTGCACGATCATGATGTTGGATATTGATAATTTCAAGCATATTAATGATACCTATGGACATACCACAGGCGATGAGGCGCTAAGGCAGCTTGCAGACAGGTTAAAGGGAATGAAAACGCCTTTACTTACACCTTACCGGTTTGCCGGAGATGAGTTTATTATTATTCTCAGAAGCTGCCAGCGTAAAATTGTGGAAAAGGAAGTCGTGCATTGCTTTCAGCTTTTTGACAAACCGTTTTTGCTGGCAGGAGAAAAGCGAAAGGTGGGAGGAAGTATTGGAGTTGCCTCATATCCTGCAGATGCCAAGGATATTGAACATCTGATTATCTGCGCAGATGACGCTATGTATCAGGTGAAGAAAAGCGGTAAAAATAATTTTGCCTTTTATTTTTCAAGTTAAAGTGTTTATGCAGAAACAGAACGGAAAACGGACTTTTAAATGGAACCTCGTAAGAGATAAAGGTTCTGTTTAAAAGTCCGTTTCTATCAATAATCCATAGGTACCACTGTACCACTATTGCTTATGAGGCAGGAATCTGCTTATCGGTTTCCAGAATATGGCTTACCAGCCAGTCCGTTAAATATTTTAAAATATCTCCGATTACAGCATCCTGATCCTCATATTCTTCATCAATACTGTCAAACTCCTGTTCTTCCAGCCAATGGATAAATGCGTCGTGCTGTACTTTCTGGGTAAATAATTTCTTATAACCGATAGACTGCATATATTCTTCTTCATGAGCAAAGTGAAGCGCGGTGTATTCCTTTAATTCGTTAAAAAGTCCTTTTATCTGGTCATGTTTGTCAGGAATAAACTCTGCGTTTTTTAACTGATAGGTTTCCTCAGCTATTTCAAACAGCCTTCTATGTTCATTGTCAATAAATTCAATTCCTGTCAGGTATTCATCTTTCATTTCGTACATAATTTCTGCCTCCTTTTGGTCATTATATCACTACCTGATCTGCCATGTCAACGAACCTGGAATATTCGTGAAAGAGGACATTTAGACAGAATTTCTCTGGCAACGTAAAGGGTTTTGTCTTTCCTGGCGGAAACGGTCCATTTTACTAAAGTGATCATTTGGTTTTCAATTTCCAGGCAGGTAATATTATATGGGTGAACACAGCTGCCGGTATTCATATAAAAAGGTGATTCCGGATTAAGACGGGGTCTGTGAGTGTGTCCTGTAATTAAGTGCAGATTATGAGATTGGGCGTAGTGGTCAAGGCGCTGCTCAATCCTGTCCTTTCGTACATAATTTTTGGCGGCGCTGGTGGGATCCAGTACGCCCAGATGCTCTAAAGGCTTCCAGAAATATCTGACGAGAAAGCGTGCCAGCCTCCAGCAGGTGGAATTTAAAAAATCTGCCTGATGGCCATGAGTGAGAAAAAGACGACAATCCTTACCGGGAGTTTCCAAAATGATTCCCTCATAAAAAGTCAGATCAGGAAAAAGCGGCTGCACGCACAGAGTGTCTATACAAAAGTAAGAAGAATAAAAGGATTTGCTGTAGCCGCTTTTTTTCTTTTCCATATCATGATTTCCATAGATCATATAAAGTCGGCTGCGTTTATAAAAAAGGGAAAGGAGACGAAAGGTGCTGCTGTGGATTTCTATAATTTGCCGCATATTTCTGTTTTCCCAGAGTTCATCCCCATCTCCCAGCTCAATATAGGTAAAGCCACGTTCATAATAATGGGCAAGTGCAGTATAATACAGATTTTGATTTTTAAGGAAATTATCGTTGGCATTTCCGCTGCCTCTGTGACAATCACTTATAATAACATAGCGTGTGCTGTTAGTCAGGGGCAGCACAGGGGCATTTTCGAAAGTGTGAGAGATGCGGGAATTAAAACTCATGGGTAGATTCCTTTCCATTTAAAGATGATGTCAGTTTTTAGAACGCAAGTGTTTTTTGCGGTATTTCCGGGGACGCAGCATCCGGCGGAAGGCAAAGGGCAGGAG